>JAWSUM010000027.1:0-30692 GCA_033549165.1 Methanolobus sp.
ACGCTTATATCTACGTAGTCATAGTATATAACTATATATGGTTACCAATGCCAAAAATAAAATGGATATGAAGCCGGTTTCAGGTTTTAACCCAGGTCAATTCTTCCATTAACTTCTTCATATCTTCTCACTGCTTTCGGAGTATTGAGCAGTATCTTCCTTACCCTGTTGTAAACGCTTGGCGTCTGATCCGGATCAAGCCTGTCCAGGAAATTAACCATCATTTCCACCAGAGGTATGTAGTACTTGTCTTCCATCCTGTCAATATTGGCAAGTACGTTGAGTATGCTTACGGTATTGTACTCGTTGATCTCTGCCAGCCTGAGAACTATACTCTCGAGCAATTTCCGTCCCTTTTCAGTTTGCAGGGATCTCTTCCTGTTATATGCAAAACTTCCAAAGAGTGCTCTCTGGTCGTTTGCCTGTTCTATCCTGAAAGTTTCTGACTGTTCCACCTGTTTTACCAGGTCGGTCACGTCATCTCCGCTGCTGCTTCCTATAACCCGGAGGTAAGCTTCCCAGCTTACCGGGTGTTTTTCTGCTTCCTTCTGGTAGTTCTGCATAAGACCGATCTTATCCGGTGCGGAACTGTCAAGATAAAGGCTGAAAGCAGTCAACTTATCCGTGGCATTGCAGGCAGTTTCGAACTGAGTTTTGATGATGTCATGGACTGCCGGGGTATCAGGAGTCGAAAGCACGGAAAGGCACCTATTCTTCACCTGGCGCTTCTTGATTGCATTCACCTGGTCTTTGAGATAGTCCTGGCTTTCAACGTCCTTCGCATTGTAGTTCTCATAAAGTGACATCAGGCTATCTTCGTGTCTGCTTGCTATTGCTTTGAGAAGTTTTTGCTTGACCTCATACAATAACTGGTAGCTGTGTGCATATTTCTCATCTTCTACAGATTCAAAGATGGTCAGGAACTGTGCACCTGCCTGCTCCATGAGATCAGGATCCCGAATGAGCTCATGGAAAAGATCTGTGAACTCTTCCGATGGACGACTGTTGCTGTCCTCTATCAGTTTTATCTTTTCAGAATCCACTATCCTGTAGAACGCAAGGAACCTGTTGATGAGGTCTGAGTCTTTTTTAGCCTGAAGGACCAGTTCATCAATATCCGCATCATGAACCAGTTTTCCAAAGAAAGAATAGTTCCGGTTCAGGGATAAGAATGCAGGTTTGCTCACATTGCTGATCACAATTTCTTTTTGCTTGCCTGTCATGCGTTCCATGACTTCGGCAAGGTCGTATCCGTCTTTATCAATAAGAGCTGCACGGATGGGGAATTCCCAGAATGATCTTCCCTCGGGAACTTCCTGTTCAAAGGATAACGTGAATCTTCTTTCTTCTTCATTGTATGAGGAATCAACATGAAGCACTGGGAATTGTGTCTGTTTCAGCCAGGTGTTCGCCATGCCCATGAGATCCAGGCCGGAAGCCTCCTCCATGATCTCTATCCAGTCCCAGCTTGAAGCATTCGAGTGCTTATACCTGGAATGATAGACATTAAGCGCCCTGGCAAAGGTCTCTTTTCCCATCAGGGTTTCGACCATATTCACAAATTCAGGAGCTTTAACATAAGTCACTGATGTGATGAGGTCGTCAGGGTCATTGAAACCGTCAGGGATGATGGGCATTGATGCTGCTCCCCTGTCAAGGGCAAAGGTTCCTGAGCCCGGTGCCAGAAGATCAAGTGCCTCACCAAGACGACTGTAGTCCTCACCGAAATGGTACGCATGGTACATCCTTTCTATGTGAACGGTAACAGCCTCGTTAAGCCATATCTCAAAAGGACTTCTGCCGGTTACCTCGGAGCCGTTCAGGTTGTGGTAGAACTCATGCACCTTCACCCTCATCAGATACTCAAAAGCATTGTCTGTCATCTGGGGGAAGGGCATTATGCGATTGGTGCTGATGGTTGTATTGCCCACATTTTCCATACCGCCGAAATTTGAGTTCTGCATACCGATCTCCCTGTAGACGGTTCCGGTATATTTGTATCCGGTATGTATCGAGCCTGCTGCTTTCTCCAGATCTTCCCTGACCTTTTCGAGTTTATCATTCGGATCTTCCACCTCATCTTTAAGCCGGTCCCTTTCCTTGACCATTTCCATGATCTCTTTGCGCATCTCAGGCTGCTCGTATTGGCCGGGACCTGTGAAAAGATATATCCACATAATGGAATCGTAAAGAACTTCAAGCGATCTCTGTGCTATTACTGGATCTGAACCGGGAGGTGCCAGCAATTCCAGGTCAAAGATGTGGCCATCCGGGTATTCGAACTCCTTTCTGAACGTATCATATGTGCCCACGCCAAGGAAGAAAAGATACGTTGCCATGGGTGTGACCGAGTTGTCATAGACGATCATGTCCCTGCCGTTCCCAAGGGAGTGCCTTTCCTTAATAATGTCACCGTTGGTAATGAGATTCGTATATCTCTCATCGGCAATGATGATTGTAGTGTAGGTACATTTTGCGGTCATGTCATCGATACATGGCACGATCCTCTGGAATCCCCATTGCTGACACTGGGTTATTTGCTGCGGGGGAGCTCCCGCAGGTGTTTCGTCATAATATAGGCCTTCCAATATGTTATCTGTCGGTCTGCATATTGTCTCGGTATTGATAATGATCTCTGTGTTTTCAGGTACGGTTCTGTCGAACCTGATCAGGAGGATATCATCCTTTTTCCTGTATTCGTAATCAATATCGTAATCTTTGCAACTTACTGACAGGATCTCAAGGTTCTTGCAGTTCAGCTCAAGTTCATTGATGGGTTTGTCGAGGGTTTGCAATTTGAGATTGGATGTTACTTTTGTATGATCGTCAAAGATGTCGAAAAGAAGGTCCATATGCACTACTTTTACAGTTAGCTCTCCAAAGTCTTCCGGATAATATTTGTATATTCTTTTCATCAAATCATCTCTGGTAAATAAAAGGATGTTATAATTTTTATCAAGAACAGGTCACAAATTAATAAGCATCTTTTGTTCAAGTAGTCTTTCTTTGTGACTTACTATTAACTCTTCTTCTAACTCAAGTTTTGGGTACTTGCCTTGTACAGGCGATTTTTTCAGATGCGATACAATATAAAAACAAAGTTTTATGCTGAATGACCTGTCATTCTTAGTTTAAATTCAGTTTTTTATAGAATAATCTTGGAACATTAAACAGAGGTTCAGTTCTGCAAACACTCTACAACAACACAATCCTCAATTTCTCCCAGAAATTTGCTTTCCGAATCTATCTGGCTGTAAATGATCAAATCTTCCATTGCTCTGGTCACGGCCACATAGAAAAGTCTTCTTTCCTCCTCTTCGGTGTCCTTTTTCCTTCCTCTGGTTGCAGGCTCGAAAATATCAGGATTTTCTTTTTTGCAGGGAAAGCCGTATAGTCCGTCCACAACGTTGAGCAGAAGCACAACTCTTGCCTGCAGGCCTTTGCTTGCATGTACGGACATAAAACGAATTTTGTTCCATGATCTGGCCTCAAAGGAAACGGGCACGTTACAGGCTACAGCAGCTTTCTGTAACTTCGTTTTCATTATATGACTATTGGCTATCCTGGAGAGGATCATGATATCCTGCGGGTTGTATCCTTTTTGCAGGTAACCGCCTATGGTACACATACAATGCTGAGCAACCTGCGTGTAGTAATCGTTCACTGATTTGGAACTGTGGACTGAAATGTATACTCTTATAGGTGCCAGAGTATCATTATGGGCAAATGCATCTTTTACAAGCTGGACATTTCCGTTATGCCTGATTATTTCTGCTCCGGTATCAACTATTGATTTACAGCTTCTGTAGTTCACAGTAAGATACGTAACTACAGGATGATCGAAGTATTGATCAAACCGGACGAAAAAATCCAGGTTTGAACCGGAGAAAGCCATTATGCTCTGCCAGTCATCTCCTACACAAAATAGTTTGCAACCATCATTTTTATCCATTAGTGATCTGATGAGTTCATACCTTTGCTGGCTGATGTCCTGGTATTCATCGACAAGAATATGGTCAAAACGGTTTTTGTATAGGCTTTCTTTTTGTCTTAGATTTTTGACTGCAAGATTTATCATATCTGAGAAATCGATTTTGTTTTCAGATCGTAATCTGTTCTCATAAGTAGAGTAAACATTGAGAGCTATAGTTGCAAATTCTATTTGCTTCAGGGACCATGATCCATTTGCAATTTTTTGTTCAATTTCTTCCGAAGTTAAATTGTACGTTTTAGCTATCGTAATGAATCTACCAATATTATGAGGAAGACCTTTTACAGAAACTACACACTCTTTCCATACTCGATTCACAAGTCTTTCATATGAAATAGGAGTGAACTCAAATTCTTTCCCGGGATTTTTTTCATTCAATGCTTTTACCATTCTGTCTTTCAAAATTTCAACAAAATCAGCTTGTTTAAAATCCTTATGACTTGTCTCTACAAGCAAGTATTTATCTTGCTCTGTAAACTTCTTCTTTTTTCGTTCCATATTTTCTTTATATGTTTTTGAAGGATCTTTACCTTCAAACCATTCCGGGACATTTCCATATTCATCTATGGCCCAGTGTTCAAGATAAATGTCATCGTCCGGAAAGAAAAAATCAGGTTTTGGAATATGAGTCTCATCATTTTCCTTCTTATATGCCATCCAATTGGCAGGACTTTCGTAGAGAACTTTCATTCTTCTTCCGTTCAGATCATGAGTTACAAAAAAGTTGAGAATCTCTCTTTCAGCTTCACTATTCACTGTGGTGCCATCTAATGCCTTATATGTGAAATTGCGCATGTATTTGTAATACTTTTCTTTTTCATCAAAGTCCGACTTAGTCTTGCGTATTTCACTGTCCCCGTATGCTTTCATGTAGTTAACGATCTCATTTTGAAAATTACTATCTTTTTCTTTTTGATTAAAAATTGAAAGAACAAGTTGTAGTTGCTCAGTCTCAACAGCAACTCGAGGTACATCGATACCTGAATCCCGGTGTACTTCCTTTAGGATTTCAAGCCCAAGTGAGTGGAATGTTTTGACCTTAACGTCAAAACCAAATCTTGAATCGAGTCTCTCATGCACTTCCCTTGCAGCTTTATTTTGAAAGGCAAGAACAAGAATTCTTTTCGGGTCTATAGTATCTGGTTTGCGTTCTATTAGATATGCTGCCCTTGTAATCAGAACCTCTGTTTTACCTGACCCTGCTCCTGCAACTACTAAGTTATGAGTATCATCAGTAACAACTGCAACCTTTTGAGATTGATCAAGTGGGAAAGGAGATCTCTTGAACAAATAGTCATATTCTGATACCCTTTTTTCAATAAAAGCGGTATTGTCATATATTTGAAAATTATTTTTCAGTGCTGTGATTTTATAAATTGATCTACCAATGAAGCCGTTAAAGTCATTTGAGAATAATACTTTATTTTTATTAAGAAATTGAAGATCTTCCAGAGACAGATCACATTTTGCTATAGTTGAGGATCTCTTATGGTAAGTAAAATAAGTATCAGTGATATGATAATAAATATCAATTAATTCCGTGGTTCGAGCTTCATTCTCTTTTTTGACTTCATGAATAATAGTTTCTTTCAACTTTAATAATTCATTCTTTTTTTGTCTTGCACTTTTAATTAGAAATATACCGATAATAAAAGGAATTAATATGATACCTAAGAATATCAGACGATTCTGACGCTTGATTTCTGATACTAAGGATTTGAGCTGTTTTGTTTTTTCGTCTGACATTATAAAATCAATCCAAAAGAAATTTTCATAAGAAAGAGAGGTGTGATATGAATATAAATTTGTTTGTTTTTTCTTATGTCAGTATTCCCAACAAATCTTTCCTAATATTATACCACTCTTGATCAAGATTTATTGACATTATTCTTATTATGTGATTTTCATACCTATAACAAAAATCAAAGCCCTTTTCAACAGCTGGATACAACAGAATACCTTCACATTCCATGGTTCTGGCATCCAACTCTGATTCCTGGTTTATTAAATATGAAAATAACTGGTACAGGTTGTTGGAATTTATTTTTTCTTTATCAAACCTTGCCTTAAGGGCTTCCTTGTAGTATTTAGTATCAATTATTATTTTTCTTGTGGGAGATTGTAGCGAAATATCAGTGGACATTATAGGCAACATTGACATATCTTCATCTTTTTCAGCTTCAAATTTCCAATTTATATCTTCTCTTCCCACTTTAAACTCGGCCTGTTCGATTTTATAGAAGTTTCTAACAAATGCCTCAAATAATCTTGCCATTGCTTTTTCTTCACGTAAGAAATCTTTGAACTTGTACTGTCCAGAGGACTCATCAATAAACAGATTTTCATTGATTATTAGACATACTTTTAATGGAAAATCATAATTGTAATTGTTTCTATGTAACCTAATTTGTTTGAAATGAGATGGTCTAACAGAAATTTCAGAAATTGGAGGGAGTTTTATTAGGATTCGGTGTAGTTCATCTCTTATCTCAGAGTTAAGGCCATTTGTATTAATAAGTTTGGAAATCGTTGTTTTCAAGATTTGATTGTGTAAAATATCATAATCAAATTCATCATAAAGGCAAACGGTTCTATTTGAAAGAAGAAGGTTCCTTTTTACAGAAGCAGTAAGGTCTAATTTTCCCTTTATTCCATTTACAACGTATTCATGTTCAACATAATAGCGATCCAAACCCTGTTTTAGCAATCTGGAAGTACTATTAGCTAATATTTTTGCAAATAGATCAACAAGCTCAGTAATACTGATGTCTCTGACATCTACAATATCGCTTTCATCAAGCTTGTTCCATGCGTAACATAAAAGATAGTAGATATTCTGAATTGGAATTGACATGGATCTACTCAGATAAATAGCAGTTTTATTTCATCTTGGGATTTTTCGATGTCATCAAACCAGTATTCTTCCAAAAGCGGTGCGATTTCATATTTTACAATATTTTCAAACCACTCTTGTTCAGGTTTATTTACATTATTGTTACAGAAAAAACTATGACCAATTTGGAAGCCTTCACCAAGGTTCTTATCAGACTTGATCTTTTCATTCAACGAATTGACTTTGGCTATAACGTCATGTATAAAATCCGTTGAAAAACCTTGTGAACTTAGCAGATCAACAAATTTATCATTGAATTTTGGTTTTAATGAAATGAATCTAAATCTTCTCCTCAAAGCATAATCAACGATAGCCAGTGAACGATCGGCAGTGTTCATCGTACCAATCAGATAAAGATTTTCTGGAACAGAGAATGGAGCATCATCTTTTTCAGAATATGTCAGGTGTACTTTAGATTTTCCTCTCTTGTCGGTTTCTATCAGCATCATCAATTCTCCGAAAATTTTGCTGAGATTTCCTCTGTTAATCTCGTCAATTATGAAGAAATACTTATTTTCGGGGTCTTGCTCTGCTTTCTTGCAGAAATTATGAAAAACACCGTTTTTTACCTTAAAGGTATTTTCTGATGGCCTGATACCCTGTATAAAATCCTCGTATGAATAAGACTGATGGAATTGGACAATTTCGATTTTTGAATCATCGGTCTCTTTCATCATTTCATAAGCGATTTTCTTCGCAACAAATGTTTTTCCAACACCAGGAGGACCCTGCAATACAATGTTCTTTTTAATTTCAAGAGAATCTAAGATGTTTTTTAGTTCAGTTTCTTCGATAAAGGGTTTATCCGGGTCTGAAAAAAAGGAATAATCCTGTATGTCCAGTAGCTCTTTTTCTTTTTCATCATTGATATTCCGCTCGTCGATCAAATCTCTTATTATCTCGAATTCTTCAGCAGTTAACTTGAATAAGCTACCTTGATTATTTTTAAAGACTTCACATTCTTCCAAACCTTTAGTTTCTTTTAGGTCATCCCAACTAATAATGTCTTTTACTAGTTCTTTAATTTCAAAGCTGATTACTTCGCCTTCAATGTCATCGGTATGTAGCTTTTCTGTAATCTCAAATATTCCTTTGATTTGCTTCACAGGTGAACTTGCATAGCCTATAACAAGATCTCCGGAATCTACTTCTTCAAAGTGCTTATATATTCTTCTTTTGTTACCTTTGTTATTATGAGATGTATAAGACTGAATGTCACCTATCTCAAAACTGTCAATCTTCCAAATCTTTGGATTTGCATTCAACCACCAATAATTCTGTGTTCCAGAATCACTTGGTAACACTTTAGCAGGCGGTAAAACAACTTTCCCGGCTTCTATATTATTAAAAACATCTTCATAAGAATGCTTAACACTAACATATTTCTCTTTTATAGTCCCCCATTTGAGAGTAGGGGAAAAAGTATCTGGTCTAAAAATAGGCTTCTCAAAGTCAATGAGTTCATTTATAAGCCACTTTACCTTTCTAATATGCTTAAATTCGGTTCTCTTGTTATCAAAAAAATATTCTCCTTCAATTACACCAATCCCTAAACACTTACTTCTTCCCTTGTTTGCGATAACTATATCGCCAATACTAGCATCTCTAAAATTTTCAATATTCGATATGTAATTGGAGGTTGAAGAGTTAGCAACATTCAAAGCATCAGCAAGTTCTTCTGTTGTATAATTATTGAAGTCATCTAAATTATCCCAACCCATAGCCATTATACTTTGCTTGTGAAAATCATCCCAATGATTACCATTTTCTCCGGGTGCAAATTTCCAATAATCAATAAGTGAATCATTTTTACTTTGAGCCATTTCTTTGGAATTTCGGAGCTTATCAAGTACCTCCCCTACAGTATTAAACTCCTCAACAGTATTCGAAGATGAATCATTTATATCCCATCCAGGAACAATGCCAGCTTCCATTGTCAAATTATTTATACGTAAAAACAACTGGTAGGCTTTCCTGTGAGATACCCTTTTATTTGGGAACAGAGCAATCCAACAAAATGAAGCACCATAATTTTGGGCTCCTTCAAATCCTACTATATGTGTTTTGTATTGTTTTAACTCTAAAGTTTTAATTAGATTACTTGAGATATTACCAAGGGCATTATCAGCTTTTATTTGATCCTCTGGAAGATAAAAGAAGGGGAAACATACACTGAAGTATTTCTTCCAGTTCACAAACGGTGTTTTCTTTTTTTCAGGATAATTCAACAATCCATTTACTAATGCTTCACCGTATTTTGAAAAGTAAACATCATCTTTTGCTACTATCCTACCCTTTATCTCTTCGACTAATTCAGGTGTTACTATCTTTTTGTCTTTTATGTATTGTAATATTTCAAAGCGCAAGAGATTAACTGGCTGAAAGTATTCAATCTCAAAAATATCGATTAGCTTCCTTACAGTCTCAGCGTCGAGGTTGTTTAATTGTTCAAAAAGATAATTTTCATTTTCTTCTAGTTTTCTTAGTTTAGTAGCATGTGCTTGGATAAGGTTGATAGACTCTTGCATTCTTACACCTATGCTGAAAAGTTAATGAAGTTATTCTAATTATTAATATCCTCTCTATAAATATTTTGTTTTATATAGATATGGTGGTTTAAAAGCATAAATACTTTTGAATAAAATATTTTTTGCTGCTTTAATCAATTATTTTTTCTAGTGAAAATAACAATTTTGTCACTTAAGCCCACTTTGTTCTCCATCCCATGGCTAACCTGTCGTCGATTGCTTGTATATGCGAACCACCACTATTTCTCCCACTATTGATACTTGCTGGCCGACACAGGGAGATCTAATCCCAAAATACTCTTTCTGTTAGTTTAATAGAATCATCTGCACTATTCAGAAGATCAATACCAAGTTTTGAATATTTGCCCATACTAATTTATCGTAGTCTTAGAATTGTTTCTAAATATCCTTCATAGATTGGAACACCAAATCATAAGCGTACTTTTCTTTCTCATACAACTGGTCCCAATTGGCAGCATGTGGGATTACTATGGACCTGTATTCCATGCTTCCGCTTTTGGAACGGACCTTCAATTCATTCCCGTTGGAGTATTGCCATTCCAAAATATCCTTTAGAGGAGGGTAATTCTTCCTGTTCCCGGTAAGGGACCTTATCGAACTTGAGAAGAACCTGGTTGAACTTCCACCCATCAGGATGATCAATTCTGGCTTTATGTTGTTGACCACACGATCAAGGTACCTGTTGGCACACCTTAGGTCAGGAGCCTTGTCCCTGCCTTTGCTTCTGCCATTGGTATGCACAAAAGGATAACAATTCGCAGTGTGCACCCAGAAGACCAATTGCTTCCATTGTTCGAGTGCTTCATTCAAACTCTGATCAGGATATATCTTCGGAAGCAGAAAATCGGTCAGGAACGAGTTGTTCAGGGAACTTAGTTCATTATCCACCCAGGCTTGCTTGGATGGTGCCTGGGAAATGAATAATACAGGTTGACCTCTCCAATCATCGACTAGGGGGCTGCCATTTACTAATTCATCGATGCTGATCTGGCGCTGTTTTCCATTTGTACGTGTGCTCAATGGGAATGTGTATCTGTTTGTGTAACAGGCAAGATTGCAATCTCTAATCTCTTTTATGATATCTTGCATTGCTTCATTTTTACAAGAATCTTTAGTGTACCCAGTGTCACTTTTCATATTATTCTTCTCACAACGAATACTTTCCACTAAACCATACTAAACTTATTCATTTAATTTAAATATGATTATGAATTTTATATAATCAAAACAATTTAGGTGAGTTTAATGGATTATTTTTGTTCCAAATGCAAAGAAGCGATTACTCCAAGAGAATATGACTATTCAATGAATAAATACAAAAACGCTTTATGCCGAAAACATCAAAAGGAATTCGCAAATTCCAATGATCCAACGCAAGAATCTGATGATTCAAGTAACAAGAAAAAACTTGAAAATAATTCTCAGAGCGGTTTATCAAAAAGAGAGCATTACTACAAAGAAAGTATGATTAAAGGCAGAATTGCCGAAACCCTGATTGAAGAACTCTTTCTATCCTTAGGTTATTCTGTTTTTAGATATGGCATGGAAAATACAGTTCCAGGAATAATGAATCTCTTGAAAGGTGTGCGAAGTGATGTGGCAACAAACATAAGACGCATGCCTGATTTCGTAATTCAAAAAAACAATGAAGTTTTTTTTATTGAAGTGAAATTCCGAAGAAGTGAAGAGTTCAAATTCAAAGAATTGCCTGAAGATTATCCGTATGAAAATTGTTATTTTGTCATCGTTTCAAAGAAGCACATAAAATGTATTTCTTATGAAGAACTTAAAAATGGTAAAGAGATTACACCAACATGCCACAATTACTTAGGTAATAGAAAGGAATTTGAACTGGATAAAGATGTGATAATTGATTTTTGTAATTTTGCCGTGAAGTTTTTTGATTCAGTATAAGCTTGAGTTACACTGGTGCTTATTATGAATATGCTGAATACAAAAAAATCCGTTTAAACACGTTAATGTCTGCCATCTTAAGTTTTTAAATGGGCCTAACCGGATTCGAACCGGTGATCGCTCGGTTATGAGCCGAGCGCTCTAACCTGGCTAAGCTACAGGCCCAATCTGAAAAAAGTTTTGAAGCGCCGCAAACAGGGCTCGAACCTGTGACATTCTGGTTAACAGCCAGACACTCTACCAACTGAGTTATTGCGGCTCTCAGCATGGCGCTCACGCGCGAATCTCCTTAATGCACTTATTGCTTTTAAACCTTTTGATTGCTTACATCTTTCAGGTGATTTTCAGGTCCTACTTGCAGTCATCATTATGATGACCATCATATATCTTTAAAAATATATGTTCCAGTGGAAGTATGGGGGTATATTCAGCTTATGTGTCTGGTATGTAATTACTGCCTGTTACATCCCATAGTTCGTTAGTGGTGGACATTGGCTGCCTTTCAGTCGTTGACCACATTGATCGTCTCTCCACAGCCGGGACATTTCTTATCTTCCGAGATCATGCAGGCAAGCGTATCGAAAGCGCCTCTTTTGATCAACAGTTCGTCGCAGCTGGGGCAGAAGGTATTCTCCTTCTCAGTGCCCATCACATTTCCCAGATACACATAATGCATGCCTTCTTCCCTGGCGATATCGTATGCCTTCTCAAGTGTCTCAAGGGGCGTTGAAGGTACATCCGTCAGCTGGTAGTAGGGATGGAAACGCGTGAAATGAATGGGTGTATCCGGACCGAGCTTCTCATGTATCCACTTAACCATTTCCCTGATCTCTCCCGGATCATCATTCAAAGTGGGTATGATAAGGTTGACAACCTCAATATGCATGCCAAGCTCCTTAGCCAGTGCGGTGGACTCCAGCACTGGCTTGAGCTTCGCGCTTGCTATCTTCCTGTAGAATTCATCATTGAATGCCTTAATGTCGACCCTGTAGGCATCCAGGTAAGGAGCTATCATCCTGAGTGCTTCAGGTGTTATGTAGCCGTTGGTTACGTATATGGTTGCAAGTCCTGCTTCCTTTGCAAGCTTTGCACAGTCGTAGGTATACTCGAACCAGATGCCAGGTTCATTGTAGGTCCAGGCGATGGACCTCGCTCCCAGCTCCAATGCCCTTGCTACTGCCATTTCCGGGCTGAGCTCAAAAGCATTTGACGTGTCTATCTCTACCTGGGATATTGTCCAGTTCTGGCAATGTTTACATCTGAAATTACAGCCTATGCTTCCAAGGGAATAGACAGGAGAGCCGGGATAGAAATGAAAGAGCGGTTTTTTCTCGACCGGATCAAGTGCTTCACTTGAAACGACATTGTAATTCAGGGCGTACAGTGTTCCTTCCCTATTCTCTCTCACCCTGCAGAATCCCCTTTTCCCCGGAGAGATCCTGCACCTGTGGCTGCATATCCTGCACTGGACCTTCCCGTCGTCCAGCTTATCGTATAGCATTACTTCTTTGATCACAATGTATCCCCATATTAAAGATGAACTGTATCATATATGGGGATGTTGGAGGACAGTTACAAACCGGATCAAAAACGATTCAATTATCATAAACGTTGAGGTTCACATCAAAGACATCCTTTCTGATATTCGCCTTTATGTTTTCTCCCGGAGACCCTGTAAGTGACAACATCACGGCAGAGGAATTGGAAGATAGTGAATACTCTGTCGCTTCAAGTCCCGCATCAACTGCAGCTTCTTCAAGGAATACCTTCCATGCTGAAGGGTAATCTGTTTCGATCGTCAGAGATAGTTCAGTAAAAAGGTTCTCGCCCGCATAAAGTGTGTCTGAAGAATTGTATCTGATATGAACCTCTTCCATGGAATTACTGCTCATGCTTCTCACAGGCCCAAGGAGCTGGACAGCATTGATGTCGAGGGTGATGTTCGTATCATTGTCAGTTCTTCTTATATCAAGGGAAGGCGACTGCTTCATTAAGGAAAGTTCACCCTGGGCAAGTATCAGTGCTCCACTCTCGTATCCATATTCCTGGTCAACGAAATTGCTGTTGTCCGAATGATAAGTTACCGAGCCAAGACCTTCCAGAAAAGTCCCGCTGCTGTAGCTAATGACCGAGTCGCTGGCTGTCGTACTCATGGAGAACCCATTCTTGTTAATGCTCAACATTCCGCTGGACTTGCCCGGGCTGACTACGGGAATGCTTCCGCCTCCCGTCCTTATCGGGACATTGATGGATACGAAGCCCGAAGGCTGACTGTCAACAGTTGCAGAGAGGATATCGAGATGCGATTTCAGGTTTGACATATCAAAGAACACCTCATCCATGTGTGTCTGCTCTGATCCGGTCCTCCATTCGGGTATATAACTTACATTTATCACTGTGATGATCGAGACGATGATTCCAAGAAGCAGCACGACAGCTACTACTGACGAAACTGCTGATTCAGACCTTTGGAATGTATCTTCCTGTTTGTTCATACAAGACCTCTCAGATGAGCATTGTAAAGATTATGTAGGCCAGGGACATCATCAACAACGAGTGCTTAAGTCCGGAATGGATATTTCCGCTACCCATTTTCCCTGCAACTATGCCAGAGCAGAATCCCTGTATCATTGCAGCATGGAAGAAGAGCATAGTGTAGGCTTCAAGATCGAAGTTAGTGATAAGCGGCATGCCGGCCTGTACATTCTCGGTACCTGAGGGCATTGCCGGCAGGAAATATGCGGCGAGGATGTACACTATGAAGAGGAACACCATGAATGCGATATAGATGATGAAAATATACACGAACATCTCTGCATTTCGTTCTTTCTTGAGCTGCTTCTGGACTTCTGCATCATGGGCTGCAATTGTCAGGACACTTTTGATATCACTCGTGGCCTCGTTCGCCTTGATGATAAGAGTGATGATACGCCGGGTCATTTCAGTTCTTATGCGGTACTCGAACTTCTTTAAGGCATCATCGATCTTGGTTCCCCAGGAGAGGTCGTTCACAAGTCTCCTGACCTCGGCATGCAGTACACCTATCTTCAGTTTAGTGCTCATTTCAATGGCATCTACGAGCATGATCCCGGCTTCATTTATGCTGGCAAGGTTTTTCAGGAATTCAGGGATGTGCGATTCGATCTGTTTCACCCTGTGGTTCCTGATCTCATCAAAGATCACAAAAGGAACAAAAAGTATCAGCAATGCCATGAATACATGGTCATCGACAATTGCAAGTGTGCCGGCATTTATGGTCCTGAAAGCCCTGATATCTATGCTGCCCAGATAGTCCCTGACCGTAATCATGAGGTATAGGGCGGCAAGCGGCAGACTTATCGCAAATACATATGAAGGACTGCTCTTCAGGAAACTGAAGGGATGGAAAAGTGTATTACTTATCCTGATAAGTCTCTCGTAGAATCTGATCTTCCTTCGCAGCTCTTCCTCGTTATCAGGGCCTGTCCTGATCATCACATGGGAAAAGACATCAAGCTTCTTTTCCCGGACGTAGATGTTGGAGAAGTTTACATTCTCTCCAGTTATCGAACTTAACAGTAATACAAAAATTATGGTGCTGATGGGTATCATCAGGTATATTATGAAGTTCAGTATGGTCACGGAACCGGAATTTACCAGTCCCAGTACGACGAGTATAGTGATAAGGAACAAAGGACCGGCAACAAAGGCGGAGATGTATACCTCGGCAAGTACTCCCAGTGTTTCAAAGAAGATCTTCTGCTCCTTTGTAGCAGTAAGCCTATACTGGTCGTTCTTTGCCTTAAGGTAAGCCGTTATGTCTCCTCCGCTTGCAACAATTGAGTTAAGGCCTTCGATAAAGTCCTTGAATTTCTGGGATGGTGACCTCAGACTGGCTTTTTCCAGGGCTGTTAGCAGGTCAGTCCCATAACAGTCCATGTCCTTGACAATATAGCCGATCTCTTCTGCAGCGGCACCATATATGTGGTAATTCTCGGTGATCGACCTCATAATGTCCAGCAGGTTCAGGCCACCTCCCCTGCTCAGTGCATAGAGATAAGCAGTGGTATGGGGAAGGGACTGGTTTATTAGCGAGCTCCTGACATTTGCCTGCAGTTCAGGTATTGTCATGAATACATAGTAAGTAAGTGATACGGCAACAACACAAAATGTAGTGCATAGCAACAATGCGAAAAGGTTTGCAAAATTATGGCTGATCCATGCAGGAACGATCCAGGTGCCTATATTGTATAGTGCCATATCCCTGAAAAAGTACAGGCCGATAAATATGCCGGCAAGTGCTGCAAGAATGCCTGTGATCAGGGACATTAGGCATGCCTGTGAGATATATTGCTCCACAAGCATACCCATATTTGCCTTTCGCAGGATATTCCTCGTGCTCTGGAAATCCTCAATATGGTTCCTGATGTATTTACCGAAGATCAGATGTGCAACAGAATCGATGGTATTCACGTATACACCTTCACAAGTCCTGTGCTATGATATCTTCAAGGTTATCGTTGTCGATTGCCTGGTGTACCAGTTCGGGGTTTGCCGTATACGCCTGTACTACCAGGGATATGCTGACATAGTCCCTCATTCCTTTAACACGCATATACTCGAGTATACGCTCTCTGGTTCTCAGCTCCAGGTTAAGTTTATCCCTGTCCCATCCGCGCGCCTGCATGATCTTGTTGATGGCGTAGGAATCTCCGCTACGTTTGAAACTATCGGTCAGGGGGTCCCAGCGGTATAGTTCATTGATGCGGATGTATCCGGTCTTTGCATCTATTCCTGTGAACTCAACGATGCTGTGAGTACGTCTCACACGCTTGTCCCTGACAAAGGTCTGTGTCTGTATGCTCAGTATGTCCAGTGACTGAAGCATCACATGAGGTACGTTAAGAGGAGGACTGTCCAGCCTGTTCACAACGGTCTGTACGTCTCCTGCGTGCATGGTTGAGTATGTTGCATGTCCGGTTGAGATGGCCTGGAAAAGAGTAAGGGCTTCTTCACCACGGATCTCGCCCACCAGGATGTATTCAGGACGTTGCCTGAGTGCCGAGCGCAGGAGATCGTACATGGTGACCTCGCCGGTGCTGCCTGCACTAAGGGATTTTCGAGTGACGCCAGCTATCCAGTTATCATGGTGTAATGTCAACTCGCGTGTATCCTCAATGGATACGACCTTTGACAAGGGAGGGATGAAGAGGGAGACTGCATTGAGCATGGAGGTCTTACCCGATGCAGTTCCCCCGGCAAAGATGGCGCAATTGCCATTCTCTATCGCAAGCCAGAAATAAGCTATCATTTCTACATTGCAGGTATTGTAATTGATAAGGTCGATGGCTGTGATGGGGTCTCCCCTGAATTTACGGATCGTGAATGAACTCCCACGTGTGGTGACCTCTTTACCCAGAGTCGCCTGGAGCCTGGAGCCGTCAGGAAGAGTAGCATCTACCATGGGCTCACTGATGGAAATGTGTTTTCCGCTTTTCTGGCAGAGCTTGATCACCAGGGAATTGAGTTCCTCCTCCCCGAAAGAAATGTTTGTCTTGATATTGCGGTATTTATTATGGTACAGGAATACGGGAATGTCCACTCCGTCACAGGATATGTCCTCGATATTTGGGTCAAGCATAAGTGAGTGTATCCTGTCGCTGCCAAGGAAGTTTCGCTTAAGGTAGTATAGTATCCTGTAAATGGAACCATACTCAAGGCTTGCATGATACCTGTTGAGAAGGGTCAATGTCTGCTCGACCAGGACAGTTTCCTTGTCCTTCTTGGGACCTATGCCTCCCAGACTCAGGATGTCGCGCAGGTCATCATATATCCTTTCAAGTATATCCCTCTCGTAAAGTGTGAGTGCAGGCTCAACTACATGATAATTGAAAATGCTGTTCTTTTCCAGGATGCAGATGAAAGAATAGGGTTCATTGACCCAGTACCTTTCAATTTCCCTATATCCAGCAGGAAGTTCGAATTCCACCAGTTGTCCATGTAACTGCGGATCATATGGGGGAAGTTCAGCCCTTGGTTTTCCGAGAGCCGTTATCTGTTCCCACAGATATTTATGAAAAGATTTAGCAGAGCCATTGCCAGCGTTTTCTTTTGAAACCTCGGGGTATTCTGCTTTTGGGATTATTATTTCTGATCCTGATTGGTCTGGCTCCTGACTCATTGAAGATTATTATATATGATAATATATAAAAACTCTTTGTTTTTTATTTAAGTATATTTTTATACCGATTATCAATCTTCTTTCCTTTAACAACAAGGTACCTGAATAAATTTATATATCTTTGCTTTAATTATAAAATGTTCAATCGTCTTAGTAAACTACGGAAATGATACTGATGGATGGCGTATCAACAGTTAAGATAAATATTCCATTGTTTCTGATGTCATTCGGTTTTATGGCGATGTGGATATCGGGTTTCATTTCCACTTTCATATCTTCTTCGTTTGTTTATCTCTGCTCGCTGTATCTTTTTTCACTATTTCTCCCTGCAATCGGTGTTCTTCTTTTTATGAAAAATATGAAGACAGGATCATCCAGGAGATATTGGGGAGTACCATTTCTGCTGGGGCTTTTCTTGATTACATTTCTCAGGGATAGTATGATTATGCCTTTTTTCTATGACGGGTCTTTCATTTCCACCTTTGACAGGCGGGGATTTTTAGGATATGATTCTATTCGTTATCCTGCTATGATATTTTTCCCCCTGAGCTCGGCTGTCTTCTGTATGTCTGTCCCGAATGGAAAAAGAAATGTAATGATATTACCTTTTGTCCTGTCAATCATTTCAGCTCTTTTAATGTTTTTCTTTTTTGCAGACTACGTTTCTTCCGGAAATGGTTCTATGAACTCATCCCTCTTTGCAGGGCATGTGATATTCATTTTCTTGCTTGGTCTGTCTTTTTTGTGGTTGTCTGTTAATTATGATTGTGCATGATCTGAAGTATACCAGCTGGCAGATGCCTTAAAGCAGTCAAAAAAAAAGCAGAAACGATTATATCACATAATATTATTGTATATATATTACATTATATTATATTAATACAAAGATGGTACTGCGACTGGATTACAAAGTATCCTTGTCGGCTGTCTAGTTCCTAGTTACCAAAAACAGTAGGTCATATATGTCTAAGGGATGCAATTTTGTTACACCCATAAAAATAGGTCATGAAGCGACAAAAGAGCAGAGAATGCTGGATATAGCTTTTGAAAATGCTCCAACAATTATGTTACTGGTTGATTCGGAATGCCGGGTAGAGAGGATCAATAAGATCGGGCTTGAATCCATAGGTAAGGATCCCGAAAGAATTCTCGGAATGCTGGCAGGGGATATTTTCTCATGTGTCCACGCTTCCGAAGAACATGGATGTGGCGGGACCTCAAGTTGTTCCACTTGTCCGGTCAGGACTACCATCACCAACACTGTTAGGACTGGTTCCAATCACTATAGGGCGGGGGGAGTCATTAAGGTCTTTACCGGGGATAATCATATTTCAAACCGTGATTTCATAATTTCTACCGTATACGTGGATTTTCAGGGTGATAAAAAAGTCATTGTCTATCTGGATGACATTACCGAGCGAAAAAAGGCTGAAAATACCTTAAAGGAAAGTGAGGAACGTTTCCATGCCCTGTATGAGAATATGCCTGGCGGGGCGATAATAATCGGGAAGGGCTATGTTATAGAAGATGTTAACCAGCGGACCTGCGAGATTACCGGGTACAAAAGGGAAGAACTGATCGGCCAATCCTGTAATGTCTTATGTCCCGAATGCTCACCATCTAACGGATGTCCGATATTGACGGGCGATCTTCATGGGATCGGCGGTATGGATACGAGCCTTAAATGCCAAGACGGCAACGCAGTCCCGATATTAAAGAATGCAAAGAAGATCTCTATCAACGGAGCAAAATACGTTCTGGAGAATTTCCAGGATATATCTGACTGGAAAGAGGCGGAAAGAGCTACGATCGATGCAATGTTCCTTGCTGAGGAAGCAAACAGGGTCAAGAGCGAGTTCATTGCAAACATGAGTCACGAACTCAGAACACCCCTGAATTCTGTCAATGGCTATTCGGAAGTTTTGCTTGAGGAGACAGTTGACATACTCAATGAAAGGCACAGACAGTTCCTGGAGTATATTTCTCACAGTGGTAACCGGCTATTGAAACTGATAAATGATATTCTTGACGTATCAAATATAGAATCAGGAGAGATCGAAGTCAATTTTGAGGAAGTCTTTGTCAATGAAGTGTTCGAGAGCATTCTGAATGCTATTTCTCCTCTTGCAAAGAAAAAGGATATAGAGCTTGGTATTTCCATTGTCCCTGAAAAGTTTTCGCTGTATGCTGACAGGTTTCTCCTGAAACAAATATTGTTAAACCTTTCCGGCAATGCCGTAAAATTTACTCCTGATGGTGGCAGTGTTATACTGAAAGCACGTTTAACGAACAATATGGCTGAGTTCTCTGTAATCGATACGGGTATAGGTATCTTGGCGGAGGACATTGATAAGCTGTTCATTCCTTTCCGCCAGCTGGATTCCAGGTTTTCAAGAAAATATGCCGGCACCGGGCTTGGCTTATCTCTTGTTAAAAGATTCATTGAGATGCATGATGGTGAGATATCGGTTGAGAGTGAGCCCGGTGAAGGCAGCAACTTCATGTTCAGGATTCCCGTGAACCTTCGTCTTGATAAGTAAGTCGCTGCAGTCTCAAAATAAGAAAAGAAATCCCTCTATCGGGCCGGAACTACAAGTTTCCCGAAGTGCTCTTCGTACCTTTTCTGCATCTCTTCCCAGATTGGCAGGTCGGTCTGGCAACCGATGCTCTGCACGGCAAAGGAAGCAACAGTGGCACCGATTTTGCCGCAGGTCTCAAGCGGGTAATTGCGGGTGAATGCAAGCAGGAATCCTGCCCTGTATGCATCTCCTGCACCTGTGGGGTCAAGTGCCTTTACAGGTACAATAGGAATAGAGATAGCTTCTCCACCGTGGTGGATAACGCTGCCCTTGGCATCGTATGTTACTATAATGGTCTCGATCATTGCCAGTATATCCTCAAATGATTTCCCGGTCATGTCACAGACCCGCTGGATCTCATGTTTGTTGGTGAACAGCATATCTGTGTTCTCAAGTATGCCCTCAAGATTTTCCCTGGAGTATGTCACAAGGTCCTGTCCGGGGTCAAAGGAAACGAACCCTGCCTTTTTCGCTATCCTTGCATTGTATGTAGAATCTGATGTTGCCAGGTGTACAAAGTCAACTGCAGGAGGCTCGAGTTCTTTAAGGTGTACCGATGCTCCCCAGTCGAAATATGTGCTCTGGTGGTGTTCCCTGTCGGTAAATACAAAGGCCCTGGTGCTCTTCTCGTTCTCGAACCTGTAGAGGAGTGAGAGGTCAACTCCGTGCCTTTCCAGTTCAGTCTCATAGCCTGAGGATGCAAAGTCTCCTCCAACTGCCGAAATCAGCTGGCAGCTTCCGCCAAGTCTTGCTATACCAATGGCGATGTTCGCGGCGCCTCCGCCATAGTACTCATGATAGTCAATGATCGGCTGGGACTCGTTGTGTATTGCTATGTTCTCAACATCGAAAAGAAGATCTATGGCAGCGTGACCGACGACCGAGATAACTCTGTCCATGTTAATCCCTTTCAAGATCATTCGTCGAAGGGTTGTACGTCCACTACATCCAGGGGCACGTCTCTGAGGGCTCTTCCGATCACAGACTTGGATATCCTTGCGGCATGCTCCTCGCTTTCGGCATCGAAGACCTTCATCTCAAGGACAAGTCCGACAATTGCTGTATTAGCTGCCAGGAAAACACTGGAAAAAGGCTCTTTACAGGAAGGACAGAAAGTGGTCCCGATATCCACTTCAACATAATCGAGTTTAGGATTGAGGCGTTTACCTGCCTCTGAAATAGCAACGCCGATGGCATCATCGGCTGTCTTTACATCCCTTACCAACCAGGCAGCTTCAAGTGTAACATGATAATTAGGCATCTCTTTTACTCCGGAATAATTTCTTCTTACAATTACCTTATGTGATATTCACTATTTTATAGGTAAATGATAAGCTTTGAAATAAACGAATTGACAAAAGGATTCAACGGTACATAAATTGTTTGCCCTGATGAACCCTGAAGACAAGCAAAGTAGCTTATCTACTACATTAAGCCATTATACTGAGTACTTCTGTGTTTCAGAGAATACCTGCTGAATTTGCAACATAGTCGTCTCTTGCCTCGACCATAGCCAGAAGATTCTCCAATGGTGTCTCAGGTTCTTGATCCGCTAATATAATACCATCCTTTTAAACTACGCGTATTTCGGGCATCTATCTTGTGATCCTAAATGCTATTTTTCACTTTAAAAGAAATATGGTCATAGGAACTCGATACTGAGGGTTCCTGCCTCCTTGGTAAGGGTGCCTGACATGAAACCTGCTTCGATGCAACAAACATGCATCACTGCACAGGGCACAAGGCATGTGGCAGTGCACCTTGCCTCTTTGGCCTTTTCCATTACAAGATTGTCTTTTATATCAAAAAGATCCATCATATCGACTTCCAGATGAGACATCTTTTTGATCTTCTCACATGGAGTGTCAATGTCCACAATTATCTTTTGACCATCCTTTCTTCCCTTTATGATATGGGTGAACCCACATATCCTGGAATTGACTTTTACTTCTGTCATTGAAGTCCTTCTGCAGTTTGTGTTGAAATACTTGAAAATGGTTCGTCCATGAGCTTTATTTCTTTGTAGTCGAGGGCATGTACCGGACACACACTCACACATCTTCTGCACGCCGTCCCCAGACATTTCAGGGTGTTGTACTTTGCAATTAAATCACCGTTTTCTTCTATGAATATTGCTCCCTCAGGACATTCTTTTTCGCATTTGTGGCACATTATGCATCCCACTGCGAGTTCTTCAAGAGTGACCCCTATGTCCTCTATTACTTCTACCCGGCTTGTACCGGTCTCACTGATATCTTTCCGAACCCTTTTCTCAATGATAGGGTTTTCGACAGGAGCCGGCAGTTCAGGCAATTTATATATCTTCAAAACTTTCCTGTACATCTCCATGGACATACCCTCTGTCCAGTATCCGAGTTCACAGGCATAGAGATTCTTAAAGGTTTCACTGGTTGCCATCATAAGATGATCAGCCTTTATATGCTCTGCTAATTCAATCAATGCATCAAGTTTCACCTTTTCAAGAATTATATCACTTGCAAGAGCCAGGGATGTGTTCCCGAATTGCACTGTTTTCTTTGTAAAATCCGGACACGATCCTATTTTTCTTGCTTTGACAGGATTAACATAGGTTCCGGAAGCACCGGTCATATACATGGTTTCAAGGTCTTCATAGGCAATCCCGGATTCAAGTATCAGGGTCAGCTGAGCAGCCCTTATGGCGCCTATGGCCTTGCCAGCTTCTATTATATCCTTTTCTGATACCTCAATACCGTCACCCAGTTCAATCCTTCCGTATTTTAGTCTGGGTGGACTGATTATGAGCCCGGTTTCAATCGCAAGAGACAATATGGAAATTAGACCGGTTCCCGTGATACCATCCGGTACCATATCCGATCCTTCAACTATTTTTCCGCTTATCGGGTCTATAAGATGTCCTTTTACAGTTTCCATGCTCTCATCCAGTACGGATATTCTCCAGAAACCATCTTCCGGATTAACATCCGTGATCGCTCCCGGAGCTGCAAGCATGCCGCAACTTATGCCCTGTCCTTCTATAGCAGGTCCGGCTGCAGCACTTCCTGTGATTATCCTGTCACCTACCTTTATGGCCATCTCAGCGTTTGTTCCATAATCCGTTACAAGAGTTGGTTCTTCCTGATCGAGAAAATCAGTTTCAACCATCATGGCAAGCGCATCGGCACCAATCTCATGCTCGATAGCAGGCGGGACGATTATCTCGCAATTCTCAAGGTTCAGGGTCCTGTGGAATATATCCGTAGCCTGAAATACCCTGGCATCACGTTCGACGTCACCTATGCCCAGTCTTTCCCGCATGTTCCTTCCTACATAGGCCAGATCACGGATCTCCGAATTCTGGAAAAGTGAGAGTTGTATCGGGTTTCCACATACTGCCATCTTTGATATCTGCGATGGGGCCACATCGAATCCTTCAATCATCTTCTCGACAGCATCTATGATTATACTGTGTGCCACATACTCTCCAACGGATATGGCAAAGTCAAGATGATCGGTTACGTTCCCTCCCGGTAACGGATGTTTCATTGTCATTGATGTCTTTATAACTTCTTTTGTTTCCAGATCTATCAATTGCGCCCTGAAGCCGCTAGTTCCCACATCTAATGCAATTCCGTACATTTTAATCCCCCTCTTCAAAATAAGTTCTCATTGATTTCCAGAGAATTTCCATCTCTTCCCGAGGCGTATTCAGCGGTATCTCACATCCGCTAGATAGTATGAATCCCTTATCAGGTGCTGCAACCATACAACGTTGTACTTCGACAGCGATCCTGTCAATCCTTCCTGAATTAAATGCATAAGGATTGATATTTCCCATCAGACATATGCCTGAATCATTGAAGTCTTTGAAATCCCTGTAACAATATCTTTCACTGCAACCAATGTGTCTATGATTATGGATTTTTAGGCAATCGACCCCGTACTTCTTACCAATCATTTCCACATTCCCGAAAAAGAAATTCAAAGCATTGGGTTCAAGAGCCATTTCCAGTTCATGGAATGCATGGTTTGCACAGTTATGCGATATTACATAACTACCGCTATCCTGTATGTGTGAGTATAATTTCTTAGAGTACTCAAAACCAAATTCCTTTGCCATTTCAAGACTGAAAAGATCTGAAGTGCTGCCACCATTCTCAATGAATGCACCGTTTGCCCCTGCATCAAGCATCATATCTGCAAAGTTTATGCAACTATCCGTAAGGACATCAAGCAGTGAATGAAAATTATCCGGGTCCTTCATCATTTCAATGAACATCCTGCTTCCCTCCATTAACTGGGAAGCAAGCATGAGCGGAGTAAGGAGCGCACCGCTAATGAAAACCTCATCCCCAAGCTCTTTTTTGAGCAGGACTATGGATTCTTCAATGGTCTTCACTCTTTCTGAGCGTTCTATGTCAACTGGATCTAGCCTTTTATATTCTTTTGCAGATTTTAAAGGAAATTTTGCTATTGAGGGATACCCATCTTCCTTGATGTTTATTTTCGCCCCCATGGCTTCCGCTTCCACAAGCAAACATCCCCACGGGGACATTACATTGTCATGGTGATACATTTCCCTTGCTAGTATCTGTGCTCTGGCAATGCCTTTTGCAGAATAATACACATCCTCCATGCTTGCATTCATCTGCTCAAGCACCGCATCGCCAGCTCCAAACCACAAATAACCCAGTGGTGCCCTGTCCACTTCTTTTAATTCAAGAGCGTTGATAAAACGCTCCTTTGAAGTCATCTCATCAGGCATTTTGCTCCTCCATCAGGACTTTTTCAATACGATCTTATCAATTCTCAATATATTGCTTACAGCCTCGGTGGCTGCGATAATAGCCATTTGTTTAATGCTGGATGAATCATATACGGGAGGATTGTTGGCAACAACCTCTCGGCTAAGGTCGATCCTGCAGTCGATTCCCTTGTAATAGGAATTGAGCATTTTTGCTATCGCATCCACTTCATTGAGACCCACGTTCCTTGCGAGTGTTCTGGGGATCTCTTCAAGGGCGTTTGCATATTCGATAACTGCGAGTTGCTCTTTCCCTTCAATGGTGGAAGAATACTGCCTGAGCATCTGTGAGAGCACAAATTCGACATCCCCTCCTCCTCTGACGGCAAGAGGATTCTTCAGTATGAATGCAGCATTATTGACTGCATCATCTACTGCTTCCTCGATCTTTTCAAGGCCATATCTGAAAGGTTCCCAGATAATGATAGTGGATATCAGCTGATCACTGACAGAGAGGAAAAGGAAATGCTCATCGTTTCTTTTCTCAACCTTTGCCTCATCGGCAAAACCCAGGTCATGAGGAATCAAATCATCCCTGATGGAAAGAATGCTTGCACCTGTTGCCTTTGAGACCATCTCCATATCCCTGATCTTCAGTTTCTGGAAAAGCAGAATACCATGTTTTGCAAGTGACGCTTCAACAGATTCATCCACATCTCCTTCACAGAAGACAAGGTTAGCCCCGGAATCAATTATCTTCTGTGACATTGCTTTCAAATTTCGTTCCTGTCCATGGAAGATAAGCTTTGGATCGGCGAGATCATCTATTCTTAGATTGCGCTGGGAATTAATGATCTTGCTCTCAAATTTAACATTGCCGCTTATCATAAGGACGCTTGCATTTTCCAGATGATAAGGCATATCAGATCTTGCAGGTCTTTCATCCAGAACCATTCCTGAAATAGATTCTATAGAGGGGGCACCTACTTTTTTTATAACTTTGACATAATCATTCAGATCTAAGTGAGCATCGCCATGGGTGCCCCTGATCGTTGAAAGCGTCTTTAGAACGATATCAGCTATTATCCGGGCCTGGTGAGGTTCAACACCTTTACTCAGGCTGGCATTCTCTATAACAGAATGAAGATCACTATCAGAACTTATCCTTATACTCTCATAGTTCAGAATATCATACACTTTATTTAGGGCAAGCTGGTACCCTTTTATGATGGTTGTCGGATGCAGGCCATAATCCATGAGTTTAGCAGCATTCTCGATAAGTGAGGCAGCAATGATCACTGCGGTCTTTGTACCATCCCCGCATACCCTGTCCATGGACATGGCAAGTTCTTTGAGGGAAGTGACCACCGGATGCAGTACATCGATCTGTTCAATTATTGTCTTCCCGTCACTTGTCAGATAAACATCGTCCGTGGGACTGATTATTATCTTACTCTGACCACTGGGCCCGAAAGATGATACGAGGAGATCCTTGATGTCACTGGAAGCGTGTAGCATCTGATAAATCAGATTATCCTCTTCAACATCCTCCTTGATTCCAATACGATTGCGCACACTCTGACGCAGGGCAGACATATTATCCAGTGCATTCATGTTTCCCACATGTTCCAGTGAAGTACTCATATTACCCTCCTAGGGGAACCAACGGCCACCCCTACTATTTTTGTCTCAAGGGGCACCGTTCCAATACTCCCGATGTCATTACATTCAAGATCAAACTTTACATTGTCCATACTTAGTCCGTAGCCGGACATATACTCTGAAACTGTGCTGTTGACAAGGGAATTGGCCATGTCAAGAGCATCCTGATAATCATCGAACATTTGTCTTCCTTTTTCAGAGAAGACCAGATACTGTGAACTGCCAGGGCCTGCGGGTCTTATCAGTACTTCTTCCCTGTACACCACATTACCCACAAGGGCACCTACAGCATTACCCACTTCATGGTATTGCGGAAGCCTTATGTCCGCATCAATGAAAAATTTCATTTCCTCCAAATATGGGGCTACAGGAGCACCCACCATTACCACGGGAGTCTTTATCGTGAATTTCATTAGTTCTGTGCCGCTCAATATTTTTTCCAGATCGGTTTTCTTCACTTTATCTGCACAATGTGCAATGAGATTGAGTACGATCTCTCTGGCCACATCATCTTTGAGTTTGGCGCAGAAATCAAAGGGTTCCATGGATGTATATTCTGAAAGGATCGAGGCTCCCAACATCGATGCACTGGAATCCCATCTTGTATAGTCACCAATCACATGCAGGACATCGGTCGGGGTGAAGCCCACCTGTCTTACATATCTTTTCTGTATGAGCTTTCTCAGGATACCTTCGAACATCAGAGCATGCTTATTTGTCCTTGAGGCAATATCCAATATAGAAGATGGTTCGTCTGTAATTGCATCGAATATTTCCATCTCTTCGACCTCCAATTCAGAGGCGTGCAGGGAATGGGACTTTGCTCCATTGGACATGAAAAATGTTGTTGGCTGGATGATGTCGTTCATTATACGACTTGAAACCTTTTCAGCATGCTGCAATTTACTTACTATGGAGGGGAATTCGGCGGCGCAAAGACACAGGGGTATGGCCCTGTTAGGTCCGATATGCGCTTTTTCCTTCATCCACACATGACTGTCCCCTCCAATGGCAGAAGTGTTCATTTTGATAGCCCTGACCATTGTATCCCAGTCACCGACCACAGCACCGGAACTGCTGATAGCAGGCATTCCATCGAGGATCATAGAGATGTCCGTACTCGTACCTCCCACATCTACGGTCAGGCAGTCCTTGAGACTTGTCAGGTGTGCAGCCCCCAACAGGCTTGCGGCAGGTCCGGAAAAGATGGATTCCACTGGTTTTTTAAGCGCCTCTTCGATCCGGACCAGCGATCCGTCACACTTCATCATCATCAGGACAGAATTGATGTTCTTATCATGCATCACAGACCGCACAGACCTTATGAACTGATCAATTACCGGGATCAGCTGGGCGTTAAGAAGCGCTGTCAGAGCCCGTTCGTAAGCTCCAAGTTCCATGGAAAGTTCATGTCCGCAAACAACGGGAAGATCTGTCAGGTCCTGGATCATCTCTTTGACAATAAGTTCATGTTCCGGGTTACGTACTCCAAAATATGATGATATAGCAAACGAAGCGACCTTGTGCTGATTCATTGTAACAAATTCTTTCACACTTTCCAGATTGCCCAGGGGTTCCATTTCATTTCCATCGGCATCATGCCCACCTTCTATGGAAAGGATATGGTCTGTGGGAATTTTCCTGGATATATTATAGCCAATGAGTATGAGAGCCGCCGGGTATCCCTTGCCCTCCAGCGTGGTGTTGGTGGCGAGTGTGGTGGATACTGAAGTGAATCTCACATTAGCAAGATATTCAGCTTTGAGGCCATCAATTGAATTTACTATGCCCTTGATCAGATCAGGGTAAGTAGTAAGCGATTTGTTTGAATTTATTATCGATCCATCTTCAAGATCCATGATCACAGCATCTGTATATGTGCCGCCAGTGTCTATGCCAAGCCCAAGATTCATTATTATCACCTTTATGTGGAGAGTTTATGTGGAGGTGGGGTGGTTTCCCACCCTTTGTGGAGATAGGACGGTTTACCACCTCCTTGGATATAGACCTCATAAAGTGATTTTCAAACTACGTTTTTCAAATCACGTATGAGTAAAAAAAGGAAAAGCAGTGGGAAGTGATAGTTCCTGCTTATCCGAATATCTGTTTCTGAAGGTCTGGACCCAGTTCCTTAACTACATCTACCATTGCCTTCACAGTTGTAAGAGGACCTCCTGGTGGGATTTCACAACCAGATGCCATGACATACTTGGATTGCAGTCCGTTCTCCTTGAGCACAGGAAGCACACCCTCAAGCAGTCCCTTTGTGTCGTCCTTTATTTTCTGGACGCCTGCAGGAGTATTATCCATGAACTGCACCGGGTTTACTTCTCCCATCATACAACATTCGTTGCCATACTTTGGAATAAGGTCTGCATAGTTCTGGGAACCCTTGCTCCTGAGTTTTGGATAGTACGCGTAGCTGTACAGCTTTGTTCCGAACTTTGAGATCTGTGTGTCAAAGTGTACTGCATCTGCACAGTTGTGTATTATGTATGGCTGATCGTATTGCTTGAAGACCGGCAGGTGCTGGTCGTATACGAACTTACCGTCGAACTTCCAGTAGTCCTCCTCGCTCATGATGACGTTGTTGGACCAGAGGTTGTCGATGCACAGTGCATTACAGGCACTTTCTTCAAAGAACAGTTCAGATACTTGGCAGATGTAATCTGTACATTTCTGGACTGCTTCAAGTACTACATCAGGATGTGTCTTCATGTCCATCAGAACACGGTCTGCGCCCATGAGCTGAGTGAGTGTGAGAAGAGGACCTTCATGGAATCCCACAAATGGGGTGTTGAGTTCCTTGTTAAGTTTCTCAGTAGCAGCCTTGGAAGCCATTATAAGCTCATAGGCACGGGTACCTTCCTTGACCTCAGGAACTTCGATCTGTTCATACGCTTCAAGGTGTCCTTCGGATGAAGGTGTGTCATCTTCAGGGTACTTGATCTTACAACCGAAGTCAGCTGATGTTGCAGAAAGGTCTATAAGACCTACGAACATGTCTGTATCCAGATATTTGGATCCAAGGTAAGCACTCTCAACGAACGCATTGATGTCAGTAGCATACTCCTTGTAGCTGACATCAGCGAATTTCCTTAAAACTCCGCAGGCCAGAGGATAAACAGGCAATCTGTCAACCTTCTTGTCGCCCATTGCAGCCAGTGTCCTGTCCATATGAGTCATTTCCTCTTTTGTCTTGACAGCTACACTCTCAAAGTCTGCAATGATCTGCTTTGCAGTTTCCAGACCGATATCTGTCTTTCCTTTGACCTTCTTTTTAGACAGGATCTCTCTGTATTTGACCTTGCCAAGTGAGATCTTCTCCTCGCTCCATCTCTGTTCAGCAGGAACAAGTTTGCTTACCGCATTCTTTGCCCATTCCGTAGCTGTCATGGAATCAGGGTGCGTAGAGTCTGCACCGACCTGTTCTGCGAATTCAGGGGAAACAGGTGCTCCTCCTATCATGACTATGAGGGAATCTCTGATACCTTCCTCCTGCAGCATCTCAATTACCTTCTCCATGTTGGTCATGGTAGTGGTCATCAGGGCACTCATGGAAACCAGGTCTGCTTTCTTCTCCTTCGCCACCTCGACGAATTTCTCGACAGGCACATCATGTCCCAGGTCGACCATGTCAAAGCCGGATGCAGAGAGCATTGTCTTGACAAGATTCTTTCCGATATCGTGTACATCTCCTTCGATGGTTCCGATAACACCTAAGGAACGTTTTCCGGTGCCCTCTACTTTCATATGTGGAGTAAGTAGGTCCATACCTGCATACATGGCACTGGATGCGATGAGCAGGTGTGGCACAAAGGCTTCTCCTTTTTCATACTTGTCACTTACAATTATCATTCCTTTTGCAAGTCCTTCCACAATTGCCTCGTAAGGATCAATACCTTCATCAAGGGCCTTTTGTGCAAGTTCTTCTGCTAGGTCGTCGTCACCTTCAACCACAGCTTCCGCTAGTTGATTCAAGATTGCTGTACTCATGTTTTACCTCCAATATTTAGGTTTGTTTCAACAGTGAACCTCCGTTTTCACTGTTAACAAAGAGTAGTATTCCACTAGTGGTATATATCATAACCTCTGGTTATTTATTAACGACGTTGATATTATGAAACACCTGTATTTTTGAGCAGGACCGTAATCCTATGAATGAACACCTTTGAATTAACGGTGTTACCAGAAGAACAGAAACCCATTAAGATTAATGGC
>JAWSUM010000028.1:0-30219 GCA_033549165.1 Methanolobus sp.
CCCTGAGCGGTTCCATTATCACAACACCAAGACCCCTTATGCGGCATATTCAAGCCCTTCCCTGCCCGCCTGGACATTCTCGTCCAGGAAGTTGTACTGTATCTGGCATATGTCCCAGTCATAGGCGTCCACAATGGGCTTGAAATCCTCAGGAGCGCCGTGGTAGGAAAAACCTGCATTGGCGATGCGTCCGTCGGCCTTTGCCCTGTCAAGGAAGTCGGTCACTCCAAGGTCCCTGATATTCTCCCAGCTGCTGCCCACAAGGCTGTGTATAAGATAGTAATCAATATGGTCGGTGTTCAGTTTCTCAAGCTGGGCGTTGAGGAACCTGTCCATATCCTCAGGAGTTTTCACCATCCACTGTGGCTGTTTTGTGGCAAGTTTCACTTTTTCCCTGTAACCGTTCCCAAGTGCCCGTGCAAGGAAAGGTTCACTTTCCCCCATATGATAGGGCCATGCGGTATCTACATAGTTCACGCCATTGTCTATTGCATGGCGGACCATCTGTGTGGCCTTCTCCTCATCTATGCTTCCGTCTTCTTTCATTGGCAGGCGCATGGCACCAAAACCAAGAATCGAAATCTCATCCCCGTTCTTCGGCATTTTCCTGTATAGCATTGAATTCCTCCTCCACTTTTGAATTGTTTTACCTGATTCTGATTGACTTTTGATTGGCTGCTTATTCTTACGATAAATCAATCTGTTAACTTTTGTGCCTGATCGACCAATCACTGGAGAATGTAACACCAATCAATACCGGGTTTCAAACCAAATATTAAGCTTCCCGAATTTACTTTTATACATAAAACTTAAATCGGACTTTTACTGCTTTCTGCTCCACGATGCAGCCGGATTAATGTGCATTTCCAGGTCAGAAATCCCACCATGAAGTCGGAGGCATTTGCAGGTCTGAACCCAATAGAACAGTTTCACCGATCTGAGGGGCAATTATGTTCACTTCCCTTTCATTTGCTTCTTTTAGTGCCCTTTCTATTGGTTCATTCCAGGCATGATTAGCCAGTGTAAATGCTCCCCAGTGCATCAGCATCATTGTCTTACCATTTACATCCAGGTTAGCCTGGACAGCTTGTTCCGGTACCATGTGGATATCCGGCCATCTCCGGTCATATTGGGCACCTTCCATTAGGGTGATATCGAAAGGTCCGTATTTGTTTCCGATCTCCTTAAAATGTGGACCGTATCCGCCGTCACCACTGGTATATATCCGGGTTCTGTTTCCCAGGATGACCCATCCACCCCATAGTGTGGTATCGATACTGAACGGATCTCTTCCGGAGCCATGTCTGGATGGTGTTAAAACAACAGTCAGGCCCTGATAGTCCGTCTCTTCCCACCAGTTGAGTTCCGTAATTTTTTCTTCCGGAATACCCCATCGGATCAGATGAGCACTACATCCGAGAGGAACAAAGAAATGCGATACTTTATTGTTTAGCTTTACAATAGATTGGTAATCCAGGTGGTCATAATGATCGTGTGTAATAAAAACTGCATCAATTGGTGACATTTCATCAATAAGATGCAGCATGATATCTTCACTGTATTCATATCTGTTTATTCCCACAAATGAAACCGGTGAGGCAACAGGACTCAGCACAGGGTCTACCAATAACTTTTTGTTATCAATGCTGAGCAGAAAAGCAGAATGTCCTAACCACGTCAGGCTATCGTTTTCACTTTCTATTTGGTTCCAGTCAACAGCAGAAACAGGAATCGGGCCAGCGGGATTGCGGTCTTTGACCTCGGAAGCAGAAGCGTTATTCGTTGATGGAGTGTCCGAAGGATTTACGAATATCCTTGTTGGGACATCATTAACAAATTTTCCATCGACATAATTAGTTAATTGTTGATACGTTTCTTTTTGTTCTGTCGTTGGGCTCCCGCCGAAAGCCGGGTGTATGTTCATAAATAATATAATACCTACGCAAAATAGAAACAGAAAATAGAATGTATGTAACAGAATTCTCTTAATTTTTACCATCCTCTACCTCTGTAATTCTAATTTGATCTGCCACCTAGATGTTTCTTTCTGCAAGATTTTGATTTTCTGCAGGTTTCCTGCTTATACTGAAACGAACATAGCGCTTAAAATATTAGTGAGTGACTGCTCACTCATTTGTATGGCGAAAAAATATTATTTTTTGGCCAGACCCTCCCAAATGATCTGAAATCCATCTTCTATAACCTTATCTTTGTCCTGGATTTCTGAATCAAGGATAAAATTCACTACCGTCCTGCTGGACTGATAGAACATTGCAATGACCAGTTCTTCAGAATAATCTCTGATATCGCCATTTTCTACTCCTTCCTTCACAAGATCATGAAGGAAGACATACTCTTTCATTACTACTTCACGAGTATAGTTCGTTATGTAAGGAGAAGAGCAGAACTGTCCGACAAAAAGAAAATCTTCCCTGTTGTTCAATCCCCATTCGATCAGATTATACCACATTTTCCTTAATTTGTCCTGGAAAGTGTTCTGAGTCTGGATATCTTTCCCCATGCTGCGACTTAATTGCCCCTTTACCTCAAAATACAGGCCATTGATGAGATCCTCTTTTGTAGGAAAGTAATTGAATAAAGTGCCAGTGGCTACGCCTGCTTCTTTTGATATCTGGGCAGTGGACGTACCGTGGAAGCCCCTTTCAGTAAAAAGCTTCAGAGCCGCTTCCATAAGGGCTTTCTTTTTGTCTTCAATCTTTTCTTTCATGAATTATCTCTGGAATTGACTGATTAGTCATTTATGTACTAAAATTGAGTGTTATATAAATACTTTATGGTCTCTTTGCAAAGGAAATATAAAGCAGCAAATAATTCAACTTTCTTCATGTCTTCAACAAACCCCTCAGAAAATAAAACGCCTCATTTGCCCGAGGATTATGATACAAAGATATCCACGGTTCTCCCTTTTTACTCATTCTTCCATCATGAAACTATCAATCTTGTAAAGTCACTACCGACCAGTCCGAAAATCTGGATGGATACTGGATGTGGAACAGGCTCACTGGTTTCCAAGGCCATTGGGCAGTTCCCAGACACTAAATTCCTTATGCTTGATCCCTCCGAAGGAATGCTGGAACAGTCCAGGGAAAAGCTGTCAGCATGTACCCCCCAGAGACTTGAATTCCTGAAAGCTTCACCAACCCAGCAGTTCACACAGGAACTTGACAAAAGACCGGACGTGATCACCGCCATCCAGTGCCACCATTATCTCAGTCGTGAGGACAGAGCTAAAGCCGTAAAGGTGTGCTATGAATTGTTGAAAGGAAGCGGGATCTTCATTACCTTCGAAAATATCAGGCCATTGACTGAAGAAGGCATCCTCATCGGAAAACGATACTGGGGCAGATTCCAGTCAGAACATGGAAGGAGCGAGGATGAGATAGAAGCCCATCTTGAACGTTTTGGAACCGAGTATTTCCCCATAACCGTTGAAGAACATCTGGAACTATTGAGGAAAACAGGATTCAGGACCGTGGAATTGTTCTGGTACTCTTACATGCAGGCCGGTTTTTACTGCATTAAATAGTTATTTTCCGAAATCTTAAATTCCATGGCGTACAACCCTCAATGGGAATGGGATGAAGATAATCCCATCCAGTGGAGGGAACAATTGTGGGAGAAGCAAGTAAATTTCCACCCGGATTCGAAGATGTTTTGGATTTCAGACTTTCAGACGCTCTTTTTGGGAGAAGGGCACGTCGCTTTTTCATGGGAGCATCAATTCCTGACGGTTATTTCAAATATACTTCAAAACATGCGGCAATGCCACTTTCAGAGCTCGAGCAGATGATGGTGTTGACCGCAATGGGAGGAAACACAGGCTGGCACAACCTCATAATGCGTGCAGAGCGATACGCACCGTACCTTTCGAACTATGCCTGCACTGCGGGAGGCAGGACTTTTCCATCGGCGGCCGGGTTCCATACCAGTGAACTGTTCTTTACGGATGACGAAGGCGTGTACATGCTCAAGACACGGGATGCACCTGCCATGGCTGAGAGAAAGGATGACGGTACCTTTAATCCCGATGAACTGCTGGAAGCACACCGCAGCCACGTGCATAAATTGTATGACGGTCGGCTGCAATTGCCACCGGAGACCCCTCATGTGGAGGCGCATAACACCTGGGTTGTCAATCATTCCGGCACCACCCTGATGATTCCGGTAGGAGACCTTGCCCAGCATGTACTGGCCGGCTTATGCTACTACGTGCAGAACGGTGTCTGTTTTTATGATGATATTAACGACAAGCAGATAGACGGGATAGAGCAGTTCTCGGACATCGTGAATGTAGAGGAGCCCTATCCCATAACTTTCCTGGAGATGTGGTCTCTTGCCGAGTTGAGTGCAGAACTCTCGACTGCCTGTTATGCGGGAATGCTGATGCTGCAGGCCATGGGACTTGGTGGATGGATGTTCGATGGCATAGACCCTTACTCGGTACTTGGAGCAAGTGGTGACCCGGATGTAAGAGGACTGGGTTTCAGGTATGATACCGATGAACGCTGGCCACTTCCCAATCCCACTGGCATCGAGGGCATCTTTGGAGGTTTTACACCACCGCATTATCCTGATATGCGCCATGCCATTGATGCGCTCATGGAAAGGAAATTCGGTCATGGAGGACCATTCAACCCCGAAACACCGGGTTACTATAAGGACACACCGGGGGTTCGCAGCAGTGCACAGGTCCCGGATGAGCATTTCAGGGAATGTGCGGCTCTCCAGGCCCAGTATATCTATGACACGTTCGGCAAGTTTCCGGGAACTGTTCCCAGTACCTTTGTCCTGACCTACCTGCAGGCACAGCATATCGATCTTGATTTCTACGACAGGTTCTATGAAAAGGGAGCATACCTGAAGACACACGCGGAGCATATGAAAAAATGGCACCCGGAATGATGATCTAAAAGGTGATAGAGTGGAAAAGGAACAAATTGAAGCAGATGAAGGCAACGATAACAATATCATAGATGTTCCTGTGATCGTGGCCTATGAACCAGAGAAACTTAAGTTGGATGATGCCGGATACTTTATAATCGCACCTGATCCGGAAAGAATGTTGATCCTGGCCAAGCACTATTCCTATGATAAGGAACTGCTGAGGATCATTGAAGGTCCGGACGCAAGGTCGATCTACCGTACAATTATCAAATACAAGTGGGCAAGCACACTGAACCATGCCGCATACCTTGGCCAGGAACTTGCAAGAGCAGAGATCGCAATGAAGGCAGGATTTGACTATATCCAGGGATGAAACGACTGACATCGATATGATGTTAATATCTGAGCAGTGCACCCACCACTTCATCCGAATCCAGGAAATCCTCCTTTTCTACGAATTCCACCCTGGCATCTGTGCGCTGGGCAAGTTCATAGAGTTCTTCCACAACGTCTACAGTGGAAGTAGATCCTTCGCAACGGTCACATTTTTTTGGTGGCCTGGCATTTGCCTGCAGGTTCTGGCATCTCTCACATATCCAGCCCGGAACTGAAGAACCTTTCAATATCAACAGGACATTCACTCTTCCGCTTTGCAGGGCTTCCCTGACATCCTCCATACCTGATACGCCAAGCCCGCCCCTCAGAATTTCATTCTTCAACTCTTCTGCCATCTTCCTTGATGTTGAAAGCCCAGTTTCATGCAGTACTGCATTGCCTGCCTCGACAAGTTCATTCCCGGAAATGTCCATTGGAACGTCAATGAGATCCAGTACATGCTGTTGAACATCTTTTGGGAGCATCTTCAGCAATTGCTGCTTGGCATCTCCGGGTCCGGCGATGACCAATCCCTTCGTCTGAAGATTATCACACGTTCCCTTAACGTTCTCAGCTACCTCTCTGAAGAAGGACTTCATTGTTTCTTTCCTCAGGTGGTTGAAACGCATCTGGCTCCAACCCCCTTTCTTGTGTTTGTTCATGAGGTCTGTGGACAGGCGCTTTTTCTCTTCCGGGATATCGGAACGCACACAAACAAATCTGGCCTCCTTTGAATCCACAAGCAGCACACCATAATCTTCATAATCAGCCCTCAGCCTGGCAAGAGGCAGCAGGAATGGTGACGTATCAAGGACAAAAGATCTTTCCGGCTCCACAGCCAGCCTGTAGACATGCAGGAAGGATTCCGATGAACATGCAAAAATGACCCTGCCCTTCTCACCGGAAACTGCCGCTTTGAAAACTGAGTTCTCTACCATCTCAAAGGTCTTTTCGAACTCCGACCGGAGTTCCGGGGATAGAACATTCTTTATCGCCTTTATCCTTGAATCCACAAAGATCCTGTTCAGATGTTCATTTTCCCTGCCGTTTACGGGCAGATAGACTGAAAGATGGACATCCTGTTCAGCATAGACTTCAGCCAGTTTCCTGATATCTATTTCTGTTACAGGAAGGAAACTATCGGAAATGAACTGCCGGAAAGACTCTTGAGGTTCCATGGAAAAAACTGATACTCACTTGTACTTAAAACTAAGGGCTCTTCCAGGCATCATCAAAGTGCTTAAATGCCATTGCCGATATAGTTTGTGTAGGGCTAGGGAAAGCTTTCCCTTTTGGAGATCAGGAATTTCCGGTATTTCCCCCTTGGAGCAGGCTTTATGAAATAATGGCAAGGAAAAAGACATATAAAATAGTCCCTCATTGTTAACAGCGTTAACACCCGAGCTGTGTAATCTAGCGGAAAAATAGAAGAACTCAGGATTTAGCAACAAAAATCTGAAAATACGAAGCAGGGTAGGGCAATATTATGAACAATGAAACAGAACTGGAACTTAAAAAATGCACCATCCTCAGTTCCATGATCGATAATAAGTACCGTGCACAGATACCTGAGATCGTCGATATGGTTGCTTCAAGCTGCTCTGACAGGAGATGTTTTGATCATGTGGATGCAGCAATAATACCCTCCAGGGAGTCTATCGTAGAGATAATCAACCTGATAAAGGACGTTCTTTTCCCCGGTTATTTCGGAGACCAGACAGTGGACAGGAATGTTTTACCCTATCACATCGGCAATGAGATTACATTACTGTTCGAACAGCTCTCAAAACAGATAACCAACAGCATCATCCATGATTGTGACAGATATGAGGAGAACTGCGCCGAATGCGTCGAGCGCGGACAGGAAGAAACGCTCACTTTCCTGAGAAAGATACCGCATATACGCTCACTGCTGGCATCTGATATCATAGCTGCGTATGAAGGAGACCCGGCGGCCAAAAGCTATGATGAGATCATTTTCAGTTATCCCGGGATCTTCGCCATGACAGTTTACAGGTCGGCCCATGAGCTGCATAAGCAGGGAATTTCCATAATCCCACGTATAATGACCGAACATGCACACAGTGCCGTCGGGATCGATATCCATCCCGGAGCCAGGATTGGTGAAGGATTCTTCATCGACCACGGGACCGGTGTTGTTATCGGAGAGACCTGTGAGATCGGCAACAATGTACGCGTTTACCAGGGTGTTACACTGGGTTCCCTGAGTTTCCCAAAGGATGAAAGCGGACAGATCATCCGCGGGAACAAAAGACATCCGACAATAGAGGATGACGTCATAATATACTCCAATGCCACCATCCTGGGAGGGGACACGGTCATCGGGGCACGTTCGGTTATCGGCGGTAACGTATGGTTGACAAGGTCAGTCCCGCCGGACACTAAGGTCATCATAGCGGAACCGGATTTGATATTCAAGGAAAAACACTGAACCGGAGGTTTGGGTTGAATGAGCAGGATATACGAAGATATTGCAAAGACTGTTGGAAAAACTCCACTTGTAAGATTGAACAGGATAACTGAAGGATGCCATGCGATCGTAGTTGCAAAGGTGGAATCTTTCAATCCTTTAAGTTCCGTCAAGGATCGTATCGCTCTGAATATGATAGAAACTGCAGAAAAGAATGGGAAGATGAACAAAGATACGGTCGTTATCGAACCCACTTCGGGCAACACAGGCATCGGCCTGGCATTCGTCTGTGCGGCAAAGGGCTACCGCCTTATCCTTACCATGCCCGAAACGATGAGCGTTGAAAGAAGAAAGATCATGGGAATGCTTGGTGCCGAGATAATTCTCACGCCGGGTGCCAAAGGAATGACTGGGGCCATAGAAGAAGCTGAGAAGATGGCAGAGGAGATGCCAAATTCCTTTGTACCGCACCAGTTCATGAACCCCGCAAATCCGGAGATCCACCGCAGGACAACTGCCGAGGAGATATGGACCGATACCGACGGGGCGATAGATATACTTGTGGCCGGTGTCGGTACCGGTGGCACTATTACCGGCGTAGCCGAGGTCATCAAATCCCGCAAACCGGATTTCAGAGCAATTGCAGTGGAACCCGAGGAGTCACCCGTACTTTCCGGTGGTAAACCCGGACCCCACAAGATACAGGGTATTGGTGCCGGTTTTGTACCCGATGTCCTGAATACGGGTATTATTGACGAAATCATCAAAGTAAGCAACGAAGATTCTTTTGAGACTGCCAGGCAGCTTGCGAAAAAGGAGGGCATCCTTGCAGGGATCTCAAGCGGTGCGGCCATTCATGCCGCACTGGAAGTAGCCAGGAGGAAGGAAAACGAAGGGAAATTAATAGTGGTCGTCCTGCCGGATACGGGTGAGAGGTACCTGAGTACACCACTTGCGGATATCGGGACTGAGAAAAAGGCTGTGTGAACTTTAAAAAGCAAAACGGAAGCAAAAAGAGTTAACCATAAAAACCCTCCGTCCTAAATACAATCAATGGAACGTGTGATCATCCATGTTGACATGGACTATTTCTATGCCGCTATAGAGGAGCGTGAAGACCCATCCCTTAAGAGTAAAGCGGTTGTTGTCTGCATGTACTCAAACCGTGGTGAAGAGGGCGGAGCGGTGAGCACCTGCAACTACGTGGCGCGGGGAGCTGGTATTCGTTCCGGCATGTCATGCAGGCAGGCAAGGTCCCTGGAACCTGATGCCATGTTCCTCCCGGTACGCAAACCTTTCTACGAAGAAGTATCGAATAGCGTGATGGAGATACTGCGCTCCAATGCGGATAGTGAGGAAGCCTTTGAGAAGATAAGCATCGATGAAGCATTTCTTGAAATTACCCATTCTGCAAATTCTGATTTTGAACTTGCAGGTGAAATAGGTATGAGAATCAAGGAAGAGGTCAGAAGCCGGGAAAGGATTACCTGTTCGGTGGGCATCGGTCCCAACAAACTCATTTCCAAGATGGCATCCTCCTTCCGCAAACCCGATGGCATCACTGTTGTACGACCCGAAGAGGTGCAGGATTTCCTGAGGCCAATGCCTGTGAAAAAACTCTGGGGCATAGGCAAGGTCACAGAAGAGAGACTTGCTGAAATGGGAATCGAGACCATCAGTGACCTGGCAGAGCATGATGCACTGGAACTTATCAGTACTTTCGGAAAGAACAGGGGCACGTGGCTCAAACAGGCCGCATCGGGCGTCGATGAGACGCCTGTAAAAGAAAGAACAGCTACCGATCAGATAGGCAGGATGGCCTCGCTCAAGCATGATACCCGGGACGAAGAAATGATATTCCCGTTGCTTGATGAACTTGCCAGTGATGTGATAGCCAGGGCTAGGGCCAGATCCCGGAAGATTGGTTTCAGGTCGGTGACCGTAACAGTTATTTTGTCAAATTTCAAAATGTCTACAAAAAGCCGGACTTTCAGCCATCCTGTCTCCGATATGGGATCTCTTCATGAAAGTGCAAAAGAGATGATGCAACAATTCCTTGAAGAGACCACATTGAACTTCAGGCGGATCGGGGTAAGGGTGGGAAACCTGCATGAGATGACAGGACAAAAAAGCCTGTTCGATTTCTGAGGAAAAACATGCCTGCAACTAACAACGAGAACAGGGATAACAGGCCGGGTGGCAGCAAGTGGAGAGCAGCACTGTATGATATCATTTTTGAGGCCGATACACCGGCCGGAAAATATTTTGATATCCTGCTCATCGTAAGTATACTGCTGAGTGTTTTAGTCGTGATGCTGGACAGCATCAGTTCCATGAGGATCGCCTACGGAAGGCTTCTCTATAACCTGGAATGGTTCTTCACGATCCTCTTTACCATCGAATACCTCTTACGCCTGACATGCGTGCGGGACAGGGCAAAATACGCCTTCAGTCCCCTTGGTATTATCGACCTTGTATCTATTATACCTACATACCTGAGTCTCTTCCTGCCAGGCAGCCAGTTCCTGCTTGTTATCAGGGTGTTGAGGGTACTGAGGGTCTTCCGTGTACTCAAACTGGTGCACTATGTAAATGAGGCTGAAATGCTTACCAAGGCCCTGCGTGCCAGCAAGAGGAAGATAACCGTTTTTCTGTTCACTGTACTCACCCTGGTAGTGATACTCGGGTCCCTGATGTACCTCATCGAAGGCGAAGAGAATGGCTTTACCAGTATACCCACCAGCATTTTCTGGGCGATCGTGACCCTTACCACCGTGGGTTTCGGAGACATTGTTCCCCAGACTCCCCTTGGAAGAGCACTGGCATCGGTAATAATGATACTTGGTTACAGCATAATTGCTGTCCCCACGGGTATTGTGACTTCGGAGATCAGTTTTGCCTCCATTGAGGAAAGGAAGAAAAGGGGACCGGAAAGGACCTGCGCCCAATGTGATAATCCGGATAATGATATGGATGCTCTTTTCTGCAAACATTGTGGTACAAGGCTTTTATATTGATATCACTTATCCGACATTTTTGCCCGTATCTCTATCACCATATCTCTATCATCATTATCATCATTCCTTTTTATACGGATACATATAAATAAGAGAACAGGACAAGTTTTTTCCAGCACTAACTGATCTTACAATTTCGTTATGTTATTCCTAACCTAAGCACGTTTGTAAAAAGAGGGATCGATATATCAAGCTATGAAATAAAAAACGAAGAGGAAAAGAATTTCCAGCTTGATCTGCTCAGGAATGTATTTGGGTCTGTCCAGGACCTTGTTGTGGTCATAGACAGGGACCTGAGAATCGTAACAAGTAACTGGAAGAACTGTGATTCAGTTCCTTCCACGGACAAGCAGGGTCATCCTTATTGTTATATTTGTCTTATGAAGCGCAGCACTCCCTGTGAACCATGCCACTTGCTTGAGGTCTTTACCACCGGCATCTGCAAAAGATTCGAGATTGAAGACCCTCTTGACGGAAAGACAAAGTCTATAGAGTTGTCCCCTATTTTTGACGATAACAATCGTGTCACCATGGTCGTAAGGCATTCAAAGGACATCACCGAGCGCAAGAATGTGGAAAAGATCCTGAAGATGCGGGAGCGCCAACATGCCGCGGTCGCAAAGTTAGGCCAGCAGGGACTTTCCGGAGTCGACCTGGACATCCTGATGCAGGAATCCGTCAGGCTTGTTGCACAGACATTGGATGTGGAATACTGCAGAATTATGAAGCAGGAAAAGGACGGGAACTTCGTGATGCTGGCAGGAGTAGGCTGGGAAGAGGACAAAGACAAAAACCAGGACCTGACACATGACGAAAGCGAAAACGGACAGAACATACTCTGCTATACCCTTTATAATGGTGAACCTGCCATCGTCAAGGACAGGGAAACAAAGGATAAGTTCAGCGGTTATTCATTACTCAGGGACCACGGCCTGGTCAGCGGCATGGATGTGCTCATAGGACGCAAAGACAAACCCTTCGGAACCATGAACGTCCATACGACCCAGAGACGGGTGTTCACAGAGGACGATATCCATTTTGTACAGTCCGTAGCCAACGTGCTTGCAGAATCCATCAGCCGCAGGGAAAATGAGGAGAGGCTGGAAAAGTATACAAGAGAGCTCGAGATCACCACCGAACTTAAAGTGCTTTTCACGGATATCCTCACTCACGACCTTCTCAATCCGGCGAACATCATCCGCGGGTTCACCGAAGAGCTCATCATCCTGGAAGATGACCAGAGCAAGAAGAAATTGCTCGACAAGGTGCACAAGAACAACGAGAAGCTGATCGAGATGATGGAATCAGCTGCCAAGTTCATAAAACTGGAATCTGTGAGCGATATCAGGTTCGAGGAACAGGACATTGTACCTATACTGGAAAAGACGATCAGGGGTTTCAGGGACGATATCGAGAAAAAGGATATCACTCTCGTTTTCAATCCGGCATGTAATTGCAGGATAATGGCAAACCCTCTTATAGAGGAGGTCTTTATCAACCTGCTCAGTAATGCCATCAAGTACAGTCCTGAAAAAGGAAAGATAATCGTCAGTTCAACGGACCAGGGAAGTGGGTGCAGGGTCCAGATAACTGATTTTGGCCCTGGCATCAGTAATGAGGACAAGCCCAGAATATTCGAAAGGTTCAGGCAGGCGGACAAGGGAAGTGTCAAAGGGAGCGGTCTTGGCCTTGCCATTGTAAAAAGAATTGTGGACCTTCACAAGGGAAAGTTAGGAGTGGATGATAATCCGCTTGGAAGTGGCAGCATTTTCTGGGTCACCATTAAAAAAGCTGAATGATGTCCTTCCATTTCTGACTTCGTTCCCAAAGAGTTTTTATGCAACGCTATCCCACGTACACATGGGTCTATAAGATAAGGCCAAAAGCCAATATTAAATTCAGTGGGGTATTAACTTGGAAGATGAGAGGATATCATATCATGATTCAGTGCGAACAGTGTACAAAAGGATAAGGGAAGACGGCATGACAAATGTCTGGGACCGCTACGAGGCCCAGGGACTGGGAGGCGATCCTGACAGGAGATGTGCTTTCTGCCAGGCAGGAGTGCGTTGCGACCTCTGCTCCAACGGACCGTGCCGTGCAAGCGCAGTAAAGGACAAGCGGGGAGTCTGTGGTATCACCGCGGATGGGATGGCAATGCGCATGATGCTTCTGCGCAATGTGATGGGGGCGTCCACCTACCATTACCATACGGCACAGACAATAAAAACGCTCAGAGCGACCGCAAAGGGTGAAACTCCCTTTGAGATCCGCGAGGAAGGTAAGCTGCGCAGCTTTGCAGGCAGACTGGGTGTGGATACCAGTGGTGATGCGAACGATGTCGCCCTGAGACTCTGTGACTTTGTAGAAGATGACTTTGACAGGGAATACGGGCAGCCAAGCAGGATAGTCGAACTGCTTGCCCCGCAGGAACGTCAGCAGTTATGGAAGGAACTCGACATATTTCCCGGCGGCATCCATACAGAGATGATGCGTGCCACAAGTTCCTGCCTGACCAATGTTGACGGTGATTATGTCAGCCTGGCACTCAAGGCGATGAAACTCGGGATCGCAATGGGCTACCAGAGCCAGATAGTCAATGAATACTGTCAGGACATGATGTACGGCATTCCCAGACCGCACAACATGCGTGTGGACCTGGGTGTGCTGGACCCTGATTATGTGAACGCTTTGCCGAACGGTCACGAGCCTTTCCTGGGATTTGCCATGGTGCAGCTTGCAAGGGAGCAGGAGTGGCAGGACAAGGCAAGGGAAGTTGGGGCAAAGGGACTGAGGGTTATTGCCAACATCGAGACCGGACAGGAAATGATCCAGAGATGGGAGATGGATGACGTGTTCTATGGTTTCACCGGGAACTGGATAATGCAGGAAGCGGTACTTGCAAGCGGTGCTGTTGATGTGTTCGTGTCCGATATGAACTGCTCCATGCCGATCGATCCCCTGTACGCTGAGAAATATAAGTTCAAACTGATACCTGTTAGCGATCTCATCTCATTTGAAGGCGTAACTGAGCGATTGAACTACATACCTCAGGAAGCCCGTGAACAGGCAGGCAAACTTCTTCAGATGGGGATCGATAACTTCAAGGAGCGAAGAGCATCCGTCAAGCCTGTAACAGGCCTGCCTGTAAGTGAAGCTGTAGTGGGATTCTCCACCGAGAGCATACTTGAAGCACTGGGCGGGAAACTCGATCCTCTTCTGGATGCCGTCAAGGACGGGACATTAAGGGGAATAGCGGGCATGGTCTCATGCACTACTCTCAGGGACTACGGACACGATAGCCATACCGTCGATGTGGTGAAGGAACTGATAAAGCGTGACGTACTAGTCCTCTCAATGGGATGCGGTAATGGTGCCGTACAGGTCGCCGGGCTGTGCAGCCCTGAAGCTAAGATACATGCCGGGCCTGGTCTGAGAAGTGTTTGCGAGGCGCTTGGAGTTCCGCCTGTACTGAGCTACGGGACCTGCACCGATACAGGCAGACTGGCAGACCTGCTTGCCGCAGTATCGGACGGGCTTGGGGGAGTGCCGTTACCTGACCTTCCGGTTGTTGCGACAGCTCCCGAATATATGGAACAGAAAGCCACAATCGATGCTGTCTTTGCCCTTGCACTGGGACTTTATACGCATGTGAATCCCGTACCGACCGTGACCGGGGGGCCGAACCTTGTGAAACTGCTCACGGAAGACTGCAGGGATGTTACCGGGGGACTGTTGAATGTGGAAATCGATACGGTCAAAGCTGTTGATTCAATGATGGAACATATCGAAAGTAGGCGTGAGAAGCTAGGAATATGATAATTCCCGGCTTCAAAAGCCTTTGAGATCTGATTAGAATATTTCGGGAAAAACAAATTTCAATATTTATATAAAATATAATAGATGAATACCAAAGGTTATAATTAAATCTTATTGAAAATGTTTTCAAGCCAGGAATATTTTGACTAAAGTTCTGTTATCGGTGTCGAATCCTTCAGGTAATATTCAAAGAGATCTTTACTCCACTGGTAAGACTGAGGATGGTCACCGAATAACTGTTTGTTGCTAAATTCATTGTTTTTGTATAACAACCTTAAAAAAAAGCAATAATCACTAATTGCCAAAGATGTGATCTCCATATCTTTTTGATACAGATAAAACTTTATATTTTCTACGGAAATAAAGTGTTTGAATTGATCATACAAGTCGATTTTAAGCTTTATATACAAATCTTTGCTTATAATCATTGAAACGTTTATATCATTTTCAGTTAATTGTGAAAGCATCCAAGGATACGTAGGATGCATGAAAGTGGTCACCAAGCATACTGAACTGGATTTCATTGCCGATTCAATAAAATCTTTGTTAACCTCAAAGAGTTCGGTTAAACTTGGTTCTAAAATACTACAGGTTTTTAGTTCATCTATTTGTTTTAAAAGATGACGAGGGATACTATCAAGATTATGAGCCCCCCAGTATTCAATATTGTTATCAAACACTTGTACGGTACCAATTAAAGAAGCCATTTCCCCAACTATTAATTCGCCAATAGGTGTTAACTCGTAGATATCATTTAAGCCTTTTACAAGATGATGATCCTCAAGTACCTTTATCTGTGGACGTAAGGATTCTCTGGTTGTATCCAAGGACCTGAGTATAGTATCCATTTTTTGAGATCCATCTTTCAACATTATCAATACATCTTTTCTTCTCTCTGATCTAAACAATATGTCCAGTAACGTTTTTTCCATAAATAATACGTCCTACATTTAATTACGTCCTACATTTAATAATATCAAGTAAAGTATATTTCTCTAAGAATTATACATGTGGCATTATTTATAGGAATCGCATTCAAAGGAATGTTTTGTTAACTTAGAAAAAACTAAACTTGATTTGATCTAGTTAGGTTTTTATGGATGTGTCTTGGTTGATGTTCGCTTGTACAATGAGATAATTTAATATCTTTTAAATTTATGATTCCATCAAATCATAACATCTTTTTATAAATTTGACTGGAATAATGTTAAGTAAGAATGTATCTTACTACTATTTGTATCAAGCAGTGTTGATGAGAGGATTGAGCAACCTCCTGAACACAGTATATCTCTGAGGGGATATTTTGAAAAAAGAATCATTATTAGACGTTTTGATTGAATCCGAGCTGAGGCTGGATCTTTTACTTTCTTTAAGAGAAGGTGCAAAAGAGGTAGGTATACTGATTACGGCTCTTGGTGTCGATGAACACTCATTGCTTCCTCACATAAACATACTGCATGATTATCATCTTATTACCATTTGCAGTGAAAGATACGAGCTTACATCGATGGGAGAGATACTTTTGGATCAAGTAATATCACTCTTAAGTCAGTTGGAAAAAGTAAAAGTATAATTTAAACCTTGAACAAAGTTCAAACAGGAGTTAAATTCCGTTTACTGGTACTGAATCTTTGAGATAGTTATACAATTTATTACACTGTTCCTCCGATATATACTTTGAGATTCATACTTAATTTATATAAATACCAATGCCATTTATATCTCCATGCAGATCCTGATAACTGATATCGTTGACGCTTCCCTGATAATAGGTGTCACTGCTGTTTTCCTTTTTGCGGACATCATTGCAAAGAACCATCTGAAAATAGGCCTCAAGGATATCGGCGCGGATCTGGCATTGGGTGCATTTGTCGTGCAACTTGCCTTTCTGACAGATCTGCTCAGGTCCCAGGAAATGAGCTATTTTAACAGTAACATCGTTCTTGCAGTCTGTTTTGCAATTATCTGGTTAGTATGCCTGTGGCTCCCAGGTAAAAAAGACATACTGGCCGATATGTTCTCGTATACCCTTGGTATATTTGCACTTTCTGCGTCAATAATGCATTCACTTGGGACTCCTAATGTCACGGGAATTGCAATAGTGGTGATTGCGTCGTTCATCCTTTCAGTTATAGGCTTCCTTTTCGCGGACAACCTGAAAAACGAGGCAGCCACTCTAAGGTTCCTCAGCATCAGCAGAGAGATGAATGTCTATGAGATGAATGAGAACTACCGGAAAATAGATACTGGAAGAACAGGGGTCGATCCACTGCAATCCATTATCGACATCATCCGGGGAGCTATAAGGGATGATGATAACCTGACAGCTACCAGAGGTATACGCTCACTTGCTGATTTTGGTTCGGAACTGGTACGGGCTCATGAGAACACTTCTTTGGTCATCAGGCATCTGAACGCACATCTGTACGGGCTTGGAATGCTGGCAGAAGATGTGAAGAACAGGGATCTGATAATCGAGACAATAGATGCTTTTGAGACCATTGGCTGTGCTTGCGTGAGGAAGAACATGGAAAAGACCACATTGCAAATAGTAGAACATCTCCACAACTTCTTTAAATGGCATGTGGACAGGAGTTTTTTCCCGGCCCTTGGAACAATAGAACTGATCAAAAGAGCTGAAACAACCACTGACCTGTACAATGTACTGGCAAAGAAAACAATTTCCTCTCCGAGACATAAGTTTGCTATAGCAAGTGGAAAAATTGGTGAGACAGCCGCCAGATACAGGATGATCGAAGCTTCAGAGAAGTCCGTTAGCCTTTTGAAGATAATTGCCATGGATGCAGCATCCAAAAAGGATATAGACACGCTGGAATACGTACGTACCGCACTTGTTGAAGTCGCTGGCACGGTCAGGGAGAACAGGCTGGAACATCTCGAGAAACAGATAATCACTACCTTGAGGGATATATGTATCAAAGCCGTGCAGGAATCATCTGACAGGAAGAGAAATGATTCACTCCCGAAGGCCGTGGCTGCGCTGAGAGATATCGGGGAGATATTCGGGGAAAGGTCATACCTTGATGTGACGGAGTCCCTGAAAGATATAGGAATCGTCGCCGCAAGAAGACACTCCGATGCAAAGGTCTCCCATGTGATCCCCCATATTGAGCATTTCTGCGTGCTTGCCTCGGAAAAGGAAATGGACGAGCAGGCATCCCGGTCGGTGGTCGCGATCATGGAGGTATGCAAAGCCTCGATAAGGGAGCAGATGGTGGAATCAACTGCCAGGTCATCGAAGACACTTGCCAGCCTGTCGAACAGGGAGAACCTTACGATCTTTGTCAATGAAGCTGTTTTCGAACTCGGGAAGTACAGGGAAATGGACAGGGAAATGTTCGCACTTTTCGAGAAGACATATAATAACTCCGGAGGGAAGTAAAACCGGCTTTTCGAAGATTATATGTACTGTCATTGTATTCTAATATTGCTTAGTGGTCACGTTATAGATATAACGGACCTCGAACATTGAATTTATGCAAATTTAAGTAAAAGCAAGGCAAAAGGCAGGTTCAGACCTGGACCTATGCCTGGAAGAAGGGATTATTATGGAAATCAACGGAGTAGAAATTGAAGATACTTTCGCAGAAGCGTTTCCGATCAAGATTGCAAGGGTTCTCATAACCGCAGCCACAAAACGCTGGGCTGAAGTGGCCGCCCTGGAAGCAACAGGATTCGGTACATCTGTCATCATGTGTCCTGCAGAGGCAGGCATCGAGAAATTCGTAGGTCCTGACGAGACACCTGACGGAAGACCTGGTGTTTACATCCAGATCTGCACATTCGGATACGAAGCACTTGAACACCAGTTACTCGAGCGCCTCGGCCAGTGTGTGCTTACAGCACCAACCACGGCTGTCTTCAACGGTCTTCCTGATGCTGAGAAGCAGTTCAATGTAGGCTTCAAGCTCAAATTCTTCGGTGACGGCATGGAATCCGAGACAGAGGTAGCAGGCCGCAAGATGTACAGCATCCCTATCATGGAGGGTGACTTCCTCGTGGAAGAGAACATCGGCGCTGTTGCAGGTATCGCTGGCGGTAACTTCTTCATCTTCGGTGACAGCCAGATGACAGCACTCACAGCAGCAGAGGTTGCAGTGGACACCATCAAGGAAATGGAAGGTACTATCACCCCATTCCCAGGCGGAATAGTTGCCAGCGGTTCCAAGGCAGGTTTCAACAACTACAAGTTCATGAAGGCAACTGCTAACGAGAAGTTCTGTCCTTCCATCAGGGACAAGGTAGAAGGCACCCAGATCCCGGAAGGCGTCAAAGCAGTGTACGAGCTTGTCATCAACGGTCTTGACGAGGATGCCATCCAGAAGGCAATGAAAGCAGGTGTCGAAGCAGCTATCGCAGTTCCAGGTGTCTCAAAGATCACCGCAGGAAACTACGGCGGAAAGCTCGGCAAGTACCAGTTCCACCTGAAAGACCTCGTGTGAGGGTCTTTCTTTTCTCATCTTTTTTCTTTTTCAATCATATTGTGATTTCTGTATATTCTATGATTTCTTTTAGCAGTGTAGTTTTTATGAAATAACAGTAATAATGGCCGATAGTTGACATTTATGACAGCAATGCAAAATTATCTCAGACCAACATCCATTATCGACTTTGACCACCCGGATGTCATGAAGAAAGCAAAAGAGCTTGCGGGGGAAACCGAGGACCCTGTGGAGATAGCCAGGCTCTTTTTCGAGTTTGTCAGGGACGAGATAAAACACAGCCATGATTACCGAATGAATCCTGTTACCCTGAAAGCATCTGAGGTCCTTGAACATGGCACAGGTTTCTGTTATGCCAAGAGCCATCTCCTTACAGCCCTTCTCAGGGCAAATTCCATACCATCCGGCCTCTGTTACCAGCGCCTGAGCAGAGATGACAGGGGAGCACCTTTCTGCCTCCACGGACTCAATGCCGTATATCTGGAAGGTATCGGATGGTACCGAGTTGATGCGAGGGGAAATAAGGAAGGAGTTGATGCCCGGTTCAACCCTCCCCATGAACAACTAGCATATGAGGCTAGAATCGACGGAGAGGCCGACCTTCCTGAGATATGGGCAGATCCGCTTCCGGTTGTTGTTGAAGCTTTAACCACATACAAAAGCTATAATGAAGTTTACGATAATCTTCCTGACGTGCCGTTGATTTCGATACCAAAGAAATGAGGATTCCGTGAACATGCGTCTACGGAAGCTGTCATGAAATGAGTGAAGCCTGCTTCTTTTCTTGAAAGATTTTATATTGTTAGGATGAAGTTTATCTTCTTGCGTTCTCTAAGATGAAATGGAATCTCTTATCAAAAGAACCTATTTGAGGAAAGAACACGTTTCCCGCCATGATATTTAATATCTATTAATGTAGATGAGTTTATCAACAATGGATAATCTAACTTGAACAAATATAGTCAAGCTATCTTTTTTAAACTACAGTTTACTTATATATCGTTAGCAATTACTCAACTTCATGAAAAAACCATTGATCTTATTCCAAAACGTTTGGAGAATCTACCAGATGGGAGAAGTGCAGATCAATGCACTTAAGGACGTTAGTGTTGCCATAGAGCCCGGGGAGTTTACAGCTATCATAGGACCTTCAGGTAGCGGAAAATCCACCATGATGAATCTCGTAGGATGCCTTGACACTCCTTCAAAAGGAGATATTTTCCTGCAATCTAAAAATATATCGGAAATGACCGAATCGGATCTATCAACCTTACGGGGAAAAACCATAGGATTTGTTTTTCAGCAGTACAACCTGATACCTGGAATGACGGCGTTTGAAAATGTTGTCCTGCCACTTGAAATACAGGAGATTGACGATTGCATGGCTGTGGAAAAAGCAAAGGAAGCCCTTAGTCTTGTAGGCCTGTCGGATAAACTGGACAACAAGCCCAGCCAGCTTTCCGGTGGACAGCAGCAACGTGTATCTATTGCAAGATCTCTTGTATGTGACCCTGAACTTATTCTTGCCGATGAACCCACAGGTGCATTGGACAGCCAGACAGGACGTGATGTCATGAAAATATTACACCGGCTCTGGAAAGAAAAGGGAAAGACAGTGGTGATGGTCACACACGATATGGAACTTGCACGCTATGCCAGGAGACACATCATCCTGAAGGATGGAATGATCGTACGTGATGAAATCAATGAGAACTCTATCGAAACCTGAAATAATGTTAAAAATGGTGATTGAACATGCGTTTAAAAATATTGAGAATTATGATTATCTTCCTTTTTATTTCAGCAATAGTAGGCAACAGCGCCGTGGCCTTAAGTGCCGTTGACGGAGGATTGACAGTTGATCTGCTAAACCAGCAACCAGATCCCATTAAACCTGGTGACGTCCTTGAAGTGAGTTTTTCCATACAGAATACCGGTTCTGACGAAATAGATAATGTCATTGTTGAAGTAGTACCAGAATATCCCTTCACGCAACTTCCCGGACAGAGCCTGACACAAAACATCGGTACACTTGGGAAAAAATACGTGGATGAACGCAGCAAGGTAGTGAAATTCGAACTGCTGGTGGATAACAACGTCAACAAAGGACATTATCCCCTTGAAGTACTTGTGTATGAAAGAGGAAACAAGGACAGAGTCTGTGTTTCCCGGGAGTTCAATATCGATGTGGATAGTGAATCTAACGCCGAGATCGAATCCATAAGCCTTGAAAAACTGGTTCCGGGTAAAAAAACGAATCTCTCTTTTGTGATCAAGAACGTTGGTAATTCTCCCCTTAAAAATGCCATGTTTTCCTGGGAAAGCACAAGCGACCTTATACTCCCGGTAGGATCCAGCAACGTGAAATATATTAACTTCATTGATATAGGGGAAAACTCAACTGTTGACTTTGAGGTACTCACCAACGTCAATACAAAACCCGGACTTTACAAACTTGACATGAAACTGACCTATGATGATGTGGAAGAACTGCAAACCATCACTGAAGCAGGAACACTGGAGAACCAGAAGCGTAAGACCATAGAAAGCAAAGCGGGTATCTATATTGGCGGAACCACCGATTTCGATATAGTGTTCATCGAGCAGACCATGAAAGGTGATTACTCCTTTTCAGTGTCAAACATAGGTAACAATAAGGCAAGTTCGATCACTGTCTCCATTCCAGAGCAGGAGGGTTGGACTATAAACGGCGGTTCAAATTCTGTGGTTCTTGGAAGCCTTCAAAAAGGTGATTACACTATAGCCGATTTTAGCGTTACTCCCGATACGTACGATGAGTTCCTGCCCCTGAAGTTTCAGATAGCCTATACATCAAGTGACGGAGAAAGAGAAACTCAGGACAGGGAACTTTCTGTTTTCGCATCAAAACCGGTCGTCTATGAACAATCCGTAGGCAAAAGCGGATATTCCAACTGGTTAGTTCCTGTACTGGTGCTTGCAGGTATTGTTGGATTCATATTTTACAGGAAAAAGAAGGAAGCCTGAGAAAAATCCTCATCCGGTGTATTAAATGAAACCAGCAAAAATATTCAAGATTTCATTGAATATGGTAAAGTCAAACCGGCTCAGGAGCTGGCTCACCATCATCGGTGTAGTGATAGGAATAGCTTCTGTAATGACAGTTGTCACAACCGGAGAATACTTTCAGGAACAGGTCACTGATACCCTGGAAGGATTGGGAAGCAGTACAATTACCATAATTGCTGACACACCCTATCAGGTCACATATGAGGAAGAAGAAGGTATACAGAGTCCGGAAAATGAGCAAACGAACGAGTTTATAGAAGACCCTGATCTGGAGGATCAGGGAAAACTGACCAAAAAGGATATTCAAACACTGGAAAAGATACCGGAAATAGAGTATATCAATTTGAATGTGGAAGCATACCTACCGCTGAATATGGGATCTGAGGAGACAAACGTAAGAATTACCGGTGTTGACCCCCGGGTTTGGGATAAAATAACCACAGATACAACTGCGCAGGGACGTATGTTAAAGCCCGGTGACAGGAACGTTATAGTCATATCTGATTCACTGGCAAATGAGGCTTTTCAGGACAAGTCCATTATGCTCAACCAGATGATACTCTTGAACGAAAAATCCTACCGTGTTGTAGGTATCCTTGCAAAAAAAGAAGGCTTGCTCGGTGGAATAAGCGGTATGTTTGTCAGTGACATCTACATGCCGTATGAGGAAGCTTATGATCTCAGACTCGATGATGAGGATCCAGATGTTGAAATGAGTTATGATTCCATAGAGATTAAGCTTTACGAAGGTTCCGACATTAATTCAGCAATTGATAAAATGGATAAGCAATTACAATTATCAAGGCGAGTGGATGAAGAGAGTAAGGATTTCTATATTTTTTCCCCGCTGGAATTCATAGAGGGAACAAGTATGATAATAACCGGTTTGACGGCTTTCCTTGCTTTCATCGCAGGGATATCTTTGCTGGTAGGCTCAGTGGGGATTGCAAATACAATGTTCACATCAGTACTTGAAAAAACAAAGGAGATCGGCATAATGAAAGCAATCGGTGCCCGAAATGAGGATATTCTTATGATATTCCTCTGCAATTCCGCACTAATAGGTCTTGTCGGAGGAATAATGGGTATCATTATCGGAACCACCGTTGTACAGGTGATAGTACTGGCTATATCCATGAAACTGAACGTTCCCTTTGAATTCACATTAAGCCTGAAAGCAACGATCATAGCTACAGTTGTTTCAATCGTTGTCGGACTGATTGCGGGATATATGCCCGCAAAGAGCGCATCGAAGTTAAATCCGGTTGATGCTTTGAGGTACGAGTGAAATCTAACCGATCCCTCACTTTTATTTAAATCAAAGCCTGGCCGAAAAACGTATATTTCCCTAACCCCAATTTTTTATTGGGGGTAGAAAATGAGTGTGAAAATAAGAAAGATAATGATAGCTACGGATGATTCCGAAAATGTAAAGAATGCAGTGAACTGGGGCATCGAACTTGCAAAGGCATATGATGCCCAGTTCACTGCTCTTTATGTTACCCCGCCCTCGGGTGTCTCTCTTGCTATGCGTGGTGAGATGTGGGCGAAGGGACTGCACGAGCACTTAAAAGAAGAAGGTCAGAAAGCAACCGAATATGTGGTCGATCTAGGTAAAAAAGAAGGAGTGGAAGTAGAAACGGTTATCATTGAAGACAAAACTCCGACCGACGGAATCGTGGATTTTGCCACGGAAAACGATATAGACATCATAGTGATGGGAACACTGGGAAGAACAGGGCTCGACCATATACTCCTCGGAAGCGTTGCGCAAAATGTGGTCAGGCATGCAAAAAGACGGGTACTTGTCGTTCCATAGGTATGAAGGAAGAGTCAAATACTCAATTACGGATGAACAGCTACGTCTAATGAGATCTCTTTCGTTCATGGATTGTTTAATAAGATGAACGAGCTATAATTTTATATGATAGGTTATGGAAGAAGTAGATAGACTCAGCAAACTTCTAAGAGATACATCCCTTAATGCGATCATTGGCTGGGGACTGGTTTCATTGCTTTTTCTGCTGGGTCTTGTAAACCTCATATACGGCAAGTTCACATGGTCAATACTTATCGTGTTTGTTATCTGTGTCATAACCACTCCGGCACTGTTGCTACGCAAACTCTCGGTCATGCCAGCCTGGTACCTGATAATAATAGCAGTGATACCCATCATAGGAGGAGCAACAGCTTACTATTTCTTTTCTTCAGGCATACCTGTTTATCTCTCCGTGGCGACCATCGCACTGCTGCTGGCGGCCGAGATCAACTGGTTTACTTCTGTACACATGAATTACAAATTCGCTATACTTTTGGTTGTGATCACAACACTTGCAATATCAGGCCTCTGGAACCTTCTGATCTGGGTGCTGGACATGAGCTTAGGGACGGCATTTATCCTTGACGGCAGATCATATGAAGCCATCAATACGGCTGTAATGCATGATTTCATCTTTGCCACAATAGCGGGTATTTTTGCCGGGATACTTTTCGGATGGTACTTCAGATCGGTCAGATCTGACGGTGGTATCGAACTTCCTCCTCAGAAATACAACATGTCAAGATCGGACTATGCTATTCACGAACCACCTCAACCTATCCGCAAATTGCTTGGTATCTCTGACGAAAAACAGAAGCTTGCAACAAGAATGATGCAGGCAGCACTTTTCTCACTGATGGTAGCAGGGATAGTCAGAAAGGACGTGCCGACCGCCTTGAATGCAATGACTGCTCTTGCTATAACGTTGATACCGTATTTTATCACAAAAAAATTTGATATTCCTCATTTTACAGGACTTACCCTCTGGATAACTTTGGCCGTTTCCCTGCATTTTGTCGGAAGCCTTGCATTCTATGAAAATGTTGTAAGATGGGATAATATCACCCATGCCCTATCAGCGAGCGTAGTTGCTGCTGTCGGATATACGATTCTAAGAGCTATCGATATCTATGTCGATGAGATCGTTATACCGCCGAAAGTACTTTTCCTTTTCATTCTGTTGTTCGTGCTGGCTACCGGTGTCCTGTGGGAAATATTAGAATTCCTCACTGATGAACTTACAGCAGAGTTCGGTTACAGGGCCATACTTGCACAGCATGGCATTCACGACACGATGACAGACCTGATGTTCAATCTTCTTGGAGCTATCCTTGCAGCTACATGGGCGACGGCTTATCTTTCCGATATATCCTACCGGATTGCGGACAAGTTAGAGGAGATATATGCAAAAAAGGAGGTAAGTGAAATGCCTGAGAAACAAAAACAACGACAGAACGAGAACTGAGAAAGGAGATCATCCCATTCCCAGAACTGCGAGTCCTGCACTTATTCCCGAATGGATCATTTGCTGCGGATCTATGCCTGTTACCTGGAGCATTACATACACTCCCAGGAAGGTACCAACCATGCTTCCAAGATTTGCCAGGGCTGCCACCAGTATGACCCTGAAGAGATTGTTCTTCATCATATCCCCGGTGGACTCGATGTCCATCATTCCTTTGAAGTCATCCGTTGTGGGGTTACGGTATTTAGCTTCGGTCAATCCGGCAAACCAGCCTGCAGCCATCATGGGGTTCAGAGATGTCAGCCATGCAACCGAGAAGGCGGTCAGTACCGAGTATGGATGACCCCTTGCAAGGATAGCTCCGCCGGCGCTGAGCACACCGTTGATGATGAACCACCAGACAAAGGCCAGCATCATGGTCTCAAAGGGCACGCCTGAAAGTATGAGCAATGTAAAAGTTGCAAGAGCAATACCCACGATGACAAAACCAAAGAGCTTCATTACACTGAAGTGTTTTTTCGGTGCCTCCATATCATATTCGATTCTGGGAAGCGTACCGGGGTCCTTAAGATATCCCTGGATACCTGCCTTGTGTCCTGCACCAACGACAGCGACTATTTTCTTTCCTCCGCCTGCTGCAGCCCTCAGAAGATTCCTGGCCATATAGGCATCCCTCTCATCGATCAGGACCTTGACGGCATTAGGGGAACTCTCTCTGAACTCCTCGACAAGCATGGAAACGATGTCCTGATTGGTTATGGTATCCATGTCGATGTCCTTGGTCCCGCCGATACCAAGCACCGCAGCGATCAGGCCGCCCAGCATCTTCAGTTTTTCTATAAATCCCATCTTGCTCCAGAAACGCTGGAGGGTCACCTGGACATTCCTGTCTATCAGCAGTATCCTGGCACCGCTTGCTTCCGCTGCGTCCATGGCACTGATCATCTCGGCACCCGGCTGGATGCCCATCTGGTCAGCGAACTTCTTCTGCACATGAGCAAGCAGCAAGTGTACTATATAGAAGTATATCTTGCCTTCCTTCAGCAACTCCTTCACAGGGATATCCGTGTTCTCTACATTGCCTTTCAGGGAATCATATCTTGGCTTACACAACTCCACAGCCACAATATCGGGTTTTTCCCTCTCTATTGTGCTGATGACTTCCCTGACACTCTTCTCGGATACGTGCGCAGTTCCCACAATTATTATCTCGGAAGGGGTCGCCGAAGGTGAATTAGCCAATCCTTCGGACCCCCGGGGTCCTTCAGGCTGGACGATGATATCTTTTACGACGTCAAGTTCCGTCTGCTCAACTGTAGAAGAATCAGAAGAGACATCACTTTCCGCAGGGTAAAGACCGCTGGAATCATTCAGTTTGTATCCACTGAGTACTCCCTGCGAATCATCAAAATTACTGGATTTTGTCAATTGTTATCCTCTTAAACTGTTTTGAACTTATTCGTTCAACAACATCATGGTCCTCATCAGATCTGATCTTGAAATTATCCCGACCAGTTCGCCGTCGCTTACGACCAGCAGACGCCCGATGTTATTTACGGTCATCACCTTGAATGCATCGGATGCAGTGTCCTCCGGAGCTACCGAGATTATATCCCGGGTCATGATATCAGATACAAGGGTCGCAAAACGATCATGTGGAAGGATGTTGCGTATATCTGTAAATGTCACAATCCCTTTTAAAGAGTTGCCCTGCATCACAGGATACCCCAGGTGTTTGTTCTCGAACATGAACTTTGCAAGCTCTTCCACGGTAATGTCGGGGGATACGGAGTGAACATCTTCTGTCATAATGTCCTTTACATTGTATTTTTCCAGAAGTATGGAAATTGTTGTTGACTTGTCCTCCTCGGACGCACCGATATAGACAAAGAACGCTATCAGGATCAGCCATGGATTGAAGAACAGGCCCAGAAGTCCCATGAGAAAGGCAAACATCTTCCCGAAGCTTGCAGCATAATGGGTGGCTTTGATATAACTCATCCTTTTTGCATACCATGCCCTGAGCAGACGACCGCCGTCCATCGGAAATGCAGGAAGCAGATTGAAGAGTCCAAGTACTATATTGATAGAACCCAATATGTAGAACATAAGATAGATAGACGAATCAACATAACCTGGAACAAGGGATGCTACCAGGTAGTTCAGTCCCAGTAAAGCCAGACCGATAATAAAACTCACGAAGGGACCCGCAAATGCCATCCTCAGTTCCTGGGACGGTATCCTGGGAATCTCCTCCATGGAGGAAACACCACCGAAAAGCAGCAAAGTGATATCTTTGATCTCCACACCATAGCTCTTTGCAATATATGAGTGCCCGAGCTCATGCAATAGTATGCAGGCAAAAAGCAGGATGGTTGTAAGAAGTGAGAGGGCATAATTCAGGATCAACGGAGTAGTTCCTGCAAAACCAAGAGGAGGCTCATTGATAGAGAAAACCAGGGCAAAGACTGGAAGAATGAGCAAGAAAGTGATATGGAGTTTTACAGGTATTCCCATTATGCTCCCGATCTTGAATGATGACTTCATGGTTTGATTTTGGTTGCCTTCGTATTTAATTTTATCCGGAGGTGACATGTATAAAAAAAGCGCGTTGTACACCAATCATGTTTTCTATATTAATACTTTCACTGTGCTTGGATCATGAGTATATAATTTAGATACGGATTCTAATCCAGCACAGGCTTGATGCACACACGCCTTACACGTTTCAAGGCATGGTGTCATCAGCCTTTTCCCCTCTCAACTTTTTTCTGAATCCTGAAGAGCTCTTTCAAAATCGTCAATGAACAAATCTATGGTCTCAACATCAAGATGTGGCATTATTACAAGTCTTAATGCCTTTGGGTCCTGGGTGATGGAAACATGCCAGTCATATTCCCTGGAAAGCCTTGTCCGCAGCGCTGTGGGATGAGGGACATCCAGTGTTACAACATTCATCACAGGATCTATTACAGGCTGAATTCCCAAAGTTTGCATCCTTTTCACAAGATACCGGGTTAGGTCCATGCATTTGTTCACTACTTTGGTATAACCTTCTTTTCCGAGGAACTTCATAACTGCATAGGTCGCTGCAACAGCTGCACCGCTTCGGGTTCCTGTTAAGGTGTACTGGGTATCCACAGTAAGATAGGGCGCATGGACCCTGAGATGATTGATATATTCAAAATCCCTGAACAGCAGGACACCTGAAGGAATAGTGCTAAGACCCATCTTATGAGGATCCACAGCTATAGAAGTAATTCCCGGAAGCGAAAAATCGAATTTATGTTTTGTAGAAAGGAAAGGCAATACAAAACCGCCGAAAGCTGCATCTATATGCAGTGGAAGGGAATGAGAGACTGCAAGTTCGGAGATCTTTGCTATCGGGTCTACCTGCCCGAACTCCGTTGAACCTGCAATAGCAACCAGTCCGACTGTGTTTTCATCTATCAGGGATTTCATCGACTGGACAGAGACTTTCATCTCAGAATCCAGATCAGCTTTTCTGACATCTATATCCAGGATATCTGAAATCTTGTCAAATGAAAAGTGGGCAGACGCCGGAACAACAATATTTGGCCTGACATTTGTGCTATCATATGCTCCCTTATCCCTGGAAAAATTGCGCATTGCACGTACGGCCTGTATGTTGGATTCCGTTCCACCGGTCGTAAGATAACCTTCAACGGAATTACAATTGTAAATGGCACCTAACATAAGGATGATCTCTTTTTCCAGATCATGGGTTCCCTTGAAAAGACCAAAATCACCCATATTGGACTCAATGAATTGCATATGCGTCTTCACAGCTATTTCATGTGGATAAGTGCACATTGAACTAAGGACACGGTGATATCTGAAGTCCTTTTTTTTCGCATCGTCAAGAAGAGAGAAGATTTCTTCTTCTGAGAGACCACTTTCATTCATTTGCTATATGAATAAAAGAAGATGCTTAAAACAATTGTGTTACGATGATGTGAGATGAAAAAATGAAAGTATGGTACAAAAAACTAATGGAATCAGGATGATCAGGATATACCTTTGTATATCTTCAAAACTTGTTGTGCAGAAAGCATCATTACTCCTACCCCATTGTTTCTACTGGAAGCTTAGTTTTGTTATGCTTTATTGTTAAAAGTAATCTTTATATAGTATAATGTCTATACATACACTACCATATTTTTTTGAAATTATAAAAAAGAAGTTCAACATCTTTTTTTTGTTTTCCAATTGAAATCATAGGGTCTCTCTCATTTATAAATGTTCCAATGGAAACAAAGGGGTTTAACTCCACAGGAAACTTTCAGGTTTATAATCACCTTTAAACTCAACTGGACATTTTCCTGTAAACAGCTTTCTATAGTATGTTTTTATCTCCTTTACTTTAAAAAATCCTTATCTCCACTTGAAGTGAAGGGGTCTTAACCATAAGCATTAATAACCTACTCTTCCTATGTATCCTTTGGAACAGAGAGATGGATGAAAAATGCTCTATTGTCTTTACAGTTCTTCTTCCCTCAGAATAACGTTATAGTCTTGTTACTGGATGGACAGGGTGACATAAAAAATGCAAAATAAGTCGTTGGATGGTTTATTTCAGGAGTTATTGGAAAGCGAACCAATTTTCAAAAACAAGGAGGTTCTGAGGCATTCCTATACGCCGGATTCATTAGTGCACAGGGATGACCAGATAAACAGTCTCGCTTCCATCCTGGTCTCTGCTTTAAGGGGTGACACTCCTTCAAATATTCTTATTTATGGCAAGACCGGTACCGGAAAAACGGCCGTTACCAGGCACGTGGGAATTGAGCTGGAACGAAAAGGTGAATCACTTGGTACATCCTGTAAAGTAGTATATCTTAACTGTGAGGTCATAG
>JAWSUM010000029.1:0-29780 GCA_033549165.1 Methanolobus sp.
ACTGTACTGAAGTACGAGAGTCTTCGGGAACTACGGATCGCTGCTGGCTCACTTACTACTTATTACTATTCGCTTTTCTTTACTGATTTATCATACTGGAGCCAAAGCTCTGGGTTTTTGTACATTTTCGTTTGCTGATTCATACAAGAGTTTGTCTATGATTAAAATTGGTTCTTTCCATAGATAGAAATGATTGCTAATATAAGAATATGAATCAGTATGTGATCAACGTTTGGAGAAATGCATAATAAATGGCTTTTAAAAGATTGGCGTGTTTCAGAGATTGACATGGTAAAGTGGACAACATCCACCGGCCGATAGTCTTATCTGTTTTCAGGTCTGCTATTCCCATTGTCTCAAATTCCTTTGAATTACACATATTCATCAATTGATATAAATGTAAGTTGATATGCTTCATTACAATCAAAGTAAAACAGACAGGATTTCGCTAACATGACCCAATATGGTAAAGTATATCTGGTTGGCTCTGGGCCCGGAGACCCCGAGCTTATGACACTGAAAGCCCGCAGGTTGATCGATTCTGTTGATGTTGTGGTCTATGACCAGCTGCCGGGAAAGGTAATAATAGATTCCATTCCTGCCTCCACTGAGAAGATCGATGCAGGAAAGTACGCAGGTAGCCATACTCTGAAACAGGATGAGATCAATGCCCTCATAATTGAAAAAGCTAAGGAGGGAAAGAGTGTTGTCCGCCTTAAGGGGGGAGATCCTTACATGTTCGGTCGTGGTGGCGAGGAAGCACAGGAGCTCATCGAAGCCGGAATAGAGTTCGAAGTGGTGCCTGGCATCACATCGGCGATAGCTGTGCCTGCATACGCCGGCATACCCATTACCCACAGGGACCACGCTTCCATGGTAACGTTCGTCACCGGCCACGAGGATCCCACAAAGGATGAAACTGCACTGGACTGGGAAACCCTTGCAAGGTTCGAGGGCACAATTGTGATATTCATGGGTGTTAAAATGCTTGAAAGGAACATGGGCGAACTCATGAAATACGGCAAGGATCCAAAGACCCCTGTTGCGCTCATCGAGAGAGGTACCCGTCCCGATCAGAGGGTCACCGTAGGTGTACTTGAGAATATCGCAGCCCTTGCAAAGGAAAGAGGTGTCAAGGCGCCTGCAATCACCGTAATAGGGGATGTTGTGCAGCTCCATGAAGAGCTTGGTGAGCAGATACTATCTGATCTTGAGTGAGGCATATTTATGAGTGAAAAGCTCGGAAAGCCAAAGATCGCAATAATGAGGCCGGAAAGTTATACGAAGGAATCAAAGCAACTGGCCGAGTCCATGGGTTTTGACCCGGTCATGGTGCCCATGGTCGAGATCACCGAAATGAAAGATGAAGGATTTGACGGCTTTGTTGAAAGGGTACTTGCAGGCAAGTCCGATTATGTGATCTTCACCAGTGCCAATGGTATTGATTTCACCCTGAAGAAGGTCCCATCGGAATCCAGGAAGGAGTTTATAGCAGCTCTCAATTCTACGAATGTGGTGGCCATAGGTCCTACCACCTGCAAGGCCCTGGAAAAACTGGGTATAAAGGTCATGGGAATGCCGGGTGTCTACAGTTCCGAGGGTATTGTCGATTACCTGTGTGCCGATGTAGCCGGTAAGACGATAGACACAGCCAGGAGCTTTTATGGCTCGACTCTCCTGATAGAAGGCCTGCGCAAATGCGGTGCCATTGTTCATGAGACTAATGTCTATACGCTGGAAAAGCCAGACGGAGAGGAGCAGGATAATCTCATTGATGCCACTTTGAAAGGTGAGATATCGGTTTTTGCATTCACAAGTTCCATGATGGTCCGCAACTTCTTCGAGCATGCGAAGTCTCGCGGCTCTGAGGAAGAGGCTGTCATGGCATTGAACAATTCACTGGTAGCTGCAATAGGTGGCCCGACTGCTAAGACCCTTGAGGATTACGGCGTGAATGTGTCTGTTATTCCTGGAAAGTTCACTTTCAAGGAAGTATTGAAAAAGGTTCAGGAACAACTTTCCTGAATACTTCTTTTTATTTTGCATATATTCCTGATAATTTTCGCTGCAAAATATCCGGAAGTATACCACAGATGTAATATAGTATTACCATATAGGTGGTCGCATATCACATAGTAGATTCACTTTTGTTCTTTTAAGTCGGGAGCACTCATCATGATAGGTATTTCAAAACTATATTGCAGAACCGTAGAGCCTTCTGACGCATTGCGCTACGGACGTGACTCAAAAAAGCTTCCTTCCCACCTGCTCCAGTTTTCCAAGGATAAGAAGCCTGTTGTTGTATGGAATGTGACCCAGCGCTGTAACCTGCGCTGTGTGCACTGTTATGCCCATTCAAAAGATATGGAATACCAGAATGAGCTTAGCACCGAACAGGGAAAGGAGCTTATCGACGATCTTGCTGAATTCGGTACCCCTGTCATACTCTTTTCAGGTGGGGAGCCCTTAATGCGCAAAGACCTTACGGAACTTGCGGCGTATGCGACCTCAAAAGGTATACGTGCGGTCATCTCCACTAACGGTACACTTATAACCGAACAAAAGGCCCGTGAACTTAAGGAGATCGGCCTTTCCTATGTGGGAATATCACTGGATGGCATGAAAGAGACTAACGACCTTTTCAGGGGAATGGAAGGGGCTTTCGATAAGGCCCTGCAGGGAGTACGCAATTGCCAGGCGGCCGGTATCAAGGTCGGATTGCGTTTCACGATTAACAAACATAACGTAAACGATATCCCTGCAATATTCGATCTGCTTGAAAGAGAGAATATTCCCCGGATATGTTTCTATCACCTTGTCTACTCAGGCAGGGGTTCCGAGATGAGGGATGAGGACCTTTCCCTTGAAGAATCCCGGAAAACAGTGGACATGTTGATGGACAGGACAGGGGAACTTCATGCCAAGGGAAGGAAGGTCGAGGTGCTGACAGTTGACAACCACTGTGACGGTCCCTACATATACCTGCGTCTTCTGGAAGAGGATCCGGAACGTGCGGCTGAGGTCCTTGAGCTGCTCCAGATGAACCGTGGCAACTCCACAGGTATAGGTATAGGTTGTGTGTCATGGGACGGGTCCGTGCATCCTGACCAGTTCTGGAGACATTACAGTTTCGGTAACGTAAAGGACCGAAAGTTCAGTGAGATATGGGCCGATGTATCTAATCCGCTAATGGCAGGCCTTAAAGATCGTAAACCTCTGATCAAAGCTAATGCCGATAGATGTGCGAAATGTAAATGGTTCGATGTCTGTAATGCAAACTTCCGTGTAAGAGCAGAAGCTGTGCATAATAACATCTGGGCCGATGATCCGGCATGTTACCTGACCGACGAAGAGATTGGTTACTTTGAAAGCGAATAACCTTTCATTTATTCTTTCTTCATTTTTTATATCACATATAGGGTGCCATGTAACTGAGATATACATATGTCAGTGTACCGGCTATAATAGCAAGTAATACCAGCTTCATAGCGAGCTGTACCAGCATTGAGTTCACTCTCCTGTTGAAGTTATTTATTTTATGTAAACTAGATTATATTAATGCTGGTCTGTCCACATATAAAAGGGATATGGCACCTATTGCGCCATATTGAAAAAAAGTCTTGTTCAGATCTCAATACAATTCTGCCATACACCATGGATGTTGCAGTATTCAAGTGCACAGAAAGCCTTGAAGTCATCGATGTTGTTCACATGGAAAGTTGCGGTCGGTTCAGTGTAGACCGGTTCGAAGTTCATCCTTCCAAGATCGATCGTCCTGCCTTCTTTTGTGATGCCGTAAAGCTCGACCCACTCTATATGGTGTTCCACAGTGTTCGGGTGTGTGACCTCTTTTCCTACAACCACGCGTACAAAGTCAGCCTTTGCCTTTCCATGTCCTCTGATTATCTCTATTTCAGGAACATGTTTCTCTTTTCCTTCTTCTTCCCTTCCTTTGAGTATTTCTCCGAAGTTCATATTTTAACCTCTCCTTATCTTATTCTGTTGCTGACAGTTCAGTGAATGTCCTTGCTGCCATGTCTCTGTCAAGCATGAAAAGTCCATTGCCTTCGTCGCCCACCATTTTCAACTTTGCGATGATCTCGTTGTCGTTACCTTCCTCTTCTATCTGTTCTGTCACAAACCACTGGAGGAATATCTGGGTGGCATAATCCTTTTCCTCATTGGCAAGGTCTACAAGTCCATGTATCGATCCTGTGATGAACTGTTCGTGCTCAAGGGTCGCTTCGAACATCTCAAGCATGGTGCCGAACCCGGATGGTGGTTTCTCGATGGCCTCGAGTATTACCTTTTCTCCCTGTCCGTTCAGATAGTCGTATATCTTCATTGCATGTGCCATTTCTTCATGGTATTGTACCATGAACCAGTTTGCAAAACCATCCAGTCCTATATTGCTGCAGTGAGCGGACATGGACATGTAAAGATATGCCGAATACATTTCTTTGTTGATCTGTTCATTCAGGGCTTTTGTCATTTTTTTACTTAACATCTCATCACTCCTCTGAACTTCGCTGGTAGACTATTCTACAAATCTGGTCATTGTCATGGTCCTGGCTCAGGCAATTATTCTCATCCAGTGCCTGGAATAACTGCGCCTGGTGGAACATAACACATTTACATTAGATGTAAGAACGATAATGTCTTCGATCAATAGTCATGTTCGGCCGACCTTTAATTCAGAATATCCCTTTCTTCAATTAGATAGATTTGTATAAAGTATTTTTGGTATCTGATTTTATTATAGAAGTTCCAATTCTTTGGATGTAGTGGTTATTTGGAGCCGATTCGCAAAGTTAATATAGAATCGTGTAAAACCAAAAACATGAGCACAACGCCTGTCATGGGTAGGACTAAATTAGCATAAATGTCAGTATCTGTTTGCCATCCAATTCAGCATGCTTCATTCGTACACCAATTGCTTGCTATTGACTTCGCCGGGATGTAGAGTTCCCGGGAGCAGTTATATACTGTACTGCCTGCCTCTTTCTCTCGTGCAGGTATGTGCTCCACGTAAGGTAAAGGAGTGTTCACTTTCTTTGCAGAAAGCATCTTTCTGGATGGCTGGCCGGGAAAATGTCGGAACATTCCAAAGTGTCAAATCCTGACTTCAGTTCTCATACTCGTGGTATCCTGCTAGCTAAATGCTTGCTGACTTGCAACCATATGTTTAAATAATCTTAGACCACTGTAGGATAAAAAACACTATCACAATATAATATTTATCGGAGAGTTCTAATGACGGTTCCTAAAGAATATGTTCCTCATGATGTCGAGCCAAAATGGAAAAAAACATGGGATATGTCTATGTACCATTTCGACTGGAATGAAAGTACCAGACCCCAGTACATTATTGACACCCCTCCTCCGTATCCAACCGGCAATTTCCACATCGGTAACTCACTTAACTGGTGTTATATCGACTTTGTCGCACGCTATAAGAGAATGTGCGGATACAACGTTATGTTCCCCCAGGGCTGGGACTGTCACGGTCTTCCTACCGAGGTTAAGGTAGAGGAGATCCACGGCATAACCAAGAACCAGGTCCCAAGGGAAGAATTCAGGCAGATGTGTCGGGAACTTACAAATGGCAATATCGAGAAGATGCGGGAGACCATGTTGAACCTCGGTTTCTCCACTGACTGGAGCAACGAGTTTGTGACAATGGAACCTGCATACTATTCCAAAACCCAGAGATCCTTCAGGAAAATGTACGACATGGGTCGCGTATATCAGGCAGAGCATCCCGTCAACTGGTGTCCCCGTTGTGAGACCGCAATTGCCTTTGCTGAGGTAGAGTATGAGGGAAGGGACACAAAACTGAATTTCCTGAACTTCGACAAGCTCAAGATAGCTACCACAAGACCTGAACTGCTTGCTGCATGTGTGGCTGTTGCCATCAACCCTGAAGATGAGCGCTACAGTGAACATGTGGGAAGTAACGTAAAGGTCCCGATTTTCGGCCACGAGGTTCCGGTCATAGGTGATAAGGACGTTGACCCGGCGTTCGGTACCGGTGTGGTCATGATCTGTACTTTCGGTGACAAGCAGGATGTCCGCTGGTGGTTGGAGCATGAACTTCCGCTCCGTAAAGCAATTGACAAGAATGGTCGTATGACCTCTATTGCCGGCAAGTATGAGGGCATGGCAATCCCTGAGTGCAAGAATGCTATAATCGAGGATCTCAAGGCAGAAGGTTATCTTTTCGAGCAGAAGACCCTCGATCAGAACGTGGGTATGTGCTGGCGCTGTGATACTCCCATCGAGATACTTTCCGAGCGTCAGTGGTTCGTTAAGATCGATACCGATGCGGTGGCAAAAGCTGCAGATGAGATAAAGTGGCTTCCACAGTACATGAAGGTAAGGCTCGAGAACTGGATAGGAACAATGGAATGGGACTGGTGCATCTCCCGCCAGAGACTGTTCGCTACTCCCATACCTGTGTGGTACTGTAAGGAGTGCGGCGAGGTACTTGTGGCAAAGGAAGAATGGATGCCAATAGACCCAACCCGGGAACAACCTCCGCAAGCATGTAGCTGCGGATGCACGGAGTTCGAACCAGAGGAGGATGTACTGGACACATGGATGGATTCCTCCATTACTGCACTGCATGTCTCAGGATGGCTCTCTGACCATGATATGAGACTGCCGACACAGCTGCGTCCGCAGGGTCATGATATCATCCGTACATGGGCATTCTATACAATTCTGCGCTCCATGGCAATAACAGGCAAGAGGCCATGGGATTCGATTCTGATCAACGGTATGGTCCTGGGTGAGGACGGCCACAAAATGAGCAAGTCCCTTGGTAACGTTATCTCTCCGGAAGAAGTTATCAAGGACTACAGTGCGGATGCATTCAGGCAATGGGCTGCAATAGGCGGTTCTCCCGGATCCGATGTCATGTTCCGCTGGAAGGATGTTGTTTCAGCATCCAGGTTCTTCAACAAGGCATGGAGTATCTACAGATTCTCAATGTCCCATCTTGAGGACTACGAACACACCGGGATGGATGCCACTGATTTGAAAGTGATTGACAGGTGGCTTCTGAGCAATCTTAACCGCTTGATACGGTCCGTGACCGACAGCATGGATGAATACCAGTTCGATGAAGCTTTCAAGGCAATACGCGGGTTCACATGGGATGTCCTCGCAGACAACTATATCGAACTTATCAAGTCCCGTCTTTATGGTGATGATGAAAAAGCAAAGAAGGCTGCAAAGTACACTCTCTTTGTGACCATGGATTCTCTGGCAAGGCTGCTGGCACCTTTTGCTCCTTTCTTCTCAGAGGAGATGTTCTCCCGCATAGGTGAGGGAAGTGTGCATGTCCAGTCGTGGCCTGTAGTCCGAGAGGAAATGATCGATGCGGAGGTCGAAAGATCCGGTGAGTTCGTCAAAGAGGTTGCAAGCAGTGTCCGAAGGTACAAGTCCGAGAAAGGTATGGCATTGAATATTCCTCTTGAGAAAATAGAGATATACGGTATCACTCTGGACACGAGCGACCTGGCCGGTGTGACCAATTCACCAATTGAAATGATGGAAGGCGAACCGGATTTCGAACATGTGCCAGTGAACGTAAAACCGAATATGGGGAAAATAGGTCCTGTTTTCAGGGGAAGGGCTAAAGCTATTATCGATGCCCTGCTTGATGAGAATCCGAAAAAGATCGCTGATGAGATTGCAAAGGGCAAGATCACTGTCAATGTTGACGGTGAGCTTATTGAACTTGATCCGGATCATGTGGAGATCGAGAAGGAAGTCGTCTCTGCAGGAAGATCGGTGGATGTGCTCGACGTGAGCGGAGTTCCTGTTGTGATCGTAAGGTGATGCAGGTTTATGGTGGAAGATGCAAGACTACATTTTGAGGATGCGCCTTCCGCGCAACCTTTAAAAGTTACGCTATCATAAACAATTTCAATTACAATATCCTGCTTCCGGGTGATCAGTTGAAGATAAAGTCCAGGGTACAAATAAGGAAATCAGACAAGATAAAATTGCTAAAGGAACTCAGTTCCTCATTTGGTGACATAGTTGACACGTTCTCTGACAAGAAGTTTGAAACTGCGACGGCAGACGATATACCCATCGTCATAATAGAAGGGGAAGTGCTTCTTTTCCAGATTGGTGATACTTATTTTCCGACGGTTAAAGGAGTACTTCAACTTGGGTTGAAAAAGAATGTTGTCGTGGTGGACGCCGGAGCCGTTCGCTTTGTTGTCAATGGTGCTGATGTCATGTGTCCCGGGATCGTATCTGCGGACGGTGACATCGAAGCTGGGGACCCTGTGATCATCATTGAGGAGAACCACAGTAAACCTCTTGCAATAGGCACTGCTTTGATTCCCGGGGCCCAGATGCAGGCAAGTTCCGGAAAGGCGATAAAGTCTGTTCACTATGTTGGCGATAAGTTATGGAATCTTGACATCTGAAAGAAATAATTAATATACAATGACAGGGAATATAATTAAAAGCAACAGTCTGAAGCATCTGTACGGTAACAATTTAAGTAGTATCGATATTATTAATAAGCATCAATGTTTTTGAATACATGAGGGCGCATTATGGCAAAGATCATGAATAAGATATTTGGTGGCAGTGCCAAAACCACAACCGTTGAGGATGAATACACGGAACTCGATCTTACCAAGTATGAAGAAGTGCTTGATGAGGAACCTGCAGAGACCTATATCCGGGTGGCCGAACTGACCAACCTGAATGAACTGACCGCACTTAAAAGGGAGATATACGACGGTAACATTGTAATGATCGATATCTCAAATATAAAGGCTGATAAACTCCTGCTCGACCGTGCATTAAAGGACCTCAAGGATGTTGTGATCGATGTCCACGGTGACATTGCAGGAATCAAGGATGACCAGGTACTTGTAACGCCAACAGGCATCAAGATCGACAGGTCGAAGATCCTCGGTGGAAGATATTGAGTGAAGAAAGTTCCTGCCACAATTTTGTAACCGCCACTTCCTGTCCGCTTTGTCATAAGGATTTGATCATCAACTGGCAGGGTGATGATATTCCTTATTTTGGCGAGGTACTTCATATCACTGCAAAGTGTGACTGCAGTTTCAGGTTCGCTGATACTATTATCCTGGCGCAGCGCGATCCTGTGAGGTATGAACTGAAGGTAGAGAACCTTGAGGACCTTAACAGCAGGGTTGTTCGTTCCACCTCGGGGACCATACGCGTACCTGAGTTGGGCATTGATGTAGAACCCGGCTCAGTATCCGAGTCTTACGTAACCAATATCGAAGGTGTGCTGGACAGGATTCTGAATGTGGTCATCACTGCGACCAAGTGGGCAGAGAATGATGCTGATGAGGAGAGGCATTCTAAGGGACTTGAGATCCAGCAGGCTCTCAGGGATGCCATGGAGGCTAAAAAAGAACTTACCCTGGTCATTGAGGATCCTCTGGGGAACAGTGCGATCATTTCTGATAAGGCAACATCCAGGCAGCTGACATCACAGGAAGCAGCAGAGCTCAAGACAGGGATGATAGTCTTCGACACATCTTCTTCCGAGATGGAGGTAGATGCTTGTGATCCGGACCACTCTGTCACCGATTGAAGTTATTGCTCCTCTCCGGAACTTTCCTTGCCAAGTCTAAGGTTTCTTTTTTCACTTCCAGCTAATTTTTTCATAAGAAGGCCGAAAACTTAAATTATATTGCAGGCTGATACCTGACAGTTAGTAATTTTAATCAACTGTGGGAGAAGTCAGATTTGCCAGAGGAAGACTACCAACAGGTAAAAATGCCCCTGATCGGGGATGAAGCGCCCTCTTTCAGGGCCAAGACCACGCTGGGTGTGGTTGATTTCCCTGGGGATTACAAGGGAAAATGGGTAATATTCTTCAGCCATCCCGGGGATTTCACTCCGGTCTGCACCACCGAGTTCATAAGATTCGCTGCTATGCAGCAGGAATTCAGGGAACTTAACGCCGAATTAATTGGACTTTCGGTTGACAGCAACCAGTCCCATATAGCCTGGCTTGAGGCCATCCGGGAAAAAGTGGAATATAAAGGCCTGAAGAATGTCGATGTAATGTTCCCTGTCATCGAGGACTTAAGCCTGGAGGTTGCCAGGAAATACGGTATGATCCACCCTCATTCCCATTATACTCCCGAGGAAGTGCTTGAGAGGTTCGAGCGTTCAGGAGGAAAGCTGAGCCTGCAGGAATTCAGCACTGAAACGGTGCGTGCAACATTCATCATTGACCCGCAGGCAAAGATACGCGCAATACTGTACTATCCGTTCTCCAACGGGAGGAACATGGGCGAGATCAAAAGATTACTGCAGGCTATACAGAGATCCGATAGCGAGCATGTGTTCACGCCGGAAAACTGGTATCCTGGTGATGATGTGATCGTCCCCAATCCGTCCACATGGTCCGAATCAAAGAAGAGGATAGATGACCCGGCAGAGCTCAAAAAGTGCGGGTCGTGGTTCTTGTGTATGAAAGAAGATAAACAGGAATAAATTATTCGTTTGTTTCCTTTATTTATTTGTTTGTTTGTTTGTTTGTTTGTTTGTTTGTTTGTTTGTTCATTTTTATTAGTCTGTCCTGCAGGCATCCATCTGTCTGAAGTTCCGAAGGAAACGCCTATAAGCAATGTACTTGTTTATGTAGCCAAATCAAGTGTTCATATAGGTGACTACATGGCAGAACAAGAGAAAGAGGCTGCACTTCCTTCTAAGGCAAGTTTTAGTGAATGGTATAATGACATCCTGCAGAAAGGCGAGATAATGGATGTCCGCTATCCTGTCAAAGGTTTATACGTATGGTATCCCTTTGGTTTCAACCTCCGGCGAAATGTGTACGACATTATCCGTAAGCTACTTGACAAAGACCATCAGGAGACCATGTTTCCACTTCTGATCCCTGAAAATGAGTTTATGAAAGAGGCTGAGCACATCAAGGGCTTTGAGGATGAGGTCTACTGGGTGACCCATGGGGGTATGTCTCCTCTTGATGTTAAACTCGCACTGCGTCCTACCAGTGAGACTGCGATCTACCCAATGTATAAGCTGTGGGTCCGCTCCCATGCAGACCTGCCTCTCAAGTTGTACCAGATCGTCAATACCTTCAGGTATGAGACCAAGCACACACGTCCTCTTATCCGGTTACGTGAGATCACATCATTCAAGGAGGCGCACACCGTCCATGCAACATGGGATGATGCCGCAGCCCAGGTCGATGAGGCTATCAGGCTTTACACGGAATTCTACCGCAGGCTTGCAATTCCTGTACTCCCTTCAAAGAGACCAGACTGGGACAAGTTCCCAGGAGCTGATTATACCATAGCCACGGATGCACTCATGCCTGACGGGAAGACCCTTCAGGTTGGTACCGCACATCACCTCGGGGACAATTTTGCCAGGACCTTCGACATCCAGTACGAGGATGCTGCAGGCGAGCAAGTGTATGTGCATCAGACATGTTATGGTATCTCTGAACGCTGTGTTGCGGCACTGATATCTATACACGGGGATGACAAGGGCCTTGTTATGCCGCCAGAGGTAGCTCCTGTGCAGGTTGTGATCATTCCTATCATCTTCAAGGAATCTGAAGATGTTCTCCGGGCCTGTGAGAATGTAATGGAAACACTGGAAGCCGCAGGCATACGCGTCAAGCTGGATGCAAGTGACAACCGCCCTGGTGCCAAATACTATAAATGGGAAATGAAAGGTGTCCCTGTGAGACTTGAGATCGGGCCAAGGGACCTTAAGAATAATGCAGCCATGATGGTGCGCCGTGACACAGGTGAAAAGCAGCAAGCTTCTCTTGACACTATAAAGGATGAGGTCCTTTCCCTGTTCGCTACGATACAGGACAGTCTCTATGAGAAAGCAAAGCAAGATGTCGACAGGCGCATACTTGAGTGCATGAGCCTTGATGAGATCAAAGAGAACCTCACAAAGGGTATTGCAAAGGTTTTCTGGTGCGGTGACAAGGAATGCGGACTCAAACTGGAAGAAGATGTCGGTGCGGGTATCCTTGGCATACCGAATGCACAGGAATGCTGCCAGGGCAAATGCATCGTATGCGATGGCGATGCGGACACAATGGTGTATGTTGCGAGAACCTATTGATTCTCCACATACTGTCTGGAAAATGACATATATACCCTCTAAAATAGGTTAGGTGATGATTATGGATTCCTTATCACCCGAGAATGCCAGGTTGCCTGAAAGACCGTTGTTCGTATGTGTTCTTGGCAATACTGCGACTGCTTACATAGAGGGTCTTTCCGCAGCAGGAAAGACTGCAAAGCTTACAGACTATACTCCTGCAGGAGATGCGGAGGTTTTGTACAAAGGGACGATAATCGATATCCCTATACTGCCGATGACGCCTCCCTATGACACGCCCACTCCTGCCCTTATCACAAGGGCCGCCCTGCAGCTGACAGGCGTGCCTCATCTGCTGGTGAATGCCGGCCTGAGGGTCCTGCCTGCAAAAGAGGTTCCTCTTGTGGATATCGGGGGCAAGCCGGGCGAGGATATACGTGGGCCTGTCGCCGTCATGGATGTTGAAAAAGCCTTTGAAAATGCGTTCAGGATTGGGCAGGAGCTCGCCAAAAAACATGATTTTGTAATGATCGGGGAGAGTATTCCTGCCGGAACAACAACTGCTAACGCAGTTCTGCAATCGCTTGGTTATGACGGGAATGTAAGCAGCAGTTCTTCTTCAAATCCTTTGCAGCTTAAAAGGGATGTGGTTGAAGCCGCTCTTAGGTCATCTGATATCACATTTGGCTCACTCCGCGATGAACCGTTCAAGGCGATCACTTGTGTGGGCGACCCGATGATGGTCACGGTTGCAGGTATTGCTGCAGGTCTTGGCGATACGCGTTTGATACTCGCTGGTGGGACACAGATGGAAGCCATCTATGCTGTCATCAAGCATCTGGGCTATCCGACGGACAATATCATAATCGTGACAACTAGCTATGTTGCAGGTGACGGATCTGCCAATTTCAGGGACATAGCCGAACAGCTGGGTGCCAGATGCTATGGGGTGGATCCATGCTTTGGCGAATCCGACTCAGAAGGCCTGAGGCAGTATGAACTTGGTTTTGTCAAGGAGGGCGTTGGTGCCGGAGGTGCCATATATCTTGCTCTAATGTATGGAAGATCCAGGGAGAACATACGTCTGGAGATAGAAGGGCTATGTTCTGAGCTGTGTAAGCTGGGAAGTCTTGATCGTGTAAATAGCGAGGGGAATTGCTCTTGTGGGTCCAGTTGTCAACCAAATGATGGTTGAGTACCGCTAAATATATCATTGATAAGATGTATTCTGGGGGTACTGCCCAAATATATGGGGCTGTGGCCTAGCCCGGCATGGCGACGGGCTCCAGCGGATAAATGATGAACAACGGGTCTACTGAGACTAACCCGACGGGGTTGGTTTGTGAGGAACCGTTGGAGCACTGATATGTGCTCATAAACTGATGGCTGTTATTGCAGCTGTTCGGAGAGACCCGTCGATCGTGAGTTCAAATCTCACCAGCCCCATTTTATTTTCTTTCTGTTTTGTTATCTTGTACATCATTTGCCTAAAATTTTATATGCTGACAGTTCCAATATCTATGTATCGAACAGTGATTTTGTCAGGAAAGTAAATACAAGAAAGATTGAATAACCATCATATTTATATTGTGAAGCATTTATTAATCTGGAATGTGCAGTAAAATGGAGTATATGGTGCATGCAGGAAAGGGACAAAGTACTCATAGTGGATGATGAACAGGCCATAGTGGAGCTAATGGGACTCTATCTGAAATCTGATTATGAGGTTATCAATGCTTACAATGGCAGAGAGGCACTGGAAAGGGTAAAAGTTGACAAACCCGATATAGTCCTTCTCGATGTAATGATGCCTGACATGAATGGTTATGAGGTCTGCAGAATCCTAAAAACTTCCGTTGAAACTCAATTCCTGCCTGTGATCATGGTTACGGCGTTGTCTGGCAAGGATGACCGCATAAAAGGTATTGAGGTAGGGGCTGACGAATTCCTTGGTAAACCAGTCAACAGGCTGGAACTTGTTACAAGGGTAAAGTCGCTGCTCCGCATAAAGCATCTTCAGGATAAAATACTGGCTGAAAGGAATGATGCCATGAATTATCTCGATGAGGCCGGTTTCATTGTTGTTATCACAGATCCACAACTGAAGATAAATCTGATCAACAAGAAGGGTAACCAGACCTTTGATTATGAAGAGTTCGAGCTGATCGGCCAGGATTTTGTGAATACTTTAATAAAAGAGGATATGAGGTCCGATGTGCGTTCCTCTCTTGAAGCAGCAGTTTCGGGAAACTCCTGCCTGCCCGAATATTCCGAAGTAAATGTGGAATGTGAGGATGGCAGGGAGATCCTGATCCGCTGGTACAATTCTCTGCTTAAAGATGACAATGGTAACGTGACCGGAATCATTTGTTCCGGCGAGGACCTGAGTATATTCAATGAATGAATCTCATGGGATGGAATAATATCCTTCACATCATTCCTTCTCTGAGATGGAACATTTTTCGCTACTGTTTCTAATGAACATGTTTCGTGTGACACAGACAAGCCATTTTTTGTGAAGGATCAAATGTACTCCTGCAAGAGCGGTCATCCGTCTGGTATTATGGGGTACATAAGGAGCCCTGTGAATGCAACTATGCTGAAGAGAAGCGTAAGGATAATGTCGATAAGGTGGTTTGCCCTGATTTTGTTCATTGCGACCCGACAGCGGCTTACATATAAAAAATATTTTGTTTTCAAGAGCGCAAAAAAGTTTAAATCATATCAGTGGGTACTAGTCCTGTTTCATTGTCGGGATCTGTCCCGTGGGAATGTGGCTTTTATGGAAGCTGAACCGTGAAACAAGAAAATGAAACAAGGTGAATATATTGTCCAGATCATTTTACGGATATATTAAAGATGCATGGAAAGACCCTGGTGAGACTTACGTCAGTGAGCTCAGATGGGAAAGGCTTCAGGAATGGCGAAAGGAAGGATCTGTTACAAAGATCAGACGTCCTACTCGTATTGACCGCGCCCGCTCACTCGGATACAAGGCAAAGCAGGGGATAGTTGTTGCCCGCGTGCAGGTACGCAGGGGAAGTCTCAGAAAGTCCAGGTATGTGCGCGGAAGGCGTACTCACAACATGGGTAAGAACAAGATCACTGCAGGCAAGAGCATCCAGAGGATCGCTGAAGAGCGTGCAGGAAGGAAGTTCCCCAACATGGAAGTACTGAACTCCTACTGGGTAGGAGAGGATGGTAAACTGAAGTGGTACGAAGTCATCCTCGTGGACCCCAGCCATCCTGTTATCAAGAGTGACAAGAACCTCAACTGGATCTGCACCAGTTCCCACAAGGGACGTGCCCAGCGTGGTAAGACCAGTGCAGGCCGCAAGGGCAGAGGTATGCTGACACGCGGTACAGGTACTGAAAAGACCCGACCGAGCATCAGGTCACACCAAAACAAGGGCAAGTGATCCACTATATAGACTTGCGTGTGATCGCGCATTCTACTGAAGATCCTTCCAGGGTCAGAAAGGCCCTGGATTTGTTTTTACTTAATTCCACAGATCGAAACGAAGAACCTGCTATCGATGATACTGTGGAAATCATAGATGTGGAAGGCCACTATGGCAATCCCATAAGAATCTTCAGTGCACAGGTCTCACGCAAACAGGATTCAAAAGCTCTTGCCTTATTTATCAGGCAAAATATGTCTGATGAGGACGTGGAGCTCCTTCGCTCAGAGATGCCGGACCGTCTTGACGATGAGCAGGTATTTCATATGAGGTTTGACAAACAGGCGGCTTTTGAGGGACGGGTTGAACTGACATCTTCCTCTGACGCCATTGCTACCCGGGTAAAGATAGCTACGTATCCCAAGAACCGGGAAAAGGCCGGAAAGATCGTGGAGGAATTGTTTGGTTGAATCCGGATTCTATGACCTTAATGTTTATTCTGGTCCGGAAGGCAGCGATAAGGTCGAAGAGTTGGCTGCAATTGCAAAGCATTTAGGGTACAGTGGCATTGCTGCTATTTATCCTGATACCGTCGCATCCTTGAATACCCCTGTCGAACTTGCAGGTATCAAAGTATTCTCTGGTGTGGAGATAAAGACCCAGAACGCCTCGAAGCTGCATAGTATTGTTGAAAAGTACCGCAATAAGGTAGACATCGTCACAGTATGTGGCGGGAATGAAAACATTAACCGGGCTGCATTGGAAAATCCCAAAGTGGATCTTCTGACACACATGAACATAGGGCAGGAAAGCGGATTCAATCATGTGCTGGCAAAAGCAGCCAGTGAAAACAAGGTCGCCATCTGTTTTGACCTCGGTGACCTCATAAGGCTCAGGGGAGGCAGCAGGGTGCATGCACTCAGCAATTTCAGGAAGAACCTGCAGCTTGTGAGGAAATATGACGTTCCTTTCATTCTGACGGGCAGTCCCAGGTCATGTTATGACATGCGTGCTCCCCGGGAACTGATAGCCCTGGCTTCGTTGTTTGGTATGTCCCGCGAGGAAGCGATGGCAGGTCTTACCATTAATCCTGAAATGCTTATCTCAAGGAATCGTCCTCCTGCAGGTTATCTTTGTGATGGCGTGCAGGTGATAAGGACTGAAATTACTGATGAAGGGCTGGAAGGAGGTGATTTCGAATGAAGATACTCCCTCCTACATTGCGTGCAAAGAAGAGATATCTGGCGTTCGAGCTCATTGCAGAGGCGCCTGTAAGAAGGGATGACCTGATCAGGGAGCTGTTCTCGGCTGCAGGGTCACTCCTGGGTGATGTCGGTGCAAGCGAATGTGCTATAAGGCTACTTGCATTTGAGGATTCCAGGGGAATTGTCCGCTGTGATCCCGAAAGGACCGATAATACACGTGCAGTGCTTGCAACGATCAGGGATGTGAAGGGCACCAGGGTGATATGTCATGTACTTGGGGTCTCAGGAACTGTCCTGGGTGCAACAAAAAAGTATTTAGCGGGTGTGGATGTATTTAACCCGGAAGAACAGTCACATATAAATGAGTAGAACGCATATTTCAGTTAGTAAGACTACAAGTTACTGTTTACTATTTTAATACAGGAGATGAAATTGAGATGCAAATGACACCACAAATGGGTTATGATCGTGCAATTACTGTTTTCAGTCCCGATGGGCGTCTTTTTCAAGTAGAGTATGCCAGGGAGGCCGTTAAGAGGGGTACGACTGCGGCGGGTGTGAAGTCGAAGGACGGAGTAGTTCTTCTTGTTGACAAGAGGATCACAAGCAGATTGATAGAAGCAGAATCAATCGAGAAGATATTCCAGATAGATGACCATATAGGTGCTGCCACATCCGGTCTGGTCGCAGATGCCCGTGCACTGGTAGACAGGGCAAGGGTAGAGGCCCAGATCAATAAAGTCTCATACGATGAGCAGGTAGGCGTAGAGGTTCTAGCAAAGAAGATCTGCGACCACAAGCAAAGCTACACCCAATACGGTGGTGCTCGTCCCTATGGTACTGCCCTTCTGATCGCGGGAGTCGATGATTCCAGGCCACGTTTGTTCGAGACGGACCCAAGCGGGGCACTGCTTGAATACAAGGCAACTGCAATAGGCGCCGGAAGAAACTCTTTCATGGAGATATTCGAGACTGATTACAGCGATGATATGGATATGGACGCTGCTATCATGCTCGGCATGAAAGCGCTTTACAGGTCCACAGAGGGTAAACTCAACGCAGCTACTCTGGAAGTAGGGCTTGTGACCCTTAAGGAAAGGCAGTTCAGAAAACTCTCCGAGGATGAGGTCGAGACATACGTGGGCCGTATCCAGGAAGAACTGAAAGATGAGTTTACGGCTGAGGAAGAAAATACCGAAAACCCGGAAGAAGGGTCTGAGGAATAAAATTAATCAAGGATCTAAGGAGTGAAAACAAATGGTGTCACTTGATGAGGCTGTGATAGCAAGGCTCAAGAAAGGTAAGAATCAGTTCGAAGTACTGGTGGATCCTGATGGGGCGTTTGCGTTAAAGAGGGGCGAAGATATCAAGATAGAGGATATACTAGCTGTTGAATCTGTATTCTCTGATGCCCATCAAGGGGACCGTACAGCTGAATCCGACCTTGAGAGTACTTTTGGTACTTCTGATGTTGTGGAGATCGCCAGTCAGATACTGGAACATGGTGAACTCCAGCTAACTACGGAACAGCGAAAATTCCTGCTTGAAGAAAAGACCAAACAGGTTGTAACTGTCATAGTACAGAACGCGATAAATCCCCAGACAAAGACCCCACATCCCCGGGCGAGGATAGAGAAGGCTATGGAAGAGGCAAAGGTCCACATAGAACTTTTCAAAAGTGTGGACGAGCAGGTCAACATCGTTATGAAGGCCATCCGTCCTATCATCCCCATCAGGTTCGAGGAGGTCGATGTAGCGGTAAAGGTACCTGCGGAGTATGCTGCGAAGTCCTATGGAGATATCTCAAAGTTTGCAACTCTTATGAAGAACGAGTGGCAGAACGATGGCTCCTGGGTTGCGGTTGTAAGGATGCCTGCAGGTCTGCAGAACGATTTCTATGGTCTGGTAAATCACCTGACCAAAGGGGATGCTGAAACTAAATTATTATGAGGATGGATAATGGAGCGAGAAATTGTTTTTCCGGGCGAGCTCTTGTCTGAGAACAAGGCAGATTCAGGACCCGGCACTTATGTGAAGGATGGAAAGGTCTATTCTCTTTTGTACGGGGTCAAGAATTCAAGAAATAAGATATCTGTGATTCCGTTCTCTGGAAAGTACATTCCTTCGAGCAAGGATTTTGTGATCGGTACTGTGATCGATGTAACTCCTTCAAACTGGATATTTGACATCGGTTCTCCATATGATGGTCTGCTGCATGTCTCAGAGTATCCGAAAAGAGTGGAATCTGACAAGATGCCCGGAATTATGGATGTCGGCGATTCCGCACTTCTGCGTGTTAAAGACGTAAATCCGTCCATGAAGGTAGAACTGTCAATGCGTGAGAGGGGCCTGAAATCACTTAAAACTGGAAGGATAATCGAAATTGTCCCTGCAAAGGTTCCCCGTGTCATAGGTCATGGCGGCTCAATGGTCTCAATGCTCAAAAAAGAAACCGACTGTGAGATCTTTGTGGGCCAGAACGGCCGGATCTGGATAAATGGAAAAGACAGTAATATGGATCGTCTCACCGAAGCTATAGAGATGATTATGCAACAGTCACATACAACAGGATTGACTGACAGGGTCAGCCAGTTCCTGAGAAATGAAGAAGATGCCGGTGTTGATGTTGAGGAAGATACCGATGCTGAGGAAGATCTTGCAGAGGCCGAAGAAGTAGAAGAAGATGAAAGCGAGATCCCCGAAGATACTTATAGAAAAGTAGATGCACTTCTGGAAGAAACGGATGAGTGATCCGTAAAGTCCTTTTTGTAAAAGTGAGCGGCCAATTGCGGAATATTGGAGAATTAGTATGAATGATAAACCTGAAAAGTTCATTGATGAGAATGGTTTACGCCTCGATGGCAGGCAAATTAATGAAATAAGACCGATGACGATCAAGATAGGAGTGCTGTCCCGTGCGGATGGCTCCTGTTATCTGGAATGGGGCAACAATAAGATCCTGGTGGCGGTCTATGGTCCCAGGGAGCTTCACCCAAGGAGATTGCAGAAATCTGATTCTGCTCTGATAAGATATCGATATAACATGGCTGCTTTTTCAGTTGAGGACCGAATACGTCCCGGACCTAGCAGAAGAAGTATCGAAATATCAAAAGTAAGCCGTGAGGCATTCGAACCTGTCGTGCTGACACACCTTTATCCAAGTGCAGTGATCGATGTCTTTGCGGAGGTACTGCAGGCTGATGCGGGTACAAGGACCGCTGCAATCAATGCAGCCTCAATTGCCCTTGCAGATGCCGGTATTCCTATGAAGGGCCTTGTGGCCGCCTGTGCAGTCGGAAAGGTCGATGGCAAGTTGGTGCTTGACCTGAACAAACCTGAAGACAATTATGGTGAAGCAGACCTTCCTATAGCAATGACCCAGGATGGGGAGATCACACTCGTTCAGATGGATGGGGATCTTACACAGGAAGAGTTTAAGCAGGCTGTTGAAATGTGCAAGGAAGGTTGCCGTCAGATCCTCGAGATCCAGAAGGAGGCTTTAAGGAGTAAATTCGCTGAAGATGTCGCAATTGGAATACCTGAAGACATCGATGAAGAGATCGATGTTGAGGTCATGGTGGAATGCGATATTGAGGAATCAGAGGACGAGGATCTTGAAGACATCGAAGATACTGCTATCCTTTCCGATGAATTAGAAGAGGATATGGGGTCGGAGAACGAGGATTCAGAGGACGAAGAGTCAGAGGATGAGGGCGAAGCTTCTGAGGATATGGAAGAAGAGTTCGTTGACCTTGTTGAAGAAGAAGCGGCCGATGAAGGGGAGATTACTGAGGGAGGTGAGATCCATGAGCAATGAAGTAATGTCTGTGTTGAAAAGGGATTATATTTACAACCTTATGCTCAAGGGGAAACGTACCGATGGTCGTTCCTTTGATCAGATAAGGGATATTGAATTACAAACAAATGTCATTGATAAGGCTGAGGGCTCTGCGTGGGTCAGGCTGGGAGAGACTGAGGTCCTTGTTGGAGTTAAACTCCAGGCAGGAGCTCCGTTCCCTGATTCCCCCGGAGCGGGGGTCATTATCACAAGTCTTGAACTTAATCCTATAGCTTCTCCTGACTTTGAGGCAGGTCCACCCAGAGAGAATGCCATTGAGATGGCCCGTGTGACTGATCGTGGTGTCCGTGAGTCAGGCGCAATTGATTTAAGTAAGTTGTGTATTACGGAGGGAGAAGAAGTATGGATAGTATTCATCGACATCCATGTTCTCAACAATTCCGGTAACATCCAAGATGCTTCTTCCTTGGGTGCTATTGCAGCCTTGCTGACCACTACCATACCTGCTGAACGTGCAGGAAAGGGTGAGGATGTGGCTATGCCTATCCAGGACATGCCTTTGGCAGTCACTGTGATAAACATTGGTGGCTCACTGATGGTCGATCCGGGACTTGATGAGGAAACAGTGTGTGATACAAAGATCACTGTCGTATCAAACCAGGATGGTTCTATTTCAGGAATGCAAAAGAGCGGTGACGGAGCATTGACAGAGGAACAGTTGCTGAGTGCTGTGGAAATGGCATGTAAGAAAGCAACTGAGCTGCGGGAAGCTTATCTATCGGACATCTCGAACTAATTACATCAATATCGTAAATTCACATTTGATTCAAGGAGATCAGATTCATGGCAAAAAAATATACACGGAAAGGACGCGTATCCAGATCAGCAGGCAGGTTTGGTGTACGTTATGGCAGAAAGGACCGCAAGCTGGTAGCGGATCTTGAAGAAAAGATGCGTATGCCTCATGTATGTGTAAGGTGTGCACGCCCTACAGTTGGCAGAGTCGGTACAGGTATCTGGAGATGCAGCAAGTGTGACTATACATTTGCCGGCGGAACATACCTTCCACAAACCAGTGTAGGTAAGACTGTTGCGCGTTCCGTAAGAAAAGCCACTGAAAAGATAGAGTAAGGTGAGCATGGATTACAAGTGTACCAGATGCAAAAGGAATGTTGAGATCGACTACGAGTATACTGGTATCCGCTGTCCGTACTGCGGACACAGGATACTTGTAAAAGAGCGTCCGACGTCCATCAAACGCATCAAAGCCGAGTAGAAGTAGATGCAAATTACTTCTTCTCGCAAACCTTCCGCCAGTACGCGTACTTTATGTAAGCTTCTGGCATCTTTTTTCAACTGCGATTATTTCAATCGCGGTAAGATGGGTATGGGTGAGGTCCTGCGCCATGCGGATGTTTCCTCTCTCATGATCGTGGGCGAATACCACGGGAACCCTGGCAGTATCAGTATGTATGACCCGGATGGGTTCTGCGTCCTCTCTGTATATATCTCATTAGTAGTATCTAAAGAACCGTATCCTCGCTCCAGACAAGCAGAACCTTCTATAGCAGGGGAAGGAGAGCTTGTGTCGGCATTCTCAAAATTGCTTCCTCTGGGTGGTAATGAAGAACCTCTAAGCTCTTTGAAAATGATGGTCTCGGACGACAGGATAGACTTCATTGAAGCGGACGTGACTCTTTTTACCTTAAAGATAAGAAGTTACAGGATATTTGACGGTGATGGCAATTGCAGTTGATCACCGAATCTGTTTTTGAGACCGGGGCTGCAAATTCGATATACCTTTCACTAAAACCTGAAATTGGAACTCCTGTGACCGACAGGTCCAGTATCGAGCTGAAGGTCGATGATTCGCATCTGTATCTTACCGTAAAGGCCGATGACCTCGTATCCATGAGGTCCACCCTGAATACCTGGTTAAGACTGATACAGGTAGCATATGAAGTCTCTGTCGTAACGGCTGGTACGTAATTTTTTTGAACATTATCTTTACTGGAAAACGAATCTGGACTGCTGTTTTACCATTGTTTTCCTTATGGAAACATTAAAATCACTTCAGGTTTATTGGTATGCCAGGTGAAACCAAATGAGTACACAAATACCCCCCCAGATACAGAACCAACTGGCACAATTGCAGCAAGTGCAGCAGCAGGCGCAGTCGCTTGCAATGCAGAAAGCCCAGATGGAATCCTTACAGAAGGAATCTGAGATGGCACTTGAAGAGCTGGAGAAGCTCTCTGATGATGCAGTGATCTACAGGACCGTCGGTGAACTGCAGGTCAAGGCCAGCAAAGAGGATACTGTTGGTAAGATGAAGGAAAAAGTAGAGACACTTTCCCTGAGACTTCAGTCCATCTCAAGACAGGAAGAGCGTATCTCCAAGCGTTTTACACAACTTCAGGAACAAATAGAGCAGGCAATGGGGAACCAGGCAGAGTAAGCCTTTTTCCTTCTAACTGCCATTACTCGGATTATCTTTCGTAGTGATAATCAGAGGTTTCCATGCAAGTTGAAGAACTGGAGTTTTACAATAGACTTCTGGATTATTCTAATATTCTTTACTTGTGTCATCGTAACGCAGATCCAGATGCTGTGAGCAGCGCTTTTGCACTGTCTGAAGCAATAGGCGGAACTATCGGACTTGTGGACGGCTGTAACCGCGTTGCCTCGCTTCTTATTGATAAGCTTAATATAAAAGTGGTGGAGAAACCCGATCCGTCACAATATGATATCACACTGGTAGTGGACACATCTACCAGTTCACAATTGAACGATATAAAACTTGGTAAGTATTGCGTAATCGATCATCACGCTACTACTGCACTTATCGAAAATGCAGAATTCTATCTTCACCGCCATGCCACCTCGACCGCAGAGATGGTGTTCGATATCCTTCGCATAATGGGTGCTCCCATAATGCGCAGGACTGCACTTGGTCTTATGACCGGGATCATTACAGACACCGGACATTTCAAGCATGCAACAACCGATACCTTCCGTACAGTATCGGAGATCATAGAGTCAAGTGGGGTTGAATACGCGGAGGTCCTTGAGATGATGGCCTCGACCCCGCAGGATATATCCATGCGTATAGCCATGTTGAAATGTGCTACAAGGGCCAACATTGAGCGTGTTGATGACTGGCTGATCGTTGATTCCCATGTGAACTCCTTCGGAGGTGCAGCATCCTCTATGTTCCTGAATATCGGAGCCGATGTAGCTTTGATAGGTACTTCACGTGACAGGAATGTTAGGGTTAGTGGAAGGGCAAAGCGTGATGCAGTGAACTCCGGTGTGAACCTTGGCAAGATCATGGAAGATATAAGTTCCAATTACCAGGGCACCGGAGGAGGTCATGCAGGTGCTGCCGGAATAGATGTGGTAGCAGACATGGATGTTATTATCGGAGAATGCAGGGACAGGATTCGCAGCGTCCTCCAGGGGAAGCCGAATCCTTCTATCTGCGAGGTCTTACAGGAAGAGTCGGAATAAGCCAAAACGGGGTGAGAAAATGATAGAGTACTGGAACCCATTGATTGAACGCATGCCGGTTGACGAACTGGAAAAAATGCAGGAGAAGAAGTTAAAACACCTGGTGAATTATGTTTACCAGCATTCGGATTTTTACAAGAAGCGATTCGATCATGCAGGTGTCAGTCCGGAGGACATTCAGACACTTGCTGATCTGCAAAAGCTGCCTTTCACATATAAAAGTGATCTCAGGGACACCTATCCCATGGGAATGTTCTGCGTTCCCAACGAACAGCTTGTACGTTTCCATGTATCATCCGGCACAACAGGAAAACCAACAGTTGTAGGCTATACCAGAAACGATATTGACGGGTGGACCACTTCCCTTGCAAGGGCGATGACCTCGATCGGTGTCGGAAGAGACGACATCATACAGGTAGGCTACGGATATGGTCTTTTCACCGGTGGGCTTGGTGCCCATTACGGTGCGGAGGAAATAGGTGCCACTGTACTTCCTACGAGTTCCGGTAACACTGAAAGACAGATCGAGCTGATGCAGGATCTCAATTCAACCGTCATTGCGTGTACTCCTTCATACTTCCTTTTCATGAACGAGGTTGCCAACCAGGCAGGTATCAGCATTGACAATGATACGGACCTGCGTGTAGGTATCTTCGGTGCAGAACCATGGTCTGAGGAAATGCGTGTAAGGATCGAGCAGGCGACAGGTATCAAGGCCTATGATATCTACGGCACCTCCGAACTCAGCGGTCCTCTTTTCACGGAATGCCAGTACCAGGACGGCATCCACATCTGGGCTGACCAGTTCCTGATCGAGGTGATCGACCCTGAGACTGGAGAACAACTGAAAGAGGGTGAGAGAGGTGAACTCGTCATAACCACGCTGTTCAAGGAAGCACTTCCCCTTATAAGGTACAGGATCGGCGACATCACTGTTATCAACAAACAGCCATGCAGATGTGGAAGGACCCATCCGCGTATCATGCGTGTCCTGGGACGTGCAGACGATATGCTTATCGTCCGCGGTATCAATGTCTTCCCGGGTCAGATAGAGTCCGTGCTCATGAACATTCCCGAGGTCGGCGAGCATTTCATTATCATTGTGGACAGGGTGAACGAGCTAGATGTCATGAAGGTCCAGATAGAGATGACAGACGAAGCCTTCAGCGATAAGGTAAATGACATCATCTCTCTTGAGAAGAAAGTCTCATCCGCCCTTAAAAGTGTCCTGAACATCGCTGTTAAGGTCGAACTGGTAGAAAATGGAACAATCCCACGTTCCATGGGCAAGGCCAAGAGAGTGACAGACAACAGGAAGCTATAATATCACATAGGACATAATTTTATTAACAGGTGGTTTCATGGAAGACAAGATCATCAAACAGATATCCCTTTTCGCTGAGAACAAGCCTGGAAGGCTTGCTAATATCGCCAGTAATTTCCGCAAGGCAGGCATCAACATCAGGGCTTTTACCATAGCTGAAGCCGGTGATTTCGGTATTATCAGGATGGTCGTGGACAGGCCTGGCCATGCACACGATGTGCTGCACGATGCAGGTTTCACAGTTTCCGAAACAAATGTCCTCGGCGTAGAGATGGAAGATGTACCGGGGGGGCTGGGTAAGATAGCAGATGTCCTTGGTGAGAAGAACATAAACATAGATTATGCCTATGCCTTTGTTACAAAGACCGAGAAGGCACTTCTCATTCTCAGGGTAAACAATATCGAAGCTGCCATCACCGTCCTGCAGGACTCAGGTGTCAAGCTCATCGATATGGCGGATATCCAGCAGATCTGATCTTCTGGATTATCCTTTCTTTTTTGACCGGTCAACCACCAATATTTTATATTTCGTACTGTTATTTCCTCCAAATGAATGCCGGTATGCCTGTAAACGGACTCAGCAAACCAAAGAGCAAGCTTGGTGGTTCACACACGACCATCATTGGTAATCGCCATGGTAAGAAGCTTGTAGCTCTGGTAAGCCAGCATCCTGAGGTCAAGAAAATAATCCCTTCAGTAATAACTGTCAAAGGGAAAGGTAATTCAGGTGGCATTCTATCCGCAAAGGTACTTCGTCCGGATGACAGGGGAAACCTCAGAATGCTCATATCTCACGGTACTTCTTCACAGGAGCTCAGAATAATCACGACCGTCGGCGATGCAATCGAAGGTGAGCGTGTGATGGAAGAGCTCAATTCAATGCTCACATCGGACTGACCGGAAAAAGGTGCTTAGTATGTTCATCGGAATAGATCACGGGACAACAGCAATGCGTTTTGCATCTGTTGATATGGAAAAGTCTGCAGTCAGCAAACTGGAGGTCTCCCGGCATGATGCCGCCTCTATGAGTGAAGCTCAGGTTATTTCTCTTGTCGAGGAAAAGTTCGGGGTGAGCAGAAATGACATTGAGATGATAGCTGTCACCTATTCCATGGGAGACAGTATCATCTCCATTGAAAGTATCAATGCCGTGGAGAACCGGGGTGTCAGGAGCATCGAAGGAGCCGGCAAAAAGACCGGCGGTGGTAGTCGTGTTTTTGACGCAATAAGGAATTCAGGCATTCCTGCGGTTGTAATTCCTGGTATACATGACAGAAGCCAGACGGACCCCCGACTCAACGTGTTCTCCCATTCCACAAGCCCTGAGAAGATAGGTATCGCGTATCATGCGTTCTGCATAGGCTTTAAAGACTTTGTCCTCTCGGACATAAGCTCCAATACCGTAACTCTCGGAGTTGCAGGCGGTAAGGTTATCGGTGCCATAGATGCCTGTATATTTGCTCCGGGTTTGAGCCATGGTCCTCTTGATGTACAGGCCCTGAGGGATGTGGATGCCGGCAAACTCAGTGCCAATGAAGCCTTCACCAACGCAGGTGTGCTCAAGCATACGCCCTTTTCCGACAGACAGGAACTGCTTAAGGCTGCCAGGGAACAGGATCCGGACGCGATATTTGCACTGGATACCATAGCACTGTTCGCTGCAATGGAAATATCCTGCATGCAGATATTGCTGAAGGATTATGGCTCTGTGGGCGAGGTCATACTGGAAGGCTCCGTAGTTGAGATGCCCCGTGTAGCAGAAAAGATAAACAAGCACCTTGGTATGGATTGCCATGTGCTTGACAGGTGGAGTGCTGCGACCGGATGTGCGGAGATCGCCCGGGACATTGCCGGAGGCAGCAGGGAAATACTCGGCATCCCCGTGAACCTGTGACACTGTAACAGGTTTCTTATTTGAAACGCCAAATGATCTATTTGAAACTTTAAACTTCAAACATAATCGGTCTTACTTTTTAGCATCCTGCCACAATCCAAGGATGTTTCCTTCGGTATCCCTTATCTCCGCAAACAGACCAAAATCCCCTACCTGTGCAACAGGTCTCCATATCTGACCGCCTGCTCTCTCTATTTTCTCAAGGTGGTCATTGATGTTCTGAACATTCACGACAACAGACGGACTTTCATCAGGCGTCCTTCTCAGGAATATCGCTCCGTTTATGGCTCCAGGCTCTACAGGAATCTGTTTATCATCGGTCTTCACGGTAGTCGCCAGGGTGTAATCCTGGTCCATGTCTGTTATTGTGAATTCCCATCCGAACACATCCCGATAAAATATCTTGGCGCGTCTCATGTTCTCTGCAGGAATGTGGAAGTGTGTCACTTTGTCCATGTCAAAAACCCCAAAAAAGAATTGGTCCTTCAGGTTGATATAGATTGGGAACACTGCTTTGCATGGCTCAGTACAGGATGCACTTGCCTTTTAGATAGAGCACCGAGACGCCTTTGATCTTCAATTTTGACTGAATCTTCTCCTCAAGTTCATCCCGTGTATCCCGGCTGCCTTTACTACTAAGGCTTTCATCAATATCAAGAACAGTCATGTCAGGGACGAGTGTGCGTACCGTTTCCGTCAGGTCAGGTGTTTCCTGCCCGCCTGTCATGGCTGCCACTTTATTATCGAGGATGATCACAAGGACATCAAAACCGGAGTTCACTGCATTTATGAGTCCCACAATACCTGAATGGGCAAGGCCGAAATCTCCTATGACTGCAATCCCTTTTTCCCTGAATCCGCAGGCTGTGGATATGGCACCGCCAAGGGAGAATCCCGTGTCAACTGCACCAAGCGGCTCAGGTGCGGTACGTATGGAACATCCCATGTCGCCTGCCACCATCACGTCCAGCTCCCGCAGGACATGGTAGAGTGGCATGTAAGGACATTTGTCGCATATTGGCCGTAGACCTCTTGATTTGATGGTCTGGATCTCGGTGTACTTTTTAACGGTATCTTTATCGATGTTTCTTAGTGCGAACTCTATGTGCTCTTTATCCACGAGACCCGCAGGCACATGTCCGCTGGCTTTGCCTCTTATGTTCCCGAGTATATTGAGGTGTGATTCGATGAAGTCCTCGCTTTCTTCGATAACAAGGATGTGCCTGTGTTCATTAACGAACTTTTGCACCAGATCGAATGGGAAAGGAGATACTACGTTAAGCGTCAGATTCGAAATTTCAGAGAATTCATGATTGGAGGATATGAGCTCGTCAACAATTGCTGCAGGATAGCCGGATGATATTATTCCTATCCTGCCACTTCCTGTTATCCTGTTCAACTGGCTGGTCTCAGACTCGTTTATCAGGAGAGGATATGATTTTTGATGGAAGCGCTGGTGCTTCCCATGCATGGTAAGTTTCCAGATGGAGCCGTCAAATTCGTTCTTGATATCAGGTTCGGTCTTTTTAGTCTCTCTCTCAAACTCACCCTTATTCTTTTCAAGCCTGTCCGTCACTCTTACGATCACAGGCACCTTTGCTTCTTCAGAAAGTTCGAATGCCCTTTTCACACATTGGTATGCGTCTTCAGGTGTTGCAGGGTCAAGGACGGTAAGCTCAGAAATTTTCCCGTACCAGCGGGAGTCCTGCTCATTCTGGGATGCAGCTGCGGCAGGGTCGTCGCCTGCAATGATAACAAGGCCTGCACCGATTGTATGCAGGACGGCTGTCATGAGTGGGTCTGCAAGTATGTTCATGCCCACATGCTTGACAAGTACCATGGACCTCTGTCCTGTCACCGATGCACCCAGCGCAGTCTCAAGGGCTGATTTCTCATTCGTGATCCAATGGATCCTGTGTTTCCCTGCCCCTTTTTCCCTGGTGAACTTCTCTGCAACTGCGGTGATGGGGAATCCGGCAACCGCAGTAATAAGCTCTACACCGGAGTCTATGGCTGCAAGGAATAACGCATCAAGTCCAGTGGTATAATGATTATCGTTCATCTTCTCATCTATTCGATCTCAGCTTCCAGTCGAATCGATTCATCGGGCCGTGCGAACCATGCGAGTGATGCAAGCGCACCTATGATACCGTTGCCGTCCATCCATACTTCGACTCCGTGTTCGTTCGCGTACTGCATAGCATAGTCCCTGGTAAGCTCTCCCTGACGGCATTGTCTGCTGTACTCGTAGACATCCTTCGCGTCAAAGTCCGGGAGTACTACCATGCCTGTCTGGTCCGAGACGCTGTATTTCACAAGTGCTGCCCTGATGCTGTCCAGCAGTTCTCTCTTTGCTTTTTCGTCCACACAGCCGAACTCAAGCACAGTTGAGACACAGTTCTGTGTCCTGGCTGCTACCGGATATAGCTGTACCAGGGTTTGCGATAAGTAAACTGATTCCAGGCAGTCAAGTTCCTTTGCGATATTGTGGGTAAGGGTCCATGTGGCTCCGGTTTCTTTTGTATCGGTATCGTCGATGCCG
>JAWSUM010000030.1:0-29243 GCA_033549165.1 Methanolobus sp.
AGAGTGTTGTGAAAGTACAGGAATCCGTGAGCTTCTGCTGTGGCAACATCTCGATGCTTTCAATGACGAAATCCGCTTTTCTATCTCTTCCGAGGAAAAACTCCGGTTCCATGAGCAGACCTTCGGCGAAACTGCGGATGAACTCCGAATCCGGCGAGGATATGAAAAAATGGGCTTTCGTAAAATTCAAGCCGCACTTGTCCGGTATTCTGTCCTCGATCACAATATTGGAGAAAGTATAGAACTTGAATCCCTGGTGGCTGTGCAGCTCATTTGCAAGGGTGATATTGGCGTTGGCAAGCCGCTTGTATAGCATAGAAGCCAGGCCATATTGGTAATCATAATGAATGGGGGTTGACGATGTCTTTTGGATTGTTATTTTGCATCGCATAATCTATATAACAGAGCAATATAATTTATATGTTTCGAAAATATCTCGCAATTCTGATTGCAGTTCGGCACCGATTATACATAACCAATAGGATGTAAAGGTACAAGGACACCAAAAAGTAGGGATTTTTTCTCCTTACTCCTTTGGCTCGGCGTCCTTACGTTAATTCATATTACAGGATAGGACCTCTACAAAGCCCAAAAAGTAACTTTTATATCATTCTAATAATTATTGATTTGTAGGTGGTATGGATTGCGTATAATTTCTATTAATCTCAACATATCCATGTGGGAAATATGATATTGTCACATGTGTTTTTGTCCTGAACGTAGTGCCTGAAATATCTGAAAGATGTGACATAATTAAAAGGGCTATTTCATACGTCAAGGATGATGGTATTCTAATAATTGCGACACGTTCAAGTCGTGCGATTAATCGTGAAGCATCAAGTAAGGACTGGAAAGTATACAATGATGGTTACTGGTCTTCTGAAAAAAAGCTTACTTTTCAAAAAGGCATAGATACTGAAGAAATAATAGAATATCTATCTGAATCTGGATTAAAAGTAGATATGACAACACCTTCTGAACTAAAAGTTCAGGATTCTACAGTTGTTTTGATAAAACCATTATCAGAAAAAAGTTCAAAAAAATAGTCAGAAGCCCCGGGCGTGATTTGAACACGCGACCTAGTGATTACAAGTCACTCGCTCTGCCGGGCTGAGCCACCGAGGCATCTGTGAAGTATGTGCTCCGCATCTATTTATGCGATGTACTCCCTTACATATCATAATCGCAGATAAATTTTATGGTAATAACGGCCGGAGATATTCCATGTGGCGTGAGATATCCAGGATAGGGAAAAAACTTGTTGACACCGGACTGGTGGAATCCCACTTCGGGAACATCAGTGTGAGGATTGGGAGCAGGATGCTCATCACGCGTAGCGGCTCCGCACTTGATGAGATCACTGGGGACAGCGTTGTGGAAGTAGGGCTCGAAGGGACATGTGCCCTTGATATTATCGCATCCTCAGAGGCCATAGTGCACCGTGCTATCTACAGGAACACACCTGCACTTGCCATCGTGCACGCCCACTGCCCGTTTGCGGTAACCATGTCCCTGCTTGCAGAGGGTGATGTCATCGAGCCGGCTGACAGCGAAGGGCAGTATTTCCTTGGGGAGATCCCGGTAGTGAAGGGCGGCATCGGTTCCTCTGAACTTGCAGGCAATGTGTCCTCGGCACTTGCGGCCCATAAGGCCGCTATCATTTACAGCCACGGTACCTTTGCCATCGGGCGCGTGCTGGACGAAGCATATGTCATGACCACTCAGGTGGAGCACTCCTGCAAGATAAAGTACTGGTACGACCTCGCCAGAAAAAACTGAATACCCGGTTCAGCCGGAAAACATTAAATCAGAAAAGAGTTCATTAAGTACAATATTTATGACTTCAAACGCTCTCAGGCCCTTTGCCCTCAAATATCTGGAACCAATGGCAAAAGCCACTGCAAATGCCGGTATAACTCCGAATGCCGTTTCCATGCTATCACTTCTGTTTGCAGTGCTTTCAGGTGTGCTTTTCTATTATTCCGGCGCCAGTGCTTCAATGGTGGGAGCTGCAGGTCTGATGGTGGCGTTCAACTCCCTTCTTGATGCAATGGATGGCCTGATGGCGCGCTATCTCGGTGCCGCAAGCCCGAAGGGTGATTTCCTGGACCATGTCATTGACCGTTATGCAGATGTTCTGATCATATGCGGCATATTCTTCGGTGGTTATGTGTACTGGCAGATAGGTGTCGTGGCAATAGTGGGTGTCCAGCTGACAAGCTATCTCGGGACCCAGGCACAGGCTCTGAATCTGGGAAGGTACTACGGTGGGGTCATCGGAAGGGCTGACCGTCTGATCCTCATAATGCTTGCTTCCCTGGTGTATGCTATATATCCCGAAGAGGTCTACAGTCTCTCATCCCTTGGCTGGGTGATTGTTATCATAGCAGTGGGAAGTCACATTACAGCGTTTCAAAGGATAGCTCATATATGGAAGCAACTTAATGTATGAGCAGGTTTGTTATCTAACGCATTTGTGCTTGCCATACGGCGAAATAACTCAGGAGCAAAATCTCTCTTATGGACGAAAGATTCGAATATCTGGAACATACTGCAGATGCAAAGTTCAGGGCATATGGAAAGTCCCTGGAAGAAGCCTTTGAGAATGCAGCCTTTGCTATGTTCAATGTAATGATCGATACCGATACTGTGGAAAATGAAGTTTCCCAGGAGATCGAATTGAGTTCAGAGGACCTTGAAGGTCTGCTTTTCAACTGGCTCTCCGAGCTTCTATTCGTTTTCGAGGTAGAGAGCATGGTTTTCGGGAAATTTGTTGTTGACAGGCTGGAGCAGGATGATGATGGCTGGCGTCTCTATGCAAGGGCTATAGGTGAGGATATCAACCTTTCCAAACACAAGTTTGACACCGAGGTCAAGGCTGCAACTTATAATGACATGAGGATCGAGCAAACATCAAAAGGATGGATGATACAGGCAACAGTGGATACCTGATATAGGTCAAGGCTCTTTAACCTTATTTTCGTTACCTGAAATTAGCTGGCTCTACATATCTACATCCGGGGATACAGTATTTTGCTTTTTTGTCATCAACACATTCATACGTACAGAACCATATAGTTCAGGTTATAGATTTCATCACAGAGGAAAAATCAGATGTCACATGATAATGAAACTTCGGTTTTCGACGTTCTTAAACGTATTAGTGATAACGAATGGGAGCTTCCCAAAGGATTCAAGCCGGGAATGAATGTTCCCGGTAAGATCTTTGTATCCGAGTCACTTCTTCATCTTCTTGATATGGAAACGCTGGATCAAGTGGCAAACGTTGCTACTTTGCCAGGTATACAGAAATACTCCATGGCCATGCCTGATGCCCATCTGGGTTATGGCTTTCCAATAGGCGGTGTTGCCGCATTTGACAAGGAAACAGGGATAATCAGTCCCGGCGGGGTAGGTTTTGACATAAATTGCGGAGTACGTCTAATACGTTCCAATCTATCGGAGCAGGATGTACGTCCGAAACTTGCGGAACTGCTGGATGAGCTCTTTGAAGCCATTCCCACAGGGGTAGGTTCTAAAAGTCGCCTTAAGGTCTCAGATGCAGAATTGGATGATATCTTCGTGCATGGTGTTCAATGGGCGGTAGACAACGGTTATGGTGTGAAGGCTGACATCGAACGCTGCGAAAGCAAAGGGCAGATGCCCGGATCCGATCCTTCCAGGGTAAGTATAAAGGCCCGCAAACGCGGAAGGCCCCAAATAGGCACTCTGGGCAGTGGCAACCATTTCCTTGAAGTACAGTATATTGATAAGATATATGATGAAGAGGCTGCTTCTGCAATGGGTCTCAAGGAAGGGCAGGTCACATTCATGATACACTGCGGTTCACGCGGTGCCGGTCACCAGATATGCACCGACCATCTTCAGATACTTGCCCAGGCTTCGAAGAAATATGGCATATCCCTGCCTGACAAGCAGCTTGCATGTGCTCCGGCACAATCTCAGGAAGCGCAGGACTATTTCAAAGCAATGGTATGTGCTGCGAACTATGCATGGGTCAACAGGCATGTGATCATGCACTGGACCCGTGAGGTATTCGAACGTCATTTTGCAGAGGATTTTGGTGACCTTGGCCTTGAACTGGTCTATGATGTGGCACACAACATCGCCAAGCTTGAAGAACATAATATCGACGGAAAGAAGGCAGAGGTATACGTGCACAGGAAAGGTGCCACACGTGCCTTCCCGCCGGGTCATCCGGACCTGCCGGAAGACTACCTTGCTATAGGTCAGCCTGTATTGATACCCGGAAGCATGGGAACCCCTTCATACGTTCTATGCAGCAATGAAGGGTCGATGGATATAAGCTTCGGCAGTGCCTGTCACGGCGCAGGTCGTGTCATGAGTCGCAAGCATGCAAAAAAGGAATTGAGTGGTGAAGATATAAAAGATGAATTAAGTTCTATGGGCATACAGGTTCGGGCAACTCAGCCTTCCCTCATCGCAGAGGAAGCCCCCGAGGTCTACAAATCAAGCACTGAGGTAGTGGATGTCGTGCATGACGTGGGGATCGCAAGAAAAGTTGCCAGGCTTTTACCCATGGGAGTAATAAAAGGTTAATCTCTTCTTTCTTTTTTTCTTCTTTTTACCTTTGATACTAAAAGGAATTTAAAATAAAGACTTCACAGTCTTCTTTCTTATCATTGATTGAGAATGAGCAAAGAGGAAGCGGGATTTGTTTGAGGGGATGAATGGTTTTGCTTGGTTACAGTTACTATACCTTTGAATACAGCTACAAGCAGTTAGCCCGCTTCCTCAGCTTATAATTAGTCATTATTATATATAAATCTGTTCGATATTCTTTATATACATTTTCTGAACCTGCCCAATGGGAATATTATTCACGGACCGCTATCAATTTAATGCTTATACTTTATTTAGCATCTATGCCACAGGTTGATAAAAATCTCAAAAGAGTTCGCATAATGGCGGACTTCCAGTTTGGAAAAGGCTGCGGAAATTTCCTTTTCCCGGAAAGTGTGAGTTTCAGGCTTTCAAAGACCAAGCGTGTAAGGCAGGTCTTTAATGAGAATGAGCATCTTGCAACTGTGCGGGCAAAGGACGGCATGCTGACCCTTGGTATGGAAGGTGCCCGTCTGATCCATGATCATCTCCCTGCTCCTGCCAGAAGGGTCGTGGTCAGTGAAGATGCGGTGCCCTTTGTGGCCAAGGGAAAGACCACCTTTGCAAAACACGTTATGTCCCTTGATCCTGAGCTTCGTGCAGGTGACGAAGTGGTTATTGTGAGTGAATCTGATGAACTGCTGGCAACAGGCCAGTTACTTTTCTCGCCCCGTGAGCTGTTTTCTCTGGACAGGGGGGCGGCGGTTGATGTCAGGCGTGGCAAGGACCAGTCATAGTGCAGAAATTCTCTTATTAAATCCTGAATTATGTCTTTTAAGGATAAAATTAAAATAATAGCAAGCCGATAAAAATGGATTAATAGCAGCAATGCCTTCAAAAAAATCTTATCCGTCTCCGGAGCGTGAAAACATAGAAGAGGAATTTTTCAAGACATTTGTCGTTCCGGATAAAACCAGAATGGAAGAACATACGATCGTTGTAGACGGAGATGTCATTGTCGGTAATCATTCTGATATCAGATATGGTATAATTTCCAATTCGTCCATACTTGGAGAAAGGGTACAGCTTTCGGGTGATCTGGTCTCCAGGGCAGATGTAAGAATAGATATCTGGTCGCAGATAGGTGGAAATGTCAAGACTGACGCAAACGCCTATATCGGTGAGTTCGTTTCTATAGATGGCAAACTTGTTGTGAAAGGGGACCTCGATATTGGCAATGATGTCAAGATCAATGGCGGTTTCGAGGCCAAGGGCTGGATAGTTGTACGCAATCCGATCCCGGTCATTGTCTATCTTTTCCTCTACATAAGTGAACTCTTACGACTTGGAAAGGGTGAAGAGGTTGAAAAGGCATTGGAAGACCTCTTTGACGATGATGGGGTTGAGTCGATAGCTGCCAACAGTATGATCATTCCCAATGGTTCCAAGATCTCCATGGATGCTATCAGGGTACCATCAAAGGCTGTCATTGGAAATGCCTGCCGGCTGGTGGGCAACATCCGTGCCACTTCTCTGGAAATGGCAGATGAGACTACTCTCTATGGAAGCATCCGTACTATCCAGGATGTCAGGCTGGGTAAGAAGAACATCATCCACGGGAACCTCGTTTCCAGGGGTACTGTGTACATCGCCGAAGAAACCCATGTCTTGGGTGAGATCAATGCCCAGGCCATAAAGATACATGAGAGTGCACGCGTTGATGGTGTTATGCGCGCACCTGATGGCATTGTGTTTGAAAGAGATGAAGAAGAAGCTCTGAACGAAAAAGAACTTATGGAACTGAATGTTTGATAAACTGTTTGCTCCAAACATAAAAACGTATTCAAGGGGCTGGTTATGAACTCTATTGAGATATTCAATTTTCTTGATTTTGTGATCAGGTTATCTATTGTCATCGTTGCATTGTCACTATCACATCTGCTGGTAAAGATCGATGCAGATGTCATTCGCTCGCGGATATATGTTTCTTTCGGGAAGATTAAAAAATACTTCGTGTTTCTCACTATCGGCTTCCTGTTTTACCTTGCTGATGCTTTCATGAGTATCAGTGAACCGGTTGCAGTATCGGGTGGGGAGCACGATCTCTTCCTGGGGATAACATTGGCAACATTTCAGCTGATGATCCTCATTTTCCTGGTAAATCTCTATGTGGCCATAAGGGTTCCTGATAAAAGGATACTTTAAGTATGGGGCCCTTCCACATCTTTTTTCCTGTCTCTGTTGTACTTTTGCGATAAGTTTTATATCTGCCTTTGGTTCCAATAGCCAGCTTTAATACCAAATTCAATATTATAGTGCAAAAGGTGTTTACATGACAGAGAATACTACATCACAATCACCGGTTCATGAATCTACTATCCGGAAGGACGCTAAATATGTAATGCAGAACTATGGCCGCTATAAGCTTGTACTGGACAGCGGAAACGGTTCTGTTGTGCGTGATGTGAATGGAAGGGAATACATTGATTGTGTTGCAGGGATAGCTGTCAACAATATCGGTCACTGTCACCCGAAATTGGTGGCAGCTATCAGGGAACAGGCAGAAAAACTGATCCATGTTTCGAATCTTTATTATACCGTGCCCCAGACCGAACTTGCCGAGCAGCTTGTGAAGATTACCGGCATGTCCAGGGTGTTCTTCTGTAATTCAGGTACTGAAGCAGTAGAGGCCGCAATGAAGCTTGCACGCGTGACTACAGGCAAGACCGACTTTGTGGCAGTGGAGCATTCCTTCCACGGCCGTACCATGGGTTCTCTTTCAGTGACCTACAAGGAAATATACCGCAACCCTTTCAAGCCGCTGGTACAGGAAGAGAAGTTCGTGCCCTATGATGATGCAGATGCCGTTGCCGCTGCAATAACCGAGAAGACCGCGGCTGTTATCGTCGAACCTATCCAGGGAGAAGGCGGGATCAATGTTCCCTCTGACAAATACCTGCAGGATGTACGCCGGATATGTGATGAGACCGGAACCCTCCTCATCTTTGATGAAGTGCAGACAGGTTTTGGCAGGACGGGAAAGTGGTTCTGCAAGGAGCACTCCGGGGTCGGGCCTGATATCATGACAATGGCGAAAGCAATGGGTGGAGGTTTCCCCATGGGTGCGATAGCTGCACGTGAAGGAATCTCATTTGATAAAGGTCAGCATGCTGCAACCTTCGGAGGCAATCCACTGGCGTGCGCCGCAGCCCTGGCTTCAATAGAGGTCATCCGGGAAGAAGGTCTTCTCGATCGGTCAAAGGAAATGGGTGCCTATTTCATGGACCGGCTCAGGAACATGTCCCTCGATGGAGTAGTGGACGTGCGCGGACGCGGACTTATGATAGGGGTAGAACTTGACCGCAAGTGTGCGGATATCGTGGAATCCTGCATGCAAAAAGGCGTACTCCTGAACTGCACGTCGGAGAAAGTACTGCGTATCGCTCCTCCTCTTACAATAACCAAAGAGCAGATAGATTCGGTGGTGGATGTGCTTGAGCAGGCATGAACTGGTAAAGCCGGAAATTGCCGGAATTGCCGAATATGTGCCTGGGAGGTCCATCGGGGAGATCGCCCGCAATTATGGCCTGGATCCGGCTTCAATCATAAAGCTGGGTTCCAATGAGAATGTACTGGGTCCGTCTTCCAGGGCAATCGAAGCCATCATGGCCTGTGCCGGAAAAGTGAACCTATATCCTTCGGCAGATGCATCCGAGCTTGTGGAAGCGATTTCGGTTTACACGGGTTTCCCTGTTGAGAACATATGTGCCGCAGGTCCTGGCATGGATGGCCTGCTGGACAACCTCATGAGATTGCTGATCTCGCCCGGTGATGAGATTATCCTTCCGATCCCGACGTTTTCTTATTATGAGGTCGCAGCCCGTGCTAACGGAGCGGTTCCGGTTCATGTGGACCTGGGCGAGGATTTCGTTCTTGATGTTGATGCTGTTATAAATGCGGAGTCACCAGGGACAAAGGTTATTTTCCTGTGCTCTCCCAACAATCCCACTGGAAAACAGGTTAATGAGGGCGACCTCCGGCGCATTCTGGAAAACACCAGGGGACTGGTGTTTGTGGATGAAGCATATGTGGAATTCTCTGACCATAATTACGCCAGCCTCGTGAACGAGTACGACAATCTTATCATCGGCAGAACCCTCTCTAAAGCATTCGGACTTGCCGGTATGAGGCTGGGGTATGGGATCATGCCTGCATGGCTCAGGCAGCAGTATATGAAGATAGCAACACCTTTCAATATCAGCGTACCATCGGTCGTAGCCGGTGTTGCGGCACTGTCTGACAGTGGCCACCTGCAGGAAAGTATACTCTGTGCCAGGGAAGGTCGTGATTTCCTCATGGAAAATATACCTTTCAAAGTCTATGAATCCCAGGCAAATTTTGTGCTGGTGGATGTTGCACCTCTTAACTCAGGGGATGTCAGTGAAGTTTTGCTGAAAAAAGGGATAATCGTCAGGGACTGCCGCTCTTTCAAGGGTGCGGGAGATTCCCTTATACGCGTCACAGTGGGCACAAGTGCGCAGAATGAAAAGGTAGTCGAAGCTTTTGAAGAGGTTTCAGCCCAGGTCTGAGCTGTAAACTTTATCTATTTTCATGAGTGGGTAGTCAAGTTCCCTGTCGAATGCAAGGCTTACGTCTGCAAGTATCGACTTGTATCCTATCGTTATTCTCACATCCAGCATACGTCCTTCCAGTTCGCAATACCTGAACTCGCCATTTAGTTTTGAACGGATGATCTCTCTGTCAATGGATACGCTTATTTTCTTTACGAATGGCTGGACTGAGATGCTTTCCTGTATAGCTGTCTCAAGACTCTCTACTGTCCTGAGGTTAACAGGTGAACCTGTAAACTGGTGGTAAAGGGCGCCAAGTTTGATGCCTGCCTCAAATAATGCATTATCTCTATCGGTAATCATATCATTCTTCATCCTTTTCATGCAGTTCTCTTTATTGCGGGAGATATCACATAAAATATCATAACTCCCAGTAACAGTGTTGCCATGAAATGTGTATAGTTCACATTCACAGCATAGGACAGGATGGTCGCTCCGAAAAGCAGAGCCACTGGTGTCAGGACTTCAGCTTTTTTTGCTTTCATATATGTGAATTTGCTTATCATTAATAACCCAATGCCAAAAGCAAGTATTGTCGCAAGGTCGGCGTTAAAGTACCTTTCACCGGTCAGTACATACGCTGAAAGGATTATTCCTCCTGCGGTGATGGGTAGTCCCTTGAATGAAGGAAGCCCCTGATGTGAAGTGTTGAACCTTGCCAGTCTCAATATCCCGCAGAAGAAGTAGAAGCAGAGTGCTGCAAGAAGCAGATAGCTTGCTTCATCACCTGCAAATGAATACACTATGGCAACAGGTGCAAGTCCGAACGAGATGACGTCGGCGAGAGAGTCAAGATTTGCTCCTATCTCACTACCTGAAAAAAGTCTTGACAGGTATCCGTCAATGCCATCAGCAACAGCAGCTGCAAGTATCAGTGTGGGTGCAAGATAGCTAAAACCATCCTGGACAAGAATTACTGCCAGCAGCCCGCACAGAGAATTAAATAGTGTTACAAGGTCCGCTAATTTCAAGTTCCGGAAAATGATTTCACTTCCCACAGTCTTTTGTCCGGGCAATTATCGTCACACCTGCAAATACCCTGTCTCCTTTCTTGCAGGTTATCTCCAAGTTATCGGGGATTGTTACGTCAACCCTCGATCCGAAACGTATCATTCCAAATCTTTCTCCCTGGGTTATATGGTCTCCTTCACTGAAATATGAGACTATTCTCCTTGTCACTGTCCCTGCGATCTGTATCACTTCGACCAGTCCATGCTCGGTTTCTATAAGTATGTGACTGCGTTCGTTCCTTTCGGAGTCCTTGCAGAACGCAGGTATATATCCTCCTTTCTTATGTACGATCGAACGGATCTTTCCGGTCAGAGGTGCCCTGTTGACATGGACGTTCTGGAAATTCATGAAAATGCATATCTTCCTATCTCGGATATCCACTACCTTGCCATCGGCAGGTGCAAGCATGATATTGTCACATTGTTCGATATTCCTTTCTGGATCCCGAAAAAAGAATATAAAGAATATAGTGACAGCTATTCCAAACAGTGCTATTGCATCCGTGTATGGCCAGCCGGAAGAAAAATAAGCAACGGTAGCAAGTATACTGATAGTAACTGAAGTTACTATCCAGGGAGCTGAACCTTTTGCAAGCATTAATTATTTCCTACTACTTTTTTTAATAGATTCTGGATGCATCCGATTACCAAAAGCCAGATTCCTTCGATAAGTTCTATCAGTTCGGGAAGGATGCGCATGACCACATAAGCTATGGCAAAGAGTGCAATACCTGATCCTATCTTCGCAATGGTGTGGTGGGCGATCTCAAAGCTGTCAGGGCCGAACCACTGGTATCCATAAGCGATTATTACAAATACATCTCTTATTATATTTAAACCGTATATGACAGGAACAGAGGCCATAAACGCCATGGCATGCTTTTTAAACGGTGCATTGACAGAGGCTATAAGCCCGATGAAGAGTGCAATACTCTCGATGGCTGTGCATGCAAGTATGATCTCTACCTGATATCCGTTAAGTCCGATCTTGTTCCAGGCTGTCAGTTCCGCAGGTATGTTCAGCAGATGCAGGGTCCAGAATACGTTATCCGTAACAAGTGAAATGATCCATACATTCAGGGATTCCATCTGTGCAAAAGGGAAATAGAACAGTGAACCCAGTGCCGTCGCGCTTGTTGCCATGGCTGTCACATCGGAAGGCCCGCTCTTGAAGGTGCCTGGTGACCTGTACTCCTTGAGCATAGTATATGCAATTATGAGGCAGACTATGCCTACGACTATGACCAGTGCAACATTGAAGTAATCGGCTATTTCTAAGTAGTGCACTGGCTGATAGAGCCAGTGTATTGCAAAGAATACCCAGCCCGCCGCTCCCAGCAGTTTACGCAGATTGTTTTTTCCGGGTGTCAGTGCACTGGCAAGCATCAATGCCACAGCAACCCAAAGTACATTTTCTATCATTTACACGCACCTTTAATAGGTATGCGCTCTATATATTTGATTTAGCGTATTAAGTTTTTGTTCATATGGGCCCGGATACTCCAAAACTGACAGTTGACGCTGTTATCCTGTTCAATGGCAGGATCGTCCTGATACAGCGTAAAAACCCTCCTTTTCAGGGTAAGTTTGCTTTGCCAGGTGGTTTTGTTGAAATAGGCGAGACCGTGGAAAAAGCAGTCGTACGGGAAGCGCTCGAGGAGACCGGCCTGTCGATAGAAATAGTTAAGTTGCTTGGGGTATATTCTGACCCTTCGCGTGATCCCAGAGGACATACGGTAAGTGTGGTATATCTCTCGATGGGTCGTGGAGATCTTAAAGCTGGTTCCGATGCGAAGGACGTATACCTTTGCGATATTTCGAGTATACCAGAAATGGCGTTCGATCATAATGTGATATTAGAGCAGGCACGAGGTGAAATCGATGGAATTTTGTCCAAAATGTAAAAGCATGATGTTTCCGGTACAGGGAAGCTCCCACTGTAGAAAATGCGGATATGTGAAAGAAAAGGAAGGTGGAGCTGAATCACTGATGTCAAAAGCGGCACGTTCCGACAGGGAAGTAACGGTACTTGAAGGCAATATCGACCAGGGGCTTCCTACAACAACCGTGAGATGTGAGGAATGTGGCCACAATGTAGCATACTGGTGGTTGCGCCAGCTCAGGTCTGCCGATGAGTCCGAAACACGTTTCTTCAAGTGTACCAAATGTGGCTGTACCTGGCGTGAGTATGATTAATATATAATTAACATCTAATGTCTAGCAGGTTGTTCAGACTTTCTGATTATTTTCAAGAAAGCTTTTATTAGTAAATGTATATAATAACTTAGAAATTAAATTTATTTGGCGGAGAATCCAGATGTTCAAGGCAATAATCGATGCAGATACACTTAAGAGTTCCATAGAGGCGCTTTCAGTTCTAGTTGATGAGGCGAGGTTCAAAATATCTCCGGAAGGATTTACGGTCAGGGCGGTAGACCCTGCCAACGTGGCAATGGTCAGTTTTGAACTGAGTTCCAATGCCTTCGATGAATTCGCTGCTGACGACTGTGAGATAGGCATGGATCTGTCCAAGATCAACGATATTTTCAGCGTTGCTGGCAAAGAGGACAAGGTGATCATGGAACTTGATGAGATGTCGCAGAAGATGTTACTCCATCTTGGTGGTCTCTCTTATACCCTTGCATTGCTTGACCCTTCGACCATCAGGGCTGAACCCCGGATTCCCCAGCTTGAGCTTCCGGCAGAGGTTGTTCTGAACGGAAAAGACCTTCAAAGAGCTGTCAGGGCTGCAGAGAAGATAAGCGACCACATGTTACTGGGAGTCGAAGGCGATGCGTTCTACATGGAAGCCGAAGGAGATACGGACCGTGTAAGACTGGATATCCCACGCGATCAGCTTATAGACCTGAGATCAGGTGAAGCACGTTCACTTTTCTCCCTGGATTATCTTTCGGACATCGTCAAGCCGGCCTCAAAGTCCAATGAGGTAACGGTTGAGATAGGTAAGGATTTCCCTGTCAAGATAGGCTTCACGATTGCCAGCGGTGCAGGCAAGATCGGATACTTACTGGCCCCCCGTATAGAATCAGATTAAAAACATGGATCATAAGGACCTTGCACTTTATCCATATGTAAGCGAGGCTTCCCGTTATGTGGCGAGCCTTGATTTTTCCCTTGATCGTCTGATCTCCTCAAGGGCCATGGATTCGGCACGCCTGCGTGGCAAGGAAAGGGTGCTGCAGTCCATAGGGGGTGAGATCCTCAAACCTGGCCTCCTGAGTTCGGATGATCGGAAAATACTGATCGAACTGCTTTCCTATCCGTTCTCGCGCATACTCGTTTCATGTATTGACGATCCTTTTCTTACAAGGAGGTATTCCCTTGCGGAAGCTGTCTCCTCTTACAAGTCTCTCAAAGGCAGGGAGCTTACATTTCTCAAGGACTTTGCACTGGAATTCGATATCCAGGCAAAGGCTGATGATTCCGGCTTCAGGATGCATTTCACTGATTATATCCGGCTTGCCAGTTCCCTCAAGGCAACCGAATGGAAACTGGTGAACCGTAAACTGGACCATGGCTACGTTAATGTCTCAAAGGATGAGTTCGCCCGTCTTCTTCAGGAAGGTGTGAAGAATAGGATTGAGGGTAGCCTTCCGGTGCCAGTTCCTGAGGATGTCCAGCAGGCATGTGGACCATACCTGGAAGAAATAAAGACCGCACTCCATGAACGCAAGACTACCTTTGGAGATAGCTCGGAGTTCGGTTCAGTGGAGAGAGGACTCTTTCCTCCTTGTATCACCTATGCCATATCACAGACACAGGCCGGTGTCAACCTCGCACACTCCATGAGGTTTGCAATGACATCGTTCCTGCTGACAATTGGTATGTCTGTGGACGATATTATGAACCTTTTCACTTCTTCTCCTGACTTTGATGCAGAAAAGGCAAGATATCAGGTTGAGCATATCGCCGGTGCGTCCGGGACAAGTTACAAACCTCCATCATGTGCAACAATGCAGACATACGGCAATTGCTACTCTCCCGATGAGGTCTGCAAAAAGATAAAACATCCTTTAGGTTATTACCAGCGCAAGATCTGGTTCAAGAACAGGGATGCGCAAAAAAAGGCTGTTAAGGCACCATCCGAAAATAGTGCCGGGCCAGAATCTTAACTTTGTTATTAGCTGTGCATATATTCCCTGCATTTGTCTACAAAGCTCTTTACCGGGAAAGATGCCGGATGCGCGTGGGTATAACTTGCCAGTGAGTTGTGTTCGGTGATGCAATCCATGCCGTCCACGATACCTTTACCGCGTTTCATCTCATAGATGAGCTTTGCATCGTTGGCACAGTACGTTACCGAATAGTGGAACTCATGTCCCCTGATGTTTCCCTTGATGAAGTCACCTTTTGCGGTACCTTCGGTGTAGCCCAGTGCCTGCAGTTTCTTTGTCATCACAGTCTCTGCAGGGAACAGGTCCGCCATTTTGTAGACCTTATCTTCTATCTCATAGGATGTTGAGAGGTACTGCAGTCCGCCGCATTCCCCGTAGATGGGCATACCGTCTGCAGAGAGGTCTTTCAGGCACTTTGTAGTCTTTGAACTTTCCAGCTCGGATATGTGGAGTTCAGGATAACCGCCGCCAAAGTACATTCCATCTACTTCGGGGATCTCCTCCTTCATGGGGCTGAAGAAGACGACCTCAGCTCCGGCCTGCCTGAAGGCATCGAACATGTCCTGATAGTAGAAACAGAATGCACTGTCCAGTGCAATGCCTACTCTTACTTTGTCTTCAGAAGGACTCTCCTCAACAGGTGCGTCTTCAACATCCGGGGCAGTTTCGGCTATTGAGATGATCGCATCAAGGTCGATATTCTCCTCGATGAAGTCTGCAAGTCTGGAAACGTCAAAATCCTGTTCATGTGCCATGAACAGACCAAGGTGGCGAGAGGGCACGCTTACATCCTGGTTACGCGGCAGTGTACCAACAACAGGGATGTGCTGAATGGAGTCGATGATCATCTGCGAGTGTCTGGGACTTCCTACTTTATTGAGTATCACTCCTGCGACATTCACGTCCCTGTCGAATTCAGAGAACCCTTTGACCATTGCTGCAGCACTTCGTGACATCCCATGAACATTGATCACCAGGATCACCGGTACACCGAGTGACTTTGCAACGTGTGCGGAACTTGCGATCTCAGAGGCACCCATTCCGTCGAAAAGTCCCATGACCCCCTCTATTACATTAATATCGGCGTTCTGCGAATGCCTGGAGAATGTATCTTTTACCCCGTCCACCTGCATCATGAAGGTGTCAAGGTTCCTTGAAGGCTTGCCGCATATGGCGGTATGGTATGTGGGGTCAATGTAATCCGGTCCTACTTTAAAGGGTTGTACTTCCATCTTTCTTTTTTTCAGGGCCGCCATTATTCCCATGGACACAGTGGTCTTCCCTACGCCACTATTCGTTCCCGCGAGCAGTACAGCTTTTGTCATGCAGGTTAGTTTGTTCAATTTGTATATATGTATTATTCCCTGAGTTATCGGGACTGTCTAATTAACAACCCCTATTCAAAATAGTTAAATAAACGAAATATATCTACGTACTATGAATTCATCCGGGGCAGGTATGACCCTGACAGACTCATTCGGGCGAACGGTCAGAAGTCTGCGAATGTCCATAACCAACAGATGTAACCTGAACTGTATCTATTGCCACAACGAGGGCGACCCTGGCAGTGTCATGGAGATGTCAGTAGAGACCATTGTTAATATTGTCAGGGCGGCTGCAGACCTTGGTGTTGACCGGCTGAAGATATCCGGGGGAGAACCTCTTCTCAGGAAGGACCTGGAAGATATCCTGGCTGCATTGCCTCCGCTTAAGGATGTCTCCCTGACGACAAATGCGATATTGCTTAAGGAGCGGGCAAGGTCTCTGAAAGAGGCCGGACTGGACCGGGTGAACGTTAGCCTGGATACCCTTGATCCGGAAAAGTTCCGCACCATCACCAACTGCAAAAAGGATATTCTTGGAAAGGTCCTCGATGGAATCGAAGAAGCTGTTCGTGTGGGTCTGACGCCGGTTAAGATCAACATGGTACTTCTCAAGGACCTTAACGAGACTGAGATAGAGGACATGCTTGTATTCACAAAGCAGTTCAACGGAGATGTCATACTCCAGTTGATCGAGCTGATGGATTTCAAGGACGTTGCGGATCTGCATGTTAATGCTGACGATGTAGAGAACGCATTATTAACGCGCGCCACTGATGTGAAAGTACGTCAGATGCACCACAGGAAAAAATACATAATCAATGGTGCTGAAGTGGAGTTCGTACGTCCTGTTGACAACACGGAGTTCTGTGCGAACTGTAACAGACTGCGTGTGACTGCTGACGGCAAGCTCAAACCCTGCCTGCTCGTCAACGAAAATCTGGTGGACGTATCGGGCGCTGGTCCTGAAGAACTGCCCGATTTGCTGAAGCTTGCAGTGAGCAGAAGAGTGCCTTTTTACACTAAGAGGAGAGATTAAAATGGAAGTAGAACTGACAGTTGATGGCAAGAATATTGAGATCAATCGTTTTGTACAACACATCCTTGGAAGCACTGTTGTGGGTGCAACAGGAACTCTGCGCGGAGTCGACGAGGACTGCACAGAGATCGTCCTGAAAATAAAGAAATGAACTAAGTCTTAATTTTTTAATACTCTTTTCTTCTGTTTTCTTCTTGCGCTGATCGTTATAGAAGATGCTCTATTTCAGAGAAGTCGATGGGTGATGTCGCATCCAGTGAGATGGGCGTTACTGAGATGTGGCCCTTGCCGACAAGAGCGTTAACGTCAGTGCCTTCCTCATCTTCGCTTATGAGGTCTCCGGCGATCCAGTAGTAGGGCCTGCCTCTGGGGTCATGCCTTTCTTCCACAGCTGTCTTGAAGAGCTTTCTTGCGAGACGGGTGATCTCAATTTCGGTATCCTCTTCGACGTGATAGGGCAGATTGACGTTCAGCAGGTCCACATTTTCAGGAAGTCCGTGTTGCAGTACTTTTCTGGCAACCCGGTTGACCACTTTTATCCCTGCTTCAAAGTCATGCTGGTAATCCCTGTGGTCATCGAACTTGTCCCCTTCATCCTTTACCTGGACCGATACCGCAATTGCAGGAATGCCGTAACTTGCGCCTTCAAGGGCTGCTCCTATGGTCCCGGAGGTTGTTATAGTATCAGTGCTGATGTTCTCTCCTATGTTGACACCTGAAAGTATGAGGTCGGGTTTCTGTTTCATTATCGTGAACATTCCTATTATCACGGAATCTGTTGGCGTCCCGCCTACGGCGTTGACCTCGATTCCGTCGATCCTTGTAGTTGTGACCCTCAGGGGTTCAAAAATAGATATTGAGCGCCCTACCCCACTCTGTTGCATGAGGGGCGCGGATACAGTTACTTCTCCAAGGTCTGCCACGCTTCTGTAAGCAGCCCGTATGCCTGCGGAATAAACGCCATCGTCGTTCGTAAGCAGAATTCTTCTGGACATGACCTACTCTTTGCAGGTCAATGTCTTAAAACTAATGGCCAGAATATATTTCAAATAAAAAGAGTAAGATTCGTGGAACTACACGTTTGCAAAGATCCTTTTCCTTTCCTTGGAATGCATGTCATAGTCAGACCCTTCTGGAAGTTCTGCCAGGGCCTTGACCTGTTCGATGACTTCGATATCCTCGCTGATAGCATCAAGCTTGTCGATCATGTCGATGATCGTCTCATTCTGTTCTTCACTGAGATGTTTGTTGTCTTTTGCTATTTCAAGCAATATCGAGGCGTCATCCAATACCTGCGCAAGGATGGTTCGGTCCATGTACTGCCTCGCAAGGGCAGAATCGTTCCCTTTCGTTGTTTCATTGAACTCATTCAACTGAGTCTCAAAAAGGCCGATATCATAGTGTGCGCTCCTGAAGATCTTTCTCACATAGTCTTCCCTGTAGACCTGTTTGGAATTTTTCAAGACTTTCAGGAGTTTTTTATAGTCCATTCTCTCTCGTCCTATGTGCAGACCTCAAGTCGAAGATCTGCTGTTTTTCCCGTGCGTGACAATATTATTGTTTGGAAAGTGCTTTTCTTCTGAGCTCCAGATTTGTTTCAGCTTCAAGGGGAGCAGGTGCGATAAGCTTCAATGCGTCATACATTTCAGTGAACTGTCCGCCATTAACGTCGTATTCTCCTTCAATATCGATGCCGTATTCCTCTCTGTTTTCCTCGACGATGGGATCACACAGGTATACCTGCAGGTTACCACCAGCATCCATGAAAACGGAAGGTCTTACTCCAGAGTTATTGTACTCTTCGACCAAGCTTCTAAACACTAATGACATATATCGCATTGATTCCATCGGTCATCACCAATTATGCTAGTTCCTGAGCATCTATTTAAAGATTATGTACTCGATTTTTTAAGTATGTAGTTTTATTGATAGTTCTATGTTCACAACATAGTTCTAATAATTCTATATTTTTTGCAAAATCGCACTCAATTGTAATTATTAGCCATGTATATTTATATTAACCATTAAATTTTGTCATCCGATAGATTTCCAGAAGAAATGTTTTTAATCATTGGGGCATACTTGGAAGAATAAATTTCATCAAAGGATCATCTAGTTGGAATAATTATGCTTGAGGATGAATATCAACTTGACTTTTTTTCTGAAAACGGCTTTATTCGTAAGCAGTGTTCAAAATGTGGTAAATTCTTCTGGACGCGTGATGTCGACAGGGGTACCTGCGGTGACGCTCCGTGTGACCCATATAGCTTTATAGGCAATCCGGTTTTCAAGAAAAAGTTCGACCTCGCAGAAATGAGGGAATACTATCTTAAATTTTTCGAAGACAGAGGACATACCAGACTGGAAAGGTATCCGGTTGTGGCCAGATGGAGGGATGACATTTACCTTACCATCGCTTCAATTGCTGATTTCCAGCCATTTGTCACTTCCGGTCAGGTAAGGCCTCCGGCAAATCCGTTGACCATCTCCCAGCCGTGCATCCGTCTTTCAGATCTTGATGCCGTGGGAAGGAGCGGTCGCCATCTGACCACATTTGAGATGATGGCCCATCATGCCTTCAACAAGAAGGATGAGGAGATATACTGGAAGGACCGCACCATGGAGTTATGCGACGAGCTCTTCAACTCCCTTGGAGCTGATCCGCTGGCTGTGACTTATAAAGAGGAGCCCTGGGCTGGTGGGGGCAATGCAGGTCCGTGCGTTGAGGCGCTCATAGGCGGCCTTGAGGTTGCAACACTTGTTTTCATGGACCTGGAGCAGTCAAAGGAAGGTGACATCCCTATCAAAGGCGAACAGTACCGTAAGATGGATAATTATATTGTTGACACAGGTTACGGTCTTGAAAGGTTCGTCTGGGCATCGAAAGGTTCCCCCACGATATACGACGCTGTTTTCCCTGGCATTGTCAATGAGCTCATGGAACTTGCAGGTCTTGAACATGAGCTGGACAACTCCGAATATTCTAATATCCTCGCCCAGAATGCCCGCCTTGCAGGACTCATGGACGTCAGTGAGAAGGCAAACCTCTTCGAGCTTCGTAAACAGGTAGCCTCAAGTATCGGCACCACTGTGGACAAGCTCTCCGCGATCATGGAACCTGTAGAGAGCGTATATGCAATAACCGACCATACTCGCTGTCTGACATTCATGCTGGCCGATGGTATAATCCCGTCAAATGTCAAGGCAGGATACCTTGCACGTCTGGTGCTTCGCAGGACCCTGAGAATGATGAATGACATGGAGATCAAGATCCCTCTGTCCGAAATAGTCGAGATGCATATCAGTAACCTGCCGGAGTACCCTGAGTTCGGCGAAAAGCTGGATGTGATCCGGGACATACTGGAGCATGAGGAACAGAAATTCGCTGACACGCTTGAACGTGGAAGGCGCATGATCCAGAAATCGGCAAAACATTATAAGTCCACAGGAGAGAAGATCCCACTCTCAACTGTGATCGAGATGTATGACAGCCATGGTATCCCTCCCGAGATATCAAAGGAAGTTGCGTCCGAGATGGGAGTAGAGACTGAACTTCCTGATAACTTCTATTCCCTGGTGGCGGAAGGCCACAGCAAGGCGGAGGCCAAAGAAGAGAAGGTCTTCCCGTATGCGGACAAGGTCGAGAAACTCCCGAAAACAAAGCGCCTCTTCTATGATGAACCCACCAGGATGGAGTTCGAGGCTGTTGTACTGGATGTTTTTGATAATCATCTTGTGCTTGACAGCACCCTCTTCTATCCTGAAGGTGGCGGACAGCCTGCAGACCATGGTACTGTAACGATCTATGATAATGTGCTGAATGTTATCGATGTCCAGGTAGTGAATGGTGTTGTTGTGCATATCATCGATGGCGTAGAGGATGAACTTCATCTGCGCAAGGGTGACCTCGTTATCGGAAAGGTTGACGAGGGACGGAGAATGGCCCATGCCTGCCATCACACAGCTACGCACATCGTGAACGATGCAGCCAGGAAGGTGCTTGGTGATCATGTATGGCAGACCGGTGCACAGAAGTCAGTGGACCGTGCCCGTCTTGACATTTCCCACTACAAACGTATCACTCAGGATGAGCTCAACAGGATAGAGCTGATCGCAAACCGCACGGTGATGGAGAACCAGCGTGTTACGGCCGAATGGATGGATCGTATCGATGCCGAGAAGAAATATGGTTTCAAACTCTATCAGGGAGGCGTCCCTCCGGGAAACAGGATCCGTGTTCTCAAAGTTGCAGATGATGTCGAGGCCTGCGGCGGTACTCACTGCACAAGCACCGGGCTTGTAGGACCCATCAAGATGCTCAAGACCGAGCGCATACAGGATGGCGTGGAGCGTATAGAATACGCCGCAGGTCTCGCAGCAGTGAGGGCCACACAAAAGATGGAATCCTATCTCGGCCAGTCGGCAGAAGCACTGCGCGTACTCCCGGAACACCTGCCATCGACCATTGAACGCTTCTTCGGTGAATGGAAGGAATTCAAGAAAGAGAATGAGAGGCTCAAGGACGAACTGGCACACGTGCGCGTCACCGGCATGATCAACGATGCTCTCAACATTGGAAATGTTCGTGTAGTAGCCAGTCTGATCCCCAACGCTGATGTGGAGGAACTGGTTAAGGTCGCAGGCGAACTCACTCAGAAAAAGGATGTCGTTGCCATACTTGCAAGTGACGCGGAAGGTGTTAAGATTGTAGCCGCCGCAGGTGATGATGCCCTGAAGGCAGGCGCGGACGCAGGTTCCATTGTCAGGGAAATGTCCGGGGTAGTGGGAGGTGGCGGCGGAGGTCGTCCGAACATGGCTCGCGGTGGCGGAACTGATCCGCTCAGGATCAACGACTCGCTGGAGTGCGGAGTATCGCTGCTAAAAGAACAGCTGAAGGCTGCTTGAGGGGTGAATAATGATTCCAGGGGAGATTGAACAGTTCTTTTCTTCCCAGTTCGGGAAGTCCCTGCTCGTCAAAGGCAAACCAGGTACCGGCAAAACCACATTCATATTCGGGATACTGAATGAGCTCTGTCCTGAGGGAAACTGTATATATATTTCCCCAAGGATAGACAAGTCCTCATCTTACGGTAAGTTCCCGTGGATAGAAGGGGATTTCAGCAACAACGAGGATTTCCTGAGGATGCTTGCTTCCCGGATCAAGGTCATCTGGGAGTCGGGCGATTCAAAACCCATGATAGTTGTAGATTCCATTGACTCTCTGAGTATTGCGACAACAAGGTCCTCTAAATGGGAAGATAACAAGTTCGAGCTCGAACGGCTCCTGTCAGATTTCTCCCGAAAGGTGAATGCAGACCTTGTACTGGTCACCGAACAGACAGGGGTCACTTCCCTTGATTACCTTGTTGACGGGGTTGTCTCTCTTGAGGTTTCCGAGATATCCGATGCTGACATCCGTAAGGTTCACCTGCTCAAGCTCAGGGGAGTCGGTATGTCCCAATCCAGATATGTCTTTTCACTGGAGGGGGGAAGGTTCACAAGTTTTGAGCCCTTCAGGGTTTCCTACCCTCAAAAGACTGCTGTCCCTGATCCCCTGCCTGATCCAATTGAGAGCAAAATATCCACGGGTAGTCCTGATTTCGATGAAATACTCGGAGGCGGGTACCAGAAAGGCAGTTTCAATCTTTTTGAGATAACGAGCGGTGTAGGCGATTCCTTTTACAGTCTCTTGCTTCCTACATTCATCAATCATTTGAACCTGGGCAGGGGGCTGTTGAGCATCCCTACCGAGGGAACGAGTGTTGAGACTGAGAAACGGATGATATCCCCTTTCACAACCGAACGTGATTTTCCCGGACAGTTCAGGGGTTTTGAGATACGTGACCTTAAAGGGCGAATCCCTCCCTACATAGCAGCATTTTCAGGTAACGTTTACAAGGATATGGATGTATTCTACCAGTCAAAACATGAGATGATGCGTCAGCATGGCTCTCCGATTCTTGATTATATCGGGCTTGACAGCATGGAGTACAACTATGGCTGGGAGAACATCGGTTCTATCATAGGGCAAATGGCTTCGGTAACTAAAACTACTGACAATGTTGTTCTTGCAGTTGCAAAACATGGTCAGAAGATCACTGACTCTGTTGCGCACATGGCCACGACCCACTGGAAATTCGAGAACGTTGACAAGACCCTTGTCATGTATGGCATTGTGCCGAAAACAGGACTGTACGTTGCCCAGATGGATTTCAGTTCGGGTTATCCTCAGGTCCGGCTCACTCCAATCAAATAAAGATTTAATTTTTTTATATAAAAGCTCCCAAACATTAATAAGAAAATAGAACCAATATTCATAAAACACTATAAAGGTAAGGGATAATGGAAGATCGGACTCCTGAAATTCTGGCTACATTAAGGAATGAACTGGCGAATAAAAGTTCATTGTTCTTTGCTCCAGTTGACAGTTTTGTCGAACGCCTGGTCTATTTTCATGTATATGATATTCTGAAGAACGATGTTGACCGGAATGTGGTCTGGCTATGTCTTAATTCCTCCCGGGATAAGATCCTGGGCAAATTCGCAGACTTCGGACTCAATATCACTGTACTTATGAGTCGCCTCTGGTTCATAGATGTCGAAGTTCCGGGAAGGCCACCCCAGGAAAATACGTTGTACTGCAGTTCTCCGGCGGATTACACAAAAATGGCATCACATATAGCCAATCTGTTCGAGAAGAATCCCGGTTCACTGCTCGTGATCGATAATATGAACGTACTTGCCAGTGACACCATGCAGGTCGTTGAGAACTTCATGCAGTTCATCGAGAAAAAGATACACGAGAAGGAAGGCGGGATGGTCTCCATACTTTTGAAAGACATTCTTTCCAATGATACTGAAATGCTGGTCAAGTCCTTTTTTGATGTAGTGCTTGAAACAACCAACATAGGTGAGGTGCATACTCAGGTTGGATTAAAGGATTTTGATTTCCTGTATACTGTGGAAGAAGGTTCCCTCAAACTGGAATATTCCCGGAAGAAGATCAAGCGTGACAAGTTGAAGATATTGATCGTGGATGATGAGCCAGACATCCCTGAACTTCTCAAGCTCTCCCTCATAAGTGAGCCCTATGAATTCCTTGTCGCCTATAATGGTGAGCAGGCAATAGATACCACGCTGAAAGAACAGCCGGACCTGATACTGCTCGATATAATGATGCCCGACATGGATGGCTATGAGGTAGTGGAACAACTTAAGAAAAGTAAAACTGCCAGTGACATCCCTGTAATAATGATATCCGCAAAAACGGCAGTAGAGGATAAAGTAAAAGGTATGGAGCTGGGCATAGATGACTATATCTCAAAACCCTTTGACAAAAGGGAAGTTAAAGCCCGTATCAAGATGGTCATGAGACGGCTTGGCTGGTCTGAAGAGGATTAATTATATATTTAAAGAGTTCTTATATTCTGTTCTGAAAAGATTATTCTCTCTCGGGAGTTAAAAAAATGTGTCCCAAAGTCATGGTCGTAGATGATGAGCCAGATACCATAGACCTTGTGAAGCTGATTCTTGAATCTGAAGGTATAGATGTCATAGGAGCAAGTAGCGGCTTTGAATGTCTTGAGTTCATAAAGAATGAACTTCCTGATGCTGTTCTGCTTGACATAATGATGCCTGATATGAACGGATGGGAAACCTTCCACAAGATAAAGGAACATAATCCTGGTCTTCCAGTCGCCATGCTAACTGTAAAGAGCCAGGAATTCGACAAGATGCTTGGTCTGCATGTGATCAAAGCAGATGACTATATCACAAAACCCTTCAGCAGAAGAGAATTAATTAAAAGGACAAAATCTCTCATTGAGGCAAAGGGTCAGTAGTCTCACATTGCCTCACACAATATGGCAATTTCATCCTTAAGGAATAGATGTGCTTTTCTTTCTCCTTTGAGTCCTTCTTCAAGCTGGTTGCGTATGTCCCAGTATTCTTTTGGATCAATTGCTGCTCTTAGCAATATCGTCCCAAATTCGTGTTTCCTGAGGTAATCGTTTATCTGCGGGATGTTAAACTCTGCAGCCTCCAGTATTTTGTACCTGTTCTTGAACAACAGGTGATCGATCTTTTCCATGGATGTCAGGAAAATACGTTTTCTGTCAATTGGAAACAAACTGATGTCGGGTGTCTGGTTTTTTATTTTTCCTGCAAGTTGTGGGAGGAGCCCTGCTCTTTCAACGGATTCTTCTGGTTCATAGGCATACAGTGCCGCTTCTTTAGCCCTTTTGATATTCGGCGTCTGAGCTTCAGACTCGATCCTGGCTCCTGACGGGAGGGCTATAGCGGAGATATCACATTTCTTCAGGTCGCCGAAATAGAGGTTCAAGCGGTTCATTTTGCCATCAAGCGAAAGGTACTCCTTTTCACAGTTGAACGGAACTCTTTCAGGTGTCAGCTGGGGAGGGGCTTCAAAGGCGAAATTCGATGTCTTTGTACTGTAGGCTGCTATCACCTCGGGGATCGATGGTTGCAGGTTGTTGATGTCACGCACTTTTTCGCTAGCAGGCCTTGCAGGATCCGAGAAGACAACATCCAGTTTCGGTAAATTGTCTATAGCTTCAGGAGAAAGGGCATCTGCACAGACGAATTCTACATTTTCAATACCAAGCTGCTTGCAATTTTTTCTGGCGTACGCTATCTTTTTAGGGTCTATTTCTACTGCGTAGACTTGCTCGCATTCCCTCGCGAAATAGATCGTCTGTCCGCCTATCCCGCAACTTATGTCTGCAATAGTATCACATCTGAGGCGTTTGGCCCTGTACTTTGCGACCCCTTCGGGAGTCGCAAATCTCACTCCGTCCTTATCGGAAAATATCCTGTGTTCAAATTTCTTCTTGCGCGTCACTCTAATCTTTGAAACAAAGGTCTGTCAAATGATTTAAACTCACCTTCCCTCACTTGAATGAAGCAAACCAATTTCATTCAATATTTTTATATAATATTGAACGTATATTCAAGTATCTATAGATATATCTAACACACTCGATCCTGCTATGTGAAACCATGTCCGGCTTAAGCGATAAAATAAAGAAGGCAACTTCAACTATCCTCAGTAAAAAGGGTAAGAATAAGGGGGCCAGTTCTCCTTTTGGCTCTGGTGAGCCTCCTTTTCTAGGCGGAGTGCCTGACCTTAACTCCGTTCCGGACCTGGCCTCAGGCATGCCTCCGGGGGGCCCGCCAGGTTTTCCAGGCGCTAAAGCTCCGGCAGGTCCTCCGGGTATGAGTCCTCCGGGTATGCCGGGTGCAACTCCTCCTGCAGGTGGTCCTCCGGGAATGGGTGGTCCGGGGTCTCCTGGTTCAGCTTCTCACTCAGGTTCTTCCGAGAACAAAGAAGCCATCGAGTTAAATGCCAAAAAAATCAAGGAGATCGAGACTAAGGTTTCCAAAGCTGATGTGACCCTGACCATGGTCCAGCGTGAGAATGAAGAGATAAAAAAGACAGTGGACAAGATCGACCAGAGCGTGCTTGAATTGCTTTCACTCTACGAGATCGTATCTAACCAGGTAAATCCCTTTGTAGGTGATGACGTAGCGTCCCGGGCTACAATTGAACGCTTCGAGAAAACCGATAAAAGGATCACAGAGCTTGGTGACCTGCTGGTCGTCTTCAAGAACGATCTGGACTCCGTTGGCCATAAACTGAACATGCCGGGAATCTCCAAGGAGGTCGAGTCCAAGATGCAGGACGTGGAATCAAAACTTACTGCATTTGCCGATGCCATGTCCATGCTGCATGAGAGTATAGAGCAGCTGACATTGAAGACCGGTGAGCTCGCGAACAAGAACGAAGTCATCGACCAGAACATCCTCGATCTCGCAGAAACCACGAGTGCCATTTCCTTAAGGGTCGATGAGATCGAAAGGAAGAGTCTCTCTGTGTCTTCAAAGGCATCTGCAGGGGATATCGAGGACGAATCAGAGGATATGGCTGCAGGTCGTGCCACAGACGAAGGTAATCGTAAAAATCCAAAGGAACTGGTTCCAATGGTCCGTCTGGAAAATATAAGGACCGATCCTACAAGTGTGGTCGTACTGCTCAACTGGATCGAGTTCCTTATGGAGCGCGTGGGCAGGAACAATCTCATGGATGCATTGGATTACTATGTGGACATCGGATGGATAAGTGAGGATGTAAGGTCCGAGGTAATGGCATATGCCCGTGGGATCGATTATTATGTCGAGAAGCCTACCTGGCGCCTGCTGCCTGAGGATCACACCAAATCATTGCTCTTTGTCGAACGTCTGTGCGGACGCAAGATCGACCGCAACATGCTGAGTTCCATAGACCGGGAAATGTCAAAAGTAAAGCACGGCCTGGAGGAACTGTATGGGATTTGAGGTTTCTGTGGTCGTTGCTATATTCTTTATTTCAGCAGTCATTGTAGGAACTCTCTCGTACACGACTCTGACTACAACATCAGACATAGCCGCAGATGCGTCTGCAGAGCAGCACGAGATGCAGACCAAACGCCTGAATACTGAGATTGAGATTGATAGTTCCATTGCAGGTGTTTTCAATGGAACATATGACCTTACTGTTACCATGACCAACACTGGCAGTGAAACCCTTGATTTTGATGAGCTCAATGTCCTCATTGACGGGAGCCTCAAAGAATATGCTTTTTCTGATACCGCAGTTACCTGGGTCCCGGAAGAGACACGTAATCTGACAGTGTCAAACCTGGAAGGTACGGGTTCCCATCGTGTAAAAGTTATAACTGAGAACGGTATTGCTGATTATGCTACCTATGTGGTCTGAACCAGTCCTGTCCGCTGGTATTAGATTTATATACTATTGTCTATATATAATAAATCCGATTATATTATCAATGTCGGACCAGACGGTAACAAAGTATGAGGGATGAACACCGGAACCCAATACATCCGTTTTTCGGATGCGAGAAAGCAGATACGGCTATAACTCACATGATATTCTTCATTGCAGCCATAATAATCGCAATGGGAGTCGTTACTGTACTTTCCGCTGACATACAGTCCATGGTTTCATCATCTTCTGTGAGCAGCAAGTTGCTTTCAGAACAAATGAGAACCGACATAACGATTGTTAACGACCCTTATGTCGTTCCCTATGACACCTCCGGGAATCACTATACTTTCTATGCAAAGAACACTGGTAAGACTGAATTGGTGCCGGAATTCATAACCGTCCTGGTCGATGGCGTTCTTATCGAATCTACTGATATGGATATCAATCTTCCCGATGGTGATGTAGTATGGCGCCCCGGCGATGTCCTGATGATCAATGTAACAACAACCCCTGACCCACTTGGTGCGGGTGATCATCGTATACTTGTTGCAGCAGAGAATGGGAAATCCGGTGGTATGAACTTTATAACGTAATGGAGGAAAATGGCAAAAATCAACTCATTCGAAATACCAAGGGATGAACTCAACGCCAAGCTTGGAGGAGGTTTTCCCGCAGGTTCCCTTGTAGTAATAGAAGGTGGAAGCGGGGGAGGTAAAAGTTCGATCACCCAGCGTCTGACTTACGGGCTTAATGAAAACGGCGTTAGCGTTACTTTTGTTTCCACACAACTGACAACAAAGGGTTTTATCAACCAGATGTACTCAATGGATTATCCGGTTGCTCCTTTCCTGCTGAATGGTAATCTGCTGTATATCCCTGTCATTCCCCTTGTCCAGGCAGCTAAATCCCGTTTCGACTTTCTCGAAAGACTAATGACCGCTGAAGAACTCTTCGAGAAGAATGTCATTATCATCGATACCATTTCCTCGCTAATAAAATACAGTGCCAATACCGAAAAAAGTCTTGACTTGATATCTTTTTTCAAGAAACTGAATGGAATGGGAAAGGTCATCATACTTACTATCGAACCTAACCAGCTCAATGAGGACATAGCTTCTATGTTCAGGTCGTCCTGTGATGTTTACATCACCCTCAAGTCAAAGCCTCTGGGAAGTGAAGTAAAGCGCACGATCGTTGTTAACAAATTCACAGGTGCCAAGGCCCCCGTAGGCCAGATGATAGGTTTCAGGATAGAGCCGAAGGTTGGTCTTGTGGTCGAGATAGCTTCCGTATCATGATAGTTGAAGAAGGCGATTGAATGGATTCGGAATTTGAGAAAGCGATACAGAGAAATCCGCACCTGGGTGAATATGTCAAAAATTTCATGCGTGAGAACGGTGCGGATGAACCAACATTCATGGTAAGTCTTTCCAAAGACCTTGACAGGGAAAATGTCAACATAATCCTGCCGGTTGGTGACCCTGTATTTATTCATCTTTATGGCACTTCTGAACTTGGAGAAGTCCGTTACTATGGTATCGAACCAACATTGAACGACCTCGAAAAAAAGAAATATGATGCTGTTCTGAGTATCATTCTTGAAAAATCTGCACGTGAAGCGGTTCCTGAATCGGAAACTGATCTCAAGGACCTTATAACCAAACTGCTTAACGAATCTGTAGATGTGGGCGTGGGTGGGGCTCTGGTCCAGGAGGAAAAAGGGAAATTCGATATACTC
>JAWSUM010000031.1:0-28623 GCA_033549165.1 Methanolobus sp.
CCTGCACATCAACGTGGACTCTGTCAGGACAATCGAAGTCTTTACCTTTAACGCCAGTAGACCAGAACGAGCTGATCGAAAGGGTGAAAGCATTGACGGTATATAAATTACTGGATAACGGCAAGCTCTCAGAGATTGGAAACGCCTACATGCAGTTTGCAGGGAATATGAAGGTCCAGGAGAAGATATTCGATCCTCCCTGGAAAACACAGGAAGAGATTGCTGCTGTTGCTGCAAAGCATGGTACCTTTGGGGCAGCGTTCGGTGAAATGGCACAGAAGATACAGGGTGCTTCGGCAGCACCTGTCCAGCTGGTAGAAAAGGTAGCAAACGAGGAAAACCCGAACTTACAGGAAGAGGCCAAGAAAGTAGATAGTTTTGCCGAACTCATGGCTAAAATGAAGAAAAATTAAGAGGCTCAAAAATGCCAGGTTTCAGAAAAGATTCAATTGACGACGATCTCCCGGATTTCATCGATGTAAATGTTCGTGTGATCACCAGAACTTCGCATTACAGAGGATTATGTGTGAAGATCGATCGTGATAATAACAATGTGCTGCTAAAGAACGTATTACAAAAGAACGATGTGGGCTGGATCGACATAAGTGATCATATGCTTGTGATGGGTTCTGCAATTGAATCGATATATATCGAGAAAAGTTTTCCTTTTGATAGTAACGAATCCCTGATCCTGGCGATCGAGAAAGGTGATATGATGCAATTTGAAGCTGACTCAATTGATCTGGAGGGATTGGAATGAGCAAGGAAGTAAGAATACCGACAGGCATCGCAGGTCTTGACAGGGTCATCGAGGGAGGCGTCCGTGATAACACCACATTGCTTGTAGTAGGTTCGAGCGGTACCGGGAAATCGACATTCGCCATGCAATATCTCACATATGGGCTGGAGCATGGAGAGAATGCCCTGTATATCAGTATGGAGGAACCGCCGGAACAGATCCTGCGTGAAGCAAGGATGCTTGGCTTTAACCTTGACAGGTTCTATGAGAAAGAACTGTTTTTCTTTCACTCCAAAGGCAGGGATTTTGTAAAGCTCGTGGATGAACAGTTGCCGGCACTGGTTGAAGCTAATAAGAACTTCTCCGTTAAGACGCGTGTTGTAATTGATCCCCTGACACCTCTTACATGGGCTATCAACGATAAACAGGAACAGCGTGAGATGATCACTAAACTGTTCTATACTATGAAACAACTGGGTCCTGTTCTGATAACAACCGAGGAACACGCAGCACCCGGTGAAACCATCGGTGAGGATGTGCTCATTCCCATATACATGTCAGACGGCGCGGTGCATCTCACATACCGGCCCATCGGCGGTGCTTTCAACAGGGCGCTTGAGATAGTGAAGATGCGTGCCACAAGACATGGCGAGGAAGTCTACCCGTATATCTTTGTGCGTGGCATCGGGGTTGTAGTAAGGACTACTCCGCTGGTCTCTGCAGAGGATATGCGCAAGTATGATGACCTGTTCGATAAGGCTATCAGGACAGCAGCTGATCTTGGAGCCAATGAAACAGTACTGGAGCGTCTTGCTTACGTTAAGGAGAACTGGTCATATCCATTCTCACCGAAAGAGACATTGCAGATATTCTTCGAATCTCAGGGCCTTACCGATGCGCTCACAAAAGATGAGATCGCCCGGAGAAAGGAAGAGAGCATGCCTTCAGATGTACAACTTGACGTGGCAGAGTTAACTGCAAAAGAATCTCAAGTTCCAATGCCTGATCTGACTGATGAGATCGCAACGGATACTGAGGAAGAAGGCCTCATAGAGATCGATGATCTGCGTGAACTGGAAGAACTGATACAGTAACATATCAAGGTACGGTGAAGCTGGTGGCCAAAAAGACAAAGGATGATCTGGAAGACGTATCTCTTCTGAAGTTTGCCCTGGTCTCACAGTTGAAGAGAACCTACAAGGCCAGTGAGGTCGACGTATTATTATTTGCAGGTGCTGATGGCAGGATATATGCTTCATATATTCCCGAGAGCATAGGCCCTAAGATATTTGAACTGACGAACCTGATAAGTCACAATCTGCTCCATGTAAGTCAACAGCTTGCAATGGGTCTTCGTCGGTCCGTCATTGAATATGATTTCGGGACCGTGATATTTTCATCCGTGGGCAAGGGAGCTCTTTTGATCTCCCTTTTCACGGGAAAGGCCGATCTTTCGGAAGACATGCACAAGATCGAGGTTGCAAGACAGGTCGTACAACACATATTCGAGCAGCGTCCAATGACAAATGACCAGCTGGCAAATTACTCCGATGAGGTTGCTTCCGAATTACGGGAACTCGCAAAGATCGTGTTCAATGAGATGTATACCCAGTCATCCGAGTATAAAAAGAACATGAAGATACTTGCCGACATCAAGGAGAAGATAACAGGTGTAATGGGCAGGGGTGAGGTTGAGCAGGTACTTGCAATGGCCTTCAATGAAATAGCCTCGTCTCCCAAATGGATGACCGAAGACCTCTGGCCTTTATTGCTGGAAATGATAATCCGTGATCAGATCCGTCCGCTCCATGGTGATTATGTTGCTGATATGTGTGAAGCCGAATGGATACCTGACATTAAACACAAACTAGAGTCATTTGTATGAGGTGCCTTAGTGAACAATGAAAATGATGTCATTTCCGAATGCTATCCGAAAGCTGATGATGTGGTAGCGAATCTTGATGATGGGGTGGCTATACCATCCAGCAGGGAAGATGTCTCATTTCAGGATGTTTCAAAGTTCCTTGGGGCAGGTTATGGATGTCTGGATGCTGAACCGGTTACAAGTGCGGAACCAATGGATATGCCTGGCTGGGAATGTGCTGGTAAGGCAGATCCCGATAATGTTCAGGAACCAGTTGAAAATGATATCGATAGCCCGGAATCGGAAACATCCGGGTATGAGAATGATGACAAAGCCGATGAGTGCCTCTCTGTTCCTGATGAGGTGGAGCAGGGAGGGGCTGATGAGTGTGAAACTATGGAAGGCTCTCAAGAATTACAATTATCTATTCATGATACACCCTATTCCGGGCTGGAAGATAAGTATCTGGAATTGGAAACCAGGCTTGCAGAACTCCAGGATAAAGTAAATATAAACTTAGCTGAACAGTCAGAGTCAATATCATCGATCAAAGGTGAGCTCTCAACAAGATCCGATCTGACTGAATTCAAACAATTGAGAAAGGATTTTGATGTTTTTTCCAAACGGCTAAGAAGAGTCGTGAAAGCAGAGGATTCTATCAGTGCCGAGATACTTGATGCTGCAAAGGTTCCTCCCGATGTACTTGAGATTACATATGCAAAAACCCTGAATGACCTGTACCATGCAATGCTGAACATCTTCGGTGACAGGGAATCCGCTGAGATTGTTGAAAGTACCAGGGACAAAGTGCGTAATTTCAGTGCCGGAGTCGATTTTTTCAGGTTCGAGAACGGGGTTTTCCATGTGAAAGGCCTTTCAGAAGCAACTTCAGCAAAGCTTGTTTCTGTAAAACAGATTCATGCAACCTATATCGAGTTATTCAAGCTTTTGTCACAGCATGTTCCAAATTACAGTTCACAGGATTTCCGGTCCTTTGTAGAGACCGGAAGTCGCGAATATACTGTTGAGAAGGTAGTATCCCATGAAAGGTCCATTGACAGTATGTGGTCGGAGATAAACAATGCTACAGCTGAACTTTCCAACCTGAGTGAAAATATGAGATTCATCGCTGAACTGCAGAATACTCAACTGGACAATATCAGGTCGAACTCTGCGAATATCGAGGATATGGGCAGCAAGATACAGGATATTGCAAAGGCTGTCAATCTGCATACAAAGGCATTGAAGAAATTGAACAATACTCTGTCATCGGCCCTTTCATCCGGCAGCCTGGGGAACCCAGCTAACATACAGGTTCCGGATACGGACATGTCAAGATTCGAAGATGGCCTGGAATCAAAAGCAGACCGCACCGAGCTTCTTGGTATTTCAGATTCAATTGTCGCATTCAGGGAAGAACTGAAGGGATCACTTGTATCAATACAACAACAACAGCAGTCGATGGTGAGTATCGAATTTGTCAACAGTATTCAGGCTGAGCTCATGCAATTACGTGAGCAGGTGGAAGTTTTACAACATTCCAGGTCAGTTGATACTGATGTCGAAGTTTCCGGGGAACCTGTGAAGAACGCCGATCAAGAAACGACAATTGGCAGCTATGAACAATTGATCATTGAAGAACTGTCCAATCTTGGACCTGTAACTCTGAAACAGCTTGAGAACCAGATAAACTCAAAGGGTTGCACGATTGACTTTGATGAACTCTCTGCTATTGTAGAACATATGGAAAAAACACAGTTCTTAACGTCTTTTAAGAAAGGCAGGTACACATATTTTTCATTGACCGAACTGGTAAACGTCTGAATCACAAATGGAATTAACATGTCTCTCGATGGTATGTCTGTATTGCATAGGGCCGGAAGTACCTCCTACGGGTTGATAGGTTCGGAGTCCGTTGTGGACAATCTGGTCATTGAAGTTGGCCTGGCCAATGCATCCGGTTTTAATTATTTCCATAAGAAGTTCGGCATGCCCTATGAGTTTCTTCTTAAAAGGTCCGTGAGTTCAGGACATGCTCTGTTTGCAGCCGTAGGTGAGCAGAACAGGCTTTTAGGTTTTGCTCGATTTGAAAAGATTGCGGATAATGTCGAAAGAACACACAGGGGAAAGAAAAACGTTATAAAACGGTCTGTCTACTTACTTCGAAGTATAGAGGTCCATCCATCCTTCAGGCATATCGGAATTGGCAGATTGCTTTTTGCAATTGCGGTAGAGTGCCTGAAGTCAAATGTCATAACCATGCCCGACAATGCTGGAGCTGCCCGCTTCTTCAGAGAGAAGCTTATGTTTGAGGCGATAAGCGACAATGATTGTACGGTATCAGCACGCTATAAGGGCTACCTGCTTCTTTCATATCCCAAAGCAAGGATTCTTCTGAAGACCATCGCAGGTAACTATCCACGCATGGTAATGCCTGAACTGATTGATTCCTATGAATCCCTCATATTCAGATCGAACATGGGAAAATCGATAACTAAAAAAGATATTATCAAGTTTGAGGCCCTTCTTACGAATTCCAGTCATCTGCTTGATGGAAAGCTCCTGAAGGAAATGCATCTTTTCCTGGAGAATTTCATAGCCAATCCTTAAAAAGATAGTGTGGTATTTTATGAACCTGGATATTTTGAGATTACGTAAAGAATTGATAACTTATTGTGGGAAGTATAACGTTCAGGTAAAAAATTCTCACTCCGTATCTTCTGAAACCAGTGTGGAAGAATGCTCAAAGGTCATTGATGAAATTGTAAGGGATCTTGTAGAACCAATTGAAAGTAATATGCGTCGGGAGATCTCCCAGCTGTTCAAGGAGTGCGAGAATCCTGAGATCCCTTATTTTGAGGTGGTCATGGATATAATGCAGTTCATGAATGAGTTTGTGGGTGACCCGCACATAGTTGAACTTATCTTTGTAAGGGTTAACAATAACGTTGCCAGGAAAAAACTGGAAGTAGAGGACAAGATCTACTACAGTGATGCGGATTGGACTCAGGAGATATCAGAGGATGCACTGCAAAGGCTCAGGGATTCGGGTACAGAACGTGATTATCATTTCATGATAGACCAGATAGTCGCGATTTTGTCCTACTCTACCAGTGAGGAGAGATTAAAAACAGTACGTATGAGGCTGAACAATATCATCAAGAAGCATAGCCACCGTGAACTGGACGGTCTCAATTGTTGAAAATCTCAATTGTGTTCTTTTGCTTTTTTGTTACCTGCAATTCCTGATCAGGCTTATTCCGTGGGAGTCAATCCTGAATGGGTGTTCACCTGCAATAAAATCGCTTCCTCTGGTCTTGGCAATTTCGAGATACCGATGGATATTCTTTCCTTCTTTTTTCCTTTTAAGTTCAAAGATCGTGTCAACCATATAGGACCAGGTGCTGGAACTAACATCTCCTTCAGGTATCTCTCCGGTTAGCATCAGCAAGACATTTCTTTCCTCAAACTCATAGAAAAGGTTCTGGACAAATGTCCTGAGCTCACAGCCTCTGAACTGCCTTTCTTCAAAGGTGCTGTCTATTTCGGCAAGGATAGTTATCGGGTCAATGACGACCCTTGAAGGTGATGTATCAAGAACATACTCATTTATATATTCGAATATTGAAAAATCGCCCTTGGAAATGGTATCTGCACTGATAGGGCAGATCCTGAGTTTTCCGGAATCGAGGATATCCTCTGTGAAGAAACTAAACGACGAAAGTGACCGGATTATCTTCGTCCTTGATTCGGAAAGCAGTGATATGTATACACAGTTCTCACCCTGTTTTGCAGCTTCGAAAAGTGACTGCAGGCAGATATTGGTCTTTCCGGAGCCTGCGCTCCCTGCCATAAGAATCGTAGATGGCTGAATGAACCCTCCATAGAGAATTTCATCCAATCCTCTTATAAAAGATGAACTTCTCATTGCAACCTCCCGCCTTTGATACGCTGTAATTATTTATATATTTGTCGAACTGCAAAAAGATTCAAATATTGTTTTTGGTCAGTTTACTGCTACAATGTGCACAAATTACGTAGACTTATATATTATCACATCTATTAAATTTGATAAAGAGTAGAAACATCACTGTATCGTGTTGATAATCATGTCTGATCCACAAAGTAATACTGATATTCTGGAGTATCTGTATGATATTGACAAACGTTTAAAATTAATGGAGTCGCGTCTTTCGAAACTTGAAACGTACTCTTCTCCACCGATTGAAGACAAAATGGCTGTCTTTCTTACAGTTCCTGATTCCATACGTAAATCATTGTTTGCCGTTTCGAAATTAGAGTCCTGCACTGCTGATGAGGTAAGTCTTGTCACCAGAAGGCACAGGTCCATCGAGAACAAATATCTCAACGAACTATATAGAGGTGGCTGGCTCGAGAGGGAGAGAAAAGGTAAGAAGATATACTATTCGATGAAGAAAAAGGCTGCACAAGAAAAGGATAGTTATTGGTCGGCGGTCGAGGAAGTAGAGGACAAGCTTGACCAGCTACTGGGGTGAAAAGCATGCTGTTAAGTTTCCATTCGTATAAAGGAGGCACGGGAAAGACAACTCTTGTAGGAAACCTTGGGGTTTTGCTTGCAAAGGGCGGTAAGAAGGTCTGTATCGTGGATACGGACGTGAATGGTCCTGGCATTCACTCACTCTTTGATATCAAATATGATATGACGCTCATAGATTTCCTGCAGGGTACGTGCAGGGCGAATGATATTGTCTATAAGCACAATGACATTGAACTCTACATAGTGCCTACGAGGGCATGTGAGGAAGATATCTCTTCATTGTTCAATACACCGTCAGAAGCCAGGGAAAAGATGTCTGAGCTCATAAATGTCCTGCAACGGGAGCTTTTGATCGACCATTTACTTTTCGACTGCAGCCCGGGTATAAACCGTTCCAGTCTGTTGACAATGAATCTTGTGGATAAGGCTACGATCATCTCCACTGTTGATGTGCAGGATATACGGGGAACCTATATACTTTCCAGTATGGCAGACAAGTTAGGCACCAGGGCGAATCTGCTTTTCAACAGGACGCCCAAGGACAAGCAAAAGGAGATCGAAGAAGTGATCAAGGATTTCAGCAGTAAGCTTGGCACCAACCTGCTGGGGTCGATAACCTTTGATGATTATGTTGCTCGTGCCTGGTCAAGAAAGCTTGTCATGGAAGAAGAGCCTGAATGTGAGTATTGTTTGCAGTTAAAAGCCATTGCCGAAAAGCTCGTGTGAGCTTTTCGCAGGATTTTCTGATCATTATCAGTCTACAGTCGTTAAGGTTTCAGGAAATACTGAATTCCCTGATGCTATCACCGACGATCTTATCCAGTTCTTCCTGTTCTTCAGGTGTCAGCCTGAATATATCCTTTATTTTTTCCATCTCGTTGCTCACGTTTGAGTCTGTAGATGCTTTATTATCTGACGATGAGGTGTCCGTACATGACAATTTATTATTATCCTGTTTAAGGATTCCATTTTCATCTATATTGAAAATGTTGTCAAATGACCTGGTAATATGGTGCTCTGAACTGGAACTTAAGGGATCGACTTTGAAAAAAGAGATAATAGTTCCTTCTTGTACTCTGCTTCTTTTCAGAAGTACTGAAAGGAACCTGGAACATGGCTTCATGCCAACTTCCAGTGTCAGCTCTTCCAGGCTGTCAAGGAGTATGAAGTAATCTCTGTCCATGATCAGTCTTCTCAGTTTGATCATTGTAGTAGTTAAATTCCGTGAAATACCAAGTGGTATTATCTGCTGATCGACTATCCCTCTCATGATCTCAGAGGGCTCATTATAATACATATGGACCATTGTACCATCAAAAAGATCAAGGCGGTGCAGGACAAGGTCTTTTAGACTTTCAGGTATTTTCGCTTTTCCGTTATACAGGAAAAGGGAGCTTTTACCTTCAAGTGCTTTCAGGAAATCTTCGGATAGCTGAATTTTTCTTCCATTATTCATATGTATGGCTCAGCTGCTGTTTCTGCATTTTAACTTATTCCTAATATAATATTAATATACTGGTGGACAACTGAAATCTTCGGGGAAAACTGCATGTATTGTCCATAGATCTTCACATATAATAAGGAATGATCTCTTTTTGCCTCTGGGTCCCGAAAGGGTTAAAGCCTATCGAAACAGATGATATTTGAGGTGCTTTAGTATGTCAAAGTTCCAGAAAAGAGGTTATGAACGTAAGGGCGAAAAGAAAAATGAAGAACTCGATGAAAAACTTCTTCAAGAAAACCTCGATGACCTGAGATCTGAAGGTGGTGAAACCGCAGATTGAAAATAAGATTGAACATTGAATTACTCAATTCCGATGCTTCCGGCCAGGAGCTGGAGGTTTCGGAAGGCACTACATACGAAAAAGTACTGGAAATGCTTGATATAAATCAGGAAACAGTATTAATTTTAAAAGAAGGGCAGGCCGTTCCATTTGATGGAATGGCCGTGTCCGGCAACTTAACCATAATGTGCATAGCATCCCAGGGTTGAATATTACCGGGCACAACTGGAGTCATCACATTTTACGTGTGATGTTCTTCAGTTTAGTAATTGCATCCATCGTTGTTTTTGTATCTTCTATGATCTTGCGCTCATAGTGTTTGATGATATCTTCAACTGGTGCAGAGAGCTTGTAGATCTTGGTAGGTCTGCCTTTGCCAATTGCTTTCTTGTTGTGGATATCGATCCAGTTCCTTTCGCGCATCTGTCTCATAGCAACACTGACCTCAGGCTGCCTGAGTCCGGTACTCATCTCGATTTCCTGTGAGGAAGCTTCCTGCACATTAGAGAGGTAAGTGAGTGTTGTTGCGACGTTTCTTGACATGCCCAGACTTTTCAAAGCTTCAATGAACTTATAGTCTGTGTCATCCAGTATTTTGACTTCATAGTCTTTCATAATAACCCCTTATTATATCTTGCTCATAACAGAGCTCTATAACATAGTATGCAATTATTATATTTAAAGTTATATATGCTCATAATTAAAGTGAGAAAAAATTAATAATTTATACTGAATTTAATGTACCTGTTAACCAGAAGCCGGATCCGCTCCTGTATTTCAAAAAGGGAAGTAAAAGAGCCAGTGTTGCGCCCTTCGAATATCTCTGATCTGATCTTCCTGCCGATAATGTCATCATACCCTTCCCTGACCCTGAATATCACCGAACCCGGATAGATGTGTTTCCTGTGGGAAAAACCATCGAGATCCCCGTCAGTTATTCCGATTATGGGTATATCCAACCTGAAAAGAATGTCACCTGCTATCTCGGTTGTATCGTCGCCTATGGTTATTGCCACCTGCGCGCCGTCAGCAAGTTCAAAAGACCTTTCGGCCTCATGATCGATAATTACTGCCTTTACAGTGGTTGCCGGTGATACTTCTCTTTCATGGGTGTCATTACCGGTTTCTGTCGTGGTATTTATTTGCCGCCGCACTGAGAAATTATTGCTTCTCAGGGGACCACTTTTCACCCAGCACTTTGTGATATCTATAGGTTCATTTTTCTCATAGCTATGAAGTTTCTCCAGTCCATGTTCTTTTATGCGCGCTCCTTTGATATCAGTAATGAATCCGTTTTCAGTGACAATATGTATGTCTTCTGATATCGCCTGGCCCACAATGATGCCGTTTATTAGTATCTTTTCACCCGGATGCACTCCGTAGATCTTCCTGATAATCCTGTGGCCGTGGTCCTCTATCCGTATGGGCATGACCACATCCGGTACACCGGACAGGCGAATTCCAAGCAGCTCTGATATTTCATTTGCGAGGACCTCTGAACTGTTGTTCCATGGAATGACCTCTCCGTTGGGACTTGACGGACTTTCTATCTGGATAAGTGGTTTCTTATTCCTGTCTTTGAGTTTTGAGATCACGATACTGGCAAATATCCTTCCATTATCAATGGTCTTCCCATGGTTCAGCAAAAGAACGACATCCTTTGTAAGGAAGAATTTTTCAATGCACTCACTTGGCTTGAGTGACGCAGCTATATCTATAGATCCTTCCAGATGGGCATCAAGTACTGCAGTCTTGCCGATGGTGCCTGCCATCCTGGAAGTCGTCCTTCCAAAACCCTGTAGTATCTGAATAATCCTGTGCGCCATTCCGGAATCCACAATATCCGGTCCGTGGACAACAATTCCAATTTCCATAAATCCAATTTGTATATTTTGCCCCAGGGATATAATCATTCTGACACAAAATTATTATTTTATAGAAGGATTATCTGTGTTCATGAAGGATGTAAAGCTAACATGGCTTGGTCATTCCTGTTTTGAGATCATGTATGACAAGAAGGTTCTTATCGACCCTTTCATAACCGATAATCCTGCGGCAACAATTTCAGTTTCCGAACTCAAACCCGATGTCATTGCTGTGACCCACGGTCACCGTGATCACCTGGGTGATACTGTTGAGCTTGCCACGAGGACTGGTTGCAAGGTCGTGTGTATCCATGAACTCTCCCAGTATCTGAGATCAAAGGGTGTACTTACCGAAGGGATGAACATAGGAGGAACCATCGACATTGGTGGATTCTCCTTCACAATGACCGACGCATGTCATTCTTCCTCAATAGATGAATCCGGTCATACCTTTGACGGAGGGAAAGCAGCAGGTTTTATCATCCGTGCAGGAGATGTTTCAGTCTACCATGCAGGGGATACAGGCCTTTTCAGGGATATGGAACTGATATGTGAACTCTATCATCCGGATGTTGCCATAGTTCCCATAGGCGGGCGGTATACCATGGATGCCCGGGATGCCGCACTTGCAGTAGGCATGTTGCGTCCAAAAATAGCGATTCCAATGCATTATAATACTTATGAAAAAATAAAGCAGGACCCTTATATTTTTGTATCTTGTGTAAAATCCCTATCAGGGGCCGATGTAATAGTGATGGCGGTAAATGAGAGTATCAGACTTCAGGTAGACTTCAGGTCTGAAAATACGTAACTGCCCTCTCCTTTTCCAAGTTCCTATGGTTAGGTTTATATTTCATCATGTCGAAAGTACCATAGGCAAAAGTCGATTATAATTATAAAAACATATATCCCCTCTAGTTCTCGTCATATGACTTTTGCCTTCCTCATAATCTAATTTGATTTTCGATTGTTATGTAGTTGAACTTACATGTTTTCATCCCGTCGAACTACGGGAATTATTCCATTTTTTCAAGAATCAATACCTTATGGTTGATGTATTGTTTTATGCTTTTCATTTTTTGAAGTAGTTTGTCCATTTGAATTTACTGATATCATTTTCCTATTGGTAACTCAATTTTGATAGTTCCAATTTATTGCCGATTGAATTCCCGATGTTGAAGCACTCATCTACCTGATTTACTGCATTTCTCTGAAGGTCAGCATCGACTTAGCAATCTGCTCTAAATTTGAGATAAAAGCGGGAAGGAGTAATTAGGCAAGTTTTAAAATGATGTCATTTTGTTCCTGAAAAGATGAGACGATTGTAGAAAATACTGCTGGAGGAACATGACTGGGGGATGCAGTAAAGCGGGGAAGCAGTACTAAAGCTAAAGTTTCATTGACTATAAGAAGTACTACATCTAAAGTTTCAAAATATGTGAGTAGTGTCAAAATAACAATATCAAATAAACTAAAAAGCTTATTTAGGAGGTAATTTATCACAAGCTTATAGCTATACTAATAAACAGCAATGGTGTACACTTATGGATTATCTTATGTATGATTCCGATTTAAATCTCAGCACTAAAATTTCAAAAGAAAAACTAGTGTACACTATCTGTGATTTTTACTGGACAATGGGCCATAAGACAATAAAACTTGGTAGAGAGACAGAAGATGATATCAAGTATAAAGATTACGATCCGTTGAAGAAAATCGAAAATATATATGGAATTACGGAAATTAGTGTATCTACTTATAATAAAAAAGAAAATAATCATGTATTTTTTGATTCTGTTAACATAGTTTTTGAAAAAGATGGGTTTGAAACAAAATTATTGTGGTTCGCAGCTGCTGGCTTTAAAAATTGGCATCTACTTGGTCTTCCATATCTTTTGATAGTTTTTATTGCTGCAACATATTTCGCATGGATCATATGTCCTTCTGATTCTCCATGGCATCGATATTGTTTTATTATAGCTTTCCCCAGTTTTCTTTTCATATTTATTTGGCCATTGTATTATGTTATTTTTAAGTATAAAGACAAGAAGATTGTTTCACATCCTGATACGCTGAAATATAGGAAAGAGTTTGAAGAGTTAATCCATAGGAAGGAGAAGGAATTGCGCTCTGAAAGCTATTGAATGGGCGGTTTATTATGATGAAATTTTTATCTGATAGCTTCGCTCTTATTCCTTACCTGCAGATTAAAAATAATCTACAACAATGTCTGTTTGTTTTTAAAAAAGGATTGTGGGCTTTTCTGCCCACACGCTGTAAATCTATTTTTCAAAGCACTTCTCAAGGTGATCCATTGGTACCGGTTTTGTTGCCAGGCTCACTACTATCGCAGCAATGAAGGCCAGGGGTGTTGCAACGAGGATCGGATCCACTACTGTCCACGTGCCGGTTAGCAGAGTAGCCTTTCCGAAGATAGCCTGGCTGATACCAAGAGGCACCGCTTCCTTTGCGTGCACGAACCCAAGCCAGAACAGGCTACCGAAAGTTCCTACCAGTAAACTGGCGATAGCGCCTTCCCTGGTCATGCGCTTCCAGAAGAGCGCGCCTGTGTACATTGGCAGGAAGGCAGCAGCGCAGAGCCCGAAGAATATTGCGGTAGCAGTTGCAATTATGCTGGGCGGCAAGACATATGCAAGCACGACACTTGCAAGGATGGTAAGGGCTATGGCTATTTTGGTGACGTTTATGGTCTGACCGAGTTCGCCTTTTTTAACGAACTCACGATAGAAGTCATGTCCTATTGCAGTTCCCATGGTGTGGAACTGTGAGCTCAGTGTTGACATAGCTGCAGCAAGCAGGGCCAGCATGAACAGGACCACGAAAATGTCCGGCATTGAGCTGGTGATGAATTCAGGCATTATCAGGTCGGTATTCCCGCCTGCAGCTACAACTGAAATTTGTCCGAGGTTCTCAAAGAAGTAGACGTTTGAAAGCGCACCTACTGTAAAAGCCACACCTGTCATCATGAGGATGAACGGTCCTCCGACAAGTACGGCCCTGTTAAGAGCTCTGTCGTTCTTGACGGTCATGAACCTTACCGCAAGCTGGGGTTGTGCAAGTACTCCTATTCCCACACCGAGTACCAGTGTTGATACCAGGGTCCACCATATTGGCGATCCGAATGCAGGCATGGAAGTCCATCCAAGGTGTCCTCCTCCTGCAAGACTTTCAGGCACCATGCCATTCATCGCCGTAAGTGCCGAATGTGCAGCATTGATGCCTCCAAGTTTGATATAGGTGAATACAAGCAGGAATGCCATTCCAACGAACATGAGGCTTCCCTGCAAGGCGTCTGTATACATAACTGCAATAAGCCCACCTGTTATAACGTAGGCTGCAACGATAACAGTAAGAATAAGCACAGCAACATCGTAGTCTATATTCAATGTCGTTTCAACGAACCTTGCACCTCCTATCAGGACAATGCCTGCGTAAAGGGGCATGAATATACCAATAAGTGCTCCGGAAAATCCCTGTATGAAACGGGACTGGTATCTTTTTCCAAGAAGTTCAGGGAATGTGACGGCATCCAGCTTCAAACCCATACGGCGGGTTCTCTTGCCGAATACTACAAACGCTATGAAGATACCTACTAAGATATTCATAAAAGCCAGCCACAGTAAGCCCATACCGAGTGCACCTGCCGCACCACCAAACCCTATTATTGCGGAAGTGCTGATAAAGGTGGCTCCATATGAAACAGCCAGGATGTAAGGGTGTATCTGCCTGCCTGCGACCATGTAGTCCTCGGTCAGTTTTGTCTTCTTGTATCCAAGCCATCCAAGATAGAAAATGACCATCATGTAGATCAGGACTACAAGTCCGAGTACCGGTGTACTTACTGCCATCAGGAAGCCTCCTCATCCGATCTGACAGTCGTTTTGACTGTACCGCAGACATCTTCTTCCTGTCCTTCATTCCATTTCAACGCGCCATAAATAATACAACCTATCGCACTCAGGAAGCATAATACGTATGCGATCCATATTTGCGGGTCATCGATTCCAAGCATTTTTCATCTCCTTTTTTAGTCATTATAAATCGTGATGTTCTATCCGTGATATATGTTATCACACACCATTATTTAAATCTATGGAAATGACAATTCCCTATAATCACTATGGGACAAGGCTAAACCGCGAAAACAAAATTGCAACAAAGATAGAAAAGGCAGTTTCCTGCCTGTAAACTTAGTATTTAAAGCACATCTCAATGTGTTCCGGGGAATCCGGCTTTGTTGCCAGACTTACAACGATGGCAGTAAGGAATGCCAGGGGAGTTGCAACAAGGATCGGGTCCACTACTGTCCACGTACCGGTAAGTATTGTATCGACACCGAACAGGGCCTGGCTGATACCAAGGGGTGCTGCTTCTTTTGCATGCACGAAGGTGAGCCAGAAAAGGCTGCTGAAGGTTCCGACAAGCAGACTTGCTGTTGCTCCCTGTCTGTTCATGCGTTTCCAGAAGAGTGCTCCTGTGTACATTGGGAGAAAGGCTGCAGCGCAGAGCCCGAAGAATATTGCCGTTGCCCTTGCGATTATCCCTATGGGGAGTATATAGGCCAGCACTACACTGATAAGTATGGTCGTCGCGATTCCCACCCTTGTGATATTAATTGTTTTGGCGACCTTTCCCTTCATGATGAATTCACGATAGAAGTCATGTCCTATGGCTGTTCCCATGGTATGGAACTGGGAGCTCAATGTTGACATGGCGGCTGCAAGCAATGTCAAAAGGAAGAAGATAACGAAGTAGTCAGGCATTGCACTGTTGATGTATTCCGGCATTATCAGGTCGATATTGCCACCTGCAGCTTGCAGTGAGATCATTCCTCTGGTGTCGAAGAAATATACGTTTGAAAGTGCACCGACCACATATGCTACCCCTGCCATCATAAAGATGAAAGGCCCTCCTGAAAGCACAGCTCTCTTGAGTGAGCGTGTGTTCCTCACGGTCATGAACCTTACCGCAAGCTGTGGCTGTGCGAGCACACCGATCCCGACACCAAGTACAATTGTGGAGATCAGTGTCCACCAGACGGATGAACCAAACTCCGGCATGGAGGTCCAGCCTGTGTGTCCTATGGCTGCCAGGTTCTCAGGTACGAGGTATGCCATGTCGGTAAGGGACTGGTGCGCTTCCACAACACCACCGAGCCTGGTATATGTGAGAACGAAAAGGATTGCCATGCCGATGAACATCAGTCCTCCCTGGAGGGCATCGGTATACATAACTGCGATAAGTCCACCGGTTATGACGTAAGCGGCTACGATAACTGCAAGAATGATAACTGCGCTGTTATATTCAATGTTCAGGGCTGTTTCCATGAAACGTGCCCCTCCTATGAGTACACTTCCTGCATACAAAGGCATGAAAATGGTTATCAGTGCACCGGCAAATCCCTGTATGAAACGGGACTGGAACCTTCTTCCGATAAGTTCCGGAAAAGTGACTGCTCCGAGATTGACTCCCATACGTCTTGTCCTTGAACCGAATACTACAAATGCTATGAATATACCTACGAATATATTCATGAACACTAGCCAGAGTACGCCCATTCCGAAGGCGCCTGCATATCCTCCAAAACCTATGATGGCTGAAGTGCTTATGAATGCCGCTCCGTAGGACAGTGCCAGAACCAGCGGGTTCACTTTGCGACCGGCCAGCATATAGTCGTCTGTGTCCTTGGTCTGTTTATATCCCAACCAGCCCAGGTAGAACACTACTATCATGTAGATGAGCACGGCAATGCCGAGAATCGGTGTACTTACTGCCATCAGTAAGCCTCCTCTTCCGGTCTGGCAGTTGTCCTGACTATACCACATGCATCTTCTTCCGATCCTTCATTCCATTTTAAAGCGCCATAAATAATACAACCTATCGCACTCAGGAAGCATAACACATATGCGATCCATATTTGTGGGCCCTTTATTCCTAACATTTTTAGGTCTCCTTAAAAGATGGTGTTATTCGTTAGCGTGGGGCATATTTTAACCTTTCGATTATGTTTTTGAATACAGTGTTACTTTTGTGATATGAAAGCATGTCCATAATCTATTTATTGGATAAAACTCTAGTAGAAATAGTGTTACAAAAATAGTTGTTTGTAACATCAGTGTACATTCACTTCTGATCACAAATGTTGCAGTTTACCTTCGTATGGAATGTGCACGCAGGCTCTATATGGTCGGGTGCGAAGCACCCGATTCCTCCAAAATAAGTTATTTTTCAGCTGTTGCTTCTACAAAAGCAGCCTTGCTGATATTTCTGGAAACAACTGAAAAGCCCGCCTCTTCAAAGAGCTTTACCCAGTCATTTCCTTCTCTCTTTGTGCCATGATGATGATTCAAAGGCTCGGCTGCAAATACTTTTCCTCCATCAGCAAGGACCCTTTTAATTTCCTTAAGAGCTCTGGGAATGTCATCGAGGTGATGCAGCATAAAGAAACATGTTACATTGTCGAATCGCTTGCTTTCGTAAGGGAGATTGTAAACACTTGCAGCTTCAAACTCAGCATTGTCTATTCCGTATATCTCAGCATTGAAACCGCACTGACGGATCATTCCTTCCAGCAGGTCTATTCCAAGGACATGTGCTGAAGCATGCTGCCGTGCTATCTCCATGGCTGCTGCCCCGAGTCCGCATCCGACATCCAGGACATTTTTTCCTTTGACAAGTGGTATGACCTCAGCAAAGACCGTTCTCTTGAGTTTATCCATTCCCTGGATCGGATATGTTGCTTCCTGGTGATCAAATTCCGTGTAAGGCAAAATCCCGTATACTACGGAGTTGTTTGCAGCAAGCAGGCCCCTGAAATATAACCTGTTGTTTTCATGTTTCACGAGTTTGACAATAGAAACCCCGGTCTCACGGCAGAACCTTTTGTTCCACTCGTCTCTCTTATGTGGGAATTCCATCTCAAGAGGGTCATGGACCACGATGTAATGTGAATATTCCTCGGATATGTAGGATGACGCATGAGCATGTTTGTTCAGCTCGATCTCGCTGACGGCTTCTTTCCACAATGCGAGCAGTTCCATTGTCTCTTCATCTGCAAAGTTGATCACTTTTCCTATAGGTTTGAACGACATGTTTCTTAATTTGTTTTTGAGGATAAAACCATTTAGTATTTCAAAAAGATTTGAAACCACAACCTATATATACGGTTTCAACATTATTTGAAACGATGGATCCCTATATAACGCACCTAATATCCGTTGGTATTGCATCGCTGCAGGAGTACCTCGCTCTGCATGTACTTCTATGTCTGATCCCTGCCTTTTTCCTGGCAGGTGCCATTGCATCCCTGTTTTCGAAAGAATCGGTGCTTAAGTTCTTCGGGGCGGATGCACCAAAGTATGTTTCCTACTCGGTCGCAGCGGTTTCAGGCTGTCTGCTTGCAGTATGCAGCTGTACGGTCCTGCCACTGTTCGCAGGTATATATAAGAGAGGTGCGGGTATTGGTCCCGCCACAACTTTCCTGTTCTCAGCTCCTGCAATAAACATTCTTGCAATTGTGTACACCGCCAAGATCCTGGGCTATGACCTGGGTGTCGCAAGGGCTATTGCGGCCATAACCCTTTCAATCGTTATAGGTCTTACAATGTCGCTATTGTTTGAAAAAAGCAATGGAGAACGAAAGGCGATCAAGACCTTCGGTGAGGAAAAGCATGCTCACAGCGCATGGCTCTTCGTACTGCTGCTTGCCATCCTGGTAACACCTGAGATACTCACGAAATGGACAGTTATGCTGCTGGTAGAGATCCCTCTGGTACTTATCACCGTTTACGTCTCATTCAAATGGTTCACAGTAGAGGAGAGAAAGAGCTGGATGAGCGAGACATGGTTCCTGGTGAAGATGATAGCTCCACTGCTACTCCTGGGTGTGTTCTTCGCAGGGATAATCGTTGAACTCATTCCGGCTGAATATGTTGTTGAATATGTGGGCGGAGCAAACGCAGGTTCCTACTTTATTGCCTCGGTATCTGCTGCACTGATGTATTTCTCCACCCTGACAGAGGTGCCTATAATCAGTGCGCTTACGCTGCTTGGAATGGGTGCCGGCCCAGCACTTGCAATGCTCCTTGCGGGTCCTGCCCTAAGTCTTCCGAACATGATCGTGATAAACAGGATAATGGGCCTGAAAAAAGGTATGGCCTACATATCGCTGGTAGTGATAATAGCCGCTTTCTCCGGTATGATGTTTGCCGCCTATCTGGGTAACAGCTTCTAGGTCGTGAAATAAATGAGATTATTATTGATATCCGATATACATGCTAACAAAGAGGCCCTTGATGCTGTACTGAAGGTGCCGCATGACGAGGTCTTCTGCCTTGGTGATATCGCAGATTACGGCCCGTCACCTGCGGAGTGCATTGAACTGGTACAGGAGAGGGCTATTGAAACAGTGCTTGGGAACCATGACGCTGCTGTCGGGACCGGAATAGATTGTGGTTGCGGTTACAAGTACAAGCACCTTTCAACGACAACCAGGGAGTACACATGGGAATCCCTTACTGAAGATCATCTGGCTTTCCTGCGCCAGCTCCCCTTTAAACTTGAAAAGGTTCTGGACGGACAGAGACTCTATTTCACTCACGGTAGCCCACGATCCAATTACGAATACATACGCCCCGAAACACCTGATGCCGAGGTGTCCGGGATGATCAAAGGAGTCAATGCGGATTTCATATTCACGGGACATTCGCACCATCCTATGGTCAGGGACGTAAACGGCATTAAGATCATCAATCCGGGTTCTGTGGGGCAGCCACGGGACGGAAATAATCTGGCCAGTTGTGCTGTCTTTGATACGGTAAGTCTTGAAACTGAAATCATACGTTGCGAGTATGATCTTGAAAGCACCTGTTGCAGTATACGGGAAAAGATGCCCAATGCAGAAGAACTGATATCTATATTAAAGAGAGGATACTGATAAATTAACATACATCTGGATATATCTGTATAATCCTGGGAAATGATATTATGGTCTTTGTAGCGGTTTACGATGGAAAGTGTACAGGATGCGGAAATTGTGTGGATACATGCCAGAATGGCATTCTTGAACTAAAAGATGGCAAGTGCTTCCCTGCGGATATGAGATCCTGTAAGTATTGCATGGACTGCGTTGCTTCCTGTGACTACGATGCGATCAAAGTATTCATTTGATATTCAATAGAGGTGAAAATATGAAAATAGAAATTCTAGGTTCCGGTTGTGCAAAGTGCAAGAAGACAAAGGAGATAGTCGAGCAGGCTGTGGCTGAAGCTGGTATCGAGGCGGAGGTCGTGAAAGTGGAGGACATGGATACTATCCTCTCCTACGGCGTGATGCTGACCCCTGGCGTCGTCGTGGACGGTGATGTCAAGATCGCGGGCAAGGTCCCGAGTGTCGACAATGTCAAGAAATGGATTGCCTGAGGAGATCATGATCATGGCTGAAAATCTAAACGAAAATGTAAAATGTTCCTGCGGTTCCGACAGCGTTGGCATATTTCCCTGCGCAGGAGCTTCAAATGTAGGTCAATTGAGCAACGCGCTTGCTGTGGAAATGCATAAAATGGGCACTGGCAACATGATGTGCACGGTGGGCATTGGTGGCCGCAGGGCAGGGCTGCTGAGATCGGCAGAGGGGTGCGAGAGGATCATAGTTATTGACGGCTGTCCTGTCAACTGCGCAAAGGAGACCATGGAACAGGCAGGCATCCATATCGACAGGCACATTCTGCTGACCGATCTTGGAATACAGAAGAACAAGGAACTGGATATTGATCCTTCTAAGGTGAAAGAGGTTCTTTCAAAGGTTTCCGAAATGCTCTGAAACCTTATATTTCCATTATCTGTACACCAATTTCAGGACCAAGGAGTGCCACTGTTCTTTTTCCGGTGAGCACTCCGGAGGTCTCACCCGGATTTACAACAAGGGTTTTATTTACTTCTCTAACCCCCGCTGCGTGAGTGTGTCCCCTGACCACTATCTCAAAATGGCCTGATGCAGCTATTGCACTGACCTGGGATTCATATATTCCATGTAGCAGAGCAATGTGTTTTCCTTCGACGTTCAGGTCTCCGAAATCTTCGCAGCATTCAGAACCAATATCACCGAACATCCGTCTGAGCAAATTCCTGTCCCCGTCATTGTTTCCAAAAACGAAGTATAGTTTTGCATCAAGTTCCTTAAAAGCCCTGGCCGTGAAAGGTGAAATGATATCTCCTGCATGCAATACTGCGCTTACTTTCTTTTCGTTGAAGAGTTTCACTGCACCCTTTATTGCTTCAACGTTATCGTGTGAGTCGGACATTATCCCTATCATTTGACATCCCCTATGTCTATCGAACACTATCGAATATATATTTTTATTAAAACCTGTCACAAGAATATGATAATTCCTGAGAAAGGATCATTTCTTCCTCAGGATAGCAATCGAAATCAGGCTAATTGTCAGTAACAGTGCTGAATTCTGACCCAGTCCCTGGGCTTTTTCAGGAGTTTCCCCGGCAATCGTGGGTTCTTCCTGTAAATCGGAGCTTTCGGGATTCTCCTCTACAACTATCTCTTCATCCGAAAGGAGAGCTTCATTGTCCTGTATGCCTGGTTCAGGGTTTTCGGAGGCAGTGATAGCAAAGGGTGAAAAACCGGGTGTTTTGGCTTCAAAGAGAACTGAACCGGTGTTCTCTTCCACAATGCTGGTTTCCAGCTCGTTCCATTTTCCTTCACTGAACCGGTTCATGCGGATGGAACCGGCATCAAGGTCATTGCCTGTGAGCCACTCTTTAGGAACACTAAAACCGATTACAGCTTCCTCTATATTCTCTTCGGTCGCATACCCGTACTTACCTACCCATATGTTGATGTGCCTGTAGACTTTTCCGGGAGGGGTTTCTGTAACAGTAGCGGAAGTATCTTTCAGGATTTCAATGGTACTTGTTATCTGACCTGCGGTCTTAAGGGAATGGTAAGAAATGGAATTGACAGGGTTGCCCTGTTCACTAAACCGGTAAGAGATATCCGCATTGCTGGTGACATAGACACTTTTTATTTCTTTCAGGCCGATGTTCTCAACATCCTCGGATGATCCTGCTCCTCCTCCGGCACCCCCGCCTCCTGAACTGGAGCCGGAACTTGTCTCACCCGTCTCATCGACGGGATCGATTATCGTAATTCCTCCGTTCTCAATGCTGAAAGGTATGGCCTGACCCTCAGAATTACTCACTATAAGGTTTGAAAGGCCGAGGTCTGAGTAACCAGCCTGATCGCCGCTTGTGAATTCCACTTCTACGAAGACACCGCTCTCATCTATCTGAGTTCCTCCCAGTAAGGCCGCGTACAGGCCGTTGATCGTCCCGGCTTGATTATCGATCGTACCTTCGTTGAAAATATGTAGTGTCTGTTCTCCTCCGAACAGCTCTCTTTCCATAACACTATTTGCTGTCATCAATGAGCAGTCGAAGTCTATGTCCAGCTGTGCACCCACAAAAGGAGTATCCGGTTCGATAGTGACGTAGACGCTGAAATCCTGGTTCGTTTCGACCGTTGGGCTAGAGGGGGCGATACTCACAACGGTTTGGGCAGACGTCGGCAGTGAACCGACTATGAGGCAAATGAAAGTTATGGCAATAATGAGAAGTGCTGTCTTGTTAGAAAGTCGTCTACTTTTATGTTTTTGCATCCGTACACCTTCATATATAACGGATTATGATATATTAATAATTATATTTATATATTTTTATTACTGTAATTATGCTAATTTATAAAAAGTTCATCGCATTCCGCTTCGAATATTAAAAAACCTCCTGACCCCATGAGAGATAATCTTCCCTGGTGAGTACAAAATGTTCTGCGTCCCTTTCGTTCTGTCGTATAGTTCCCTGATAGCTCATGCCCATTTTTCTGGCAACTTTCAGTGAGGCAGGGTTGGCTGGAGAGCAGTAAACAGAGATCATGTTGATATCAAGCACCAGGAACATGTATTCCACAAGTTTTCCAGTGGCTTCACTGGCATATCCATGCCCCTGGAACTCTGGTGAGATCGCATAGTATATCTGTGTCTCAGGAAGGAATTCCGTTGAAGCAAAACCGCAGGAACCGATAACTTCGTAGTCCGTCTTTCTGCATACCGCCATGGCAAAAAAAGGTTCATCCGAATCATATGAATCGATAAGCATATCCAGGAATGCCTTTGTTTCTTCATAGGTCTGGCTTGAAGGCATGTCGGTATAACGTGTTACATCTCTGTTATTGAAAAAACGATACAGACCTTCAAGGTCGTCAGCTATGTACCGCCGGATCATCAATCTGTCGGTTTCCAATGATACTGGTATTTGCAAGGCCTATCCCTCCTCCTAAATGATCCCTGCTATTCTGAGAAAGTTCGTGAATAGCTTTTCCGCATTAGTCGTATACTCTTCCAGGATCATCTGGAAATCGTTTCTGATCTCATCCCTTTCAAGTTCTTTCAGGTCCGGGTCGTTCTCCAGCCACAGGTCAAGCATCTCTGGTGTCAGTTCAAAATGTCCCTGGACTCCGTAAGCATTTTCTCCTACCTTCACTATTTGATACCTGCAGAACTTCCCGGTTGCAAGCAACTCTATTTCATCAGTAAGGGCAACTGTTTCACCGTGCAGATGGAATATCTTAAGGGAGTTCCCCAGCCCATTGAAAAGAGATTCCTTTTCTCTGTCTGCGCATATATCCACTTTAAAATACTCGTCGTCGGGTCCTTTAAAGCCAACTTCTTTGACATCATTTTTCCGGACTTCGCCGCCGCATGCCTTTACAAGGACCTGCATTCCCAGGCATATTCCCATGTACGGTATTCTGTTCTCCACAGCTGTCCTCACTTTTTTAAGCTCATCGATCATCTTTTCAGTTCTGTCATTGGCACTGTCAGGACCGCCAAAAACGAAAACGGCAGAATATTCAACCGGGTCAGGTATGTCTTCGCCGGAGCCAGGATCAACAATATCATATGATACCCTGTTCTCATTCAGAATGTTCTTGAGAATACCGGGACCTTCTCTGGAGATATTCTTGATAACTAATACTTTCATGTATACTAGAAGAAAAGGTTTTCATAAATATTTTATCACTTTGTCAGAAAGAGTCTGTTTAAGACGAAAGGATATTGAAAATGTGCAAATATACATGAATAAAAGGAGACCCCGAAGAATTGCTGCCACCTCAGCATTCAATACTCATACTCCACAACCAGTGTATTGTGTATCTTCAGGGTTCGTTTTTGGCGGGTCGGGCATTTAGTACCACCACCAGTTTGTACCACTTTATAATATGGATATTCCATATTCTGTGCATTTACTGTGCACTCATATTTCATTACTATGCTATTATATATACCTATCGAGTTTTAAAAATCTTATAGTGCTCATGATGATGATATATTGTTCCAAATAGTGCAAACAAGTTCATGAAGCTCTTCTGTTACCTTTCACTAAAGATCCTGTTCACTGCTCTGGAATAATATGAATATGCAGACGCATTGAAACAAACAAGCCTGATATCTGCCAGCAGATCATCGTTCTGGAGGAACTCTTTTATGGTACTGACTGCGATCACTGAAGCCTTTTCAGCAGGAAAAGCGTAGGCTCCTGTGCTTATGCCTGGGAAGGCGATGCTCCTTATGCCGTGTTCAACTGCAAGCTCAAGACAATTCCGATATGAATTTGCAAGCAGCATGTCTTCTTTCGCATTTCCTCCCTGCCACACAGGGCCCACTGTATGTATCACCCATTTTGCAGGAAGCCAGTAACCCCGGGTTATCCTTGCCTCTCCTGTAGGACATCCTCCGAGGGTCCTGCATTCTTCAAGCAGTTGCGGACCTGCAGCAAGATGTATTGCACCGTCAACTCCTCCGCCGCCAAGCAGGGAATTATTTGCCGCGTTGACTATTGCATCCACTTCCTGTTCTACGATATCCCCTTCTATCACACTTATAAGATCACAGATGCTCATGTTCTCCTTTTCCTGACAAGATTGTCTTTTCTATGTATGTCTGAGGGAATATATCCTTTGCCAGATTGACATGTTCTGTGGAATCCTTAAAGTCATTTAAGGTCCTACTATATTGAAAAGAAAGGGAAGAGAGGATATGGATAAGGTCACACAGGAGATACTTGATGTCCTGAAAGAAATGAACAGTGTTCCCAGATGCTCGGGACACGAGGAAATGATTGCAAACTGGCTGAAGGAGTGGGCCCTCCGCAATGGCCTGAATGTAAAGTTCGACAGTGTGAACAATGTACTTATCAGCGTGCCTGCGTCACCGGGATATGAGAAGTCACCTGCAGTAGTGATACAGGGTCATATGGATATGGTCTGCGAGAAGAAACCGGATTCACTTCATGACTTCAGGAAAGACCCGATAGATCAGTACATCGACGGCGAATGGCTTAAAGCCAGGGGTACGACCCTTGGTGCGGATAATGGGATTGCCCTTGCCATGGCACTGGTACTTGCAAGGGACAAGGAACTGCCTCACCCTCCTCTGGAACTGTTGTTTACGGTTGATGAGGAAACCGGTCTTACCGGTGCCAACGAACTGATGCCGGATTTCATTTCCGGGAGGATACTCCTGAATGCCGATTCAGAGGACGAGGGTGTATTCGTTATCGGCTGTGCAGGTGGTTTGAACACGACCATGCGTATGGCTCTGGAATACACACCTGTTCCAGAAGGTCGTTCAATATGTAAGCTGGCAGTCGGGGGACTGGCAGGTGGGCATTCGGGCGTGGACATACATGAAAAGAGGGCAAATGCCAACAAGCTCCTGGCAAAGGCTCTTGACACACTGATATCGAATTTTGACATGTATGTCATTTATATGGAAGGCGGCTCGGCCCATAACGCCATTCCACGCCAGGCAGAGGCGTTGGTTGCTATTTCTCCTGATGATTATGAAAATGTCCTCTCTGTCATCCGGGATATTGAAAACGATTCAAGGCAAGAATATATCGAAAATGACCCTGGCCTATCCATCGGACTGGCGGAACAGTCAGGCTACGATGGAAGTTCTTCGATCGAAAAGGAACTGGCAGAAAGAATAGTCGGTCTTTTGATGCAGTTGCCAAACGGTGTCGCCAGGGTGTCAGAGGATGTGCCCGGCCTTGTGGAGACATCGAACAACCTTGCGATTATAAGGATAGAGGATGACGACTTTGTCATCCTCTCCAGCCAGCGAAGTTCCACGGACGCAGGACTTGCTGAAATAACGAAGGGGATAGAAGATATCTCCGTCTCAGCAGGTGCGACTGTTCTTCACAACAGTGGTTATCCCGCCTGGCAGCCGGACCTGGATTCGCCTCTTCTGCAGCGATGCAAGGAAATCTATAAGAATACTTTCGGAGAAGAAGCCAGCATCGAGGTAATACATGCAGGACTTGAATGTGCCGTGATAGGCTCGAAGTACCAGGGCATGGATATGATATCTTTTGGTCCTACGATCAAGAACCCTCATTCTCCGGACGAAAGGCTTCACATTCCTTCGGTTTTGAGAGTCTGGAAGTTTCTGACAGCTCTCTTATCTTCTTTTTCTTGAAATCATTGCTCTCCGAACAAGGCAAATAAAATACCAGCATATATCGTATGGGGGAAAAGATATGAGAGATCTTCAGGATTTTCCAAGACCAATAGTACTTGTAAGCAGATGTCTTGAATTCGAGAATGTGCGGTATAACGGACAGGTAATACATTCAAGGATCGTCAGGGATCTCGAGCCTCTGGTCGATTTCATAACAGTCTGTCCTGAGGTCGATATAGGTCTTGGTGTTCCCCGCGAACCCATCAGGATAGTGAAAGAAGAGGGCAACTATCGTCTGGTCCAGCCAAAGACGGGCAGGGATGTCACAAGGGAAATGAACGATTTTACCGACGATTTCATGGCTCAACTGGGTGATGTGGATGGTTTCATATTTAAGTCCGGCTCTCCTACCATAGGTATCAGGAACATTAAGGTATATTCTGGGGTAAAAATGGCACCTGTTGTTGAAAAGGGTTCTGGTTTCTTTGCGAAGAAGATCCTCGAAAGATATGCCGGTTATCCTATGGAGGAAGATGACAGGTTGCGTAACTACAGGATACGCAATCATTTCCTGACACAACTATATACATTTGCTGATCTCAGACATGTCAAAAGATCGGCTTCTCTGGAAGAGCTTACAAGATTCAACAAAAAGAACAGTTTCCTCTTCTCTTTCTATGATGAGAAAGTTTTCAGTAAAATGTGCGAGTTGGTCGGACAGGCAGACAAAGGCGGATATGAAGGAACCGCCGCAGCCTATGAGGGCTTGCTCAGAGAGCTCATGCAGAAACCCGGAGATATCGGGTCAAGGGTCGCCATTGCAAGGAGTATCGTATCTCAGTTCATTGATTCCATGTCATTCCATGAAAAGGTTTTCTTTGAAGATCTGCTTCAAAATTATACCGCTTACAGGATAGATGAGGATGCACTGACGGAAGTTCTCAGGCTTTTTGTGCTCCACTACGATGCTGAGAATATCGAAAATTATACTATTCTATACCCGTATCCTGAAGTTCTTCGGATGCCGTGTGACGAAAAAAGAGATAAGGATTACTGGAGTGAAAAGGAATAAGTCCGTTTTGAGTCAAAATGATAGAGGTGAGCAAGTGTACCGTTTCCAGGAAGAGATAAGTTCGTGTATCGACTGTAAGAAATGCTGGGATGCCTGTCCGGTCAATAGGGTGACCGAAGGGAACCGTTTTACGCCGCAGGGCAAAATTGAGAGCCTTGAGAAGATCATTGCGGGTGAGGAACTCTCAAAGGATGAGTATGATAACATCTACCTGTCCACCAGGTGCGGTGCTTGTGACGACATTTGCCCCGTGAACATACCCATAACCGACATAATCCAGTACGAAAGGGAACTGCTGGCAAAACAGGGACGTGAACCTGCAAAGACCACTGCCATCTCTAATAACATAATCGAGCGTAACAGCCCCGGGAGTATGGACCCTGCAACAAGGTTTGACTGGATAACAGACAATCTCGACATAGCCGAAAGTTCCGAGACCGCTTACATGGCAGGCTGCTGGGTCGCACACAGCCAGCCTGAAATCGCACGGGCCACCATCAGGCTTCTCAACCATGCCGGCATCAGGCCCATGATACTGAAGGAAGAGAAATGCTGCGGCCTTTTCCTGATAGACAATGGCCACTTCGAACAGGCTGCTGAACATGCAAGGAAGTTCGTCGATTACATCGAGTCATTGGGGGTTAAGAAAGTCATCGCTTCATGTCCGGGTTGCTATCTGGTCCTGAGTCATGATTACCCGGAACTTTACCGGGAGCTGAATTTCAAAGTCGAGCATTCGCTCAACATCTTCAGAGACATGATAGCAGATGGCACCCTCAAACCAAAGAAGCTCGATTATACTGTTTCAATAAGGGATGCCTGTCCCCTGAGAAAGTCAAAGGATGTGCCGCGCAGCATCCTTGCAAGCATGGGTGTGGAAGTAAAGGAGCTCTTTGACGGCAGACAGGTATGTTGTGGAGGACCGGCAGGTCTCAAACCGAACTTCCCCGACATTTCGGCCGACATAGCCATGATGTCGGTCCGGGGTTACAAGGAAAAGGCCGACATGATGGTATCCTATTGTCCTTTCTGTATGCATCACATCGGCGGCGTGTGCAAGTCAAAGGATGAAGAGCTGAAGATGAAGGACGTTTCGGTGCTGCTGGCCGAGAGCGTGCTTGGTCGCCGTGAGTCAACGACCCCCGACTGAAGTCGGGGACTTGCGCTTCAACTTCTCAGTTTCCTGAGCAGAGCACAATAGGCTGGTTGATGGCAGCCCTTGAAGCA
>JAWSUM010000032.1:0-28099 GCA_033549165.1 Methanolobus sp.
CCTGGAATTGCTTCTTTGCCTTCTTGAAATAAAAGGCTATAGACCACAGGTTGCGATGGACGGGGAAACCGCTTTAGAGTTCGCCAGCAAATATTGCTTTGACCTGATCATAATGGACCTGAAGCTTCCAAAAATCGATGGCTTTGAAGTCCTTAAAAGACTGAAAACCAGCTTGAACTCAAACACCCCTGTTATTGTTATTACGGCATGTGTCACTGATGAGGTCAAAAAATCTGTACTTGCAGAAGGATGTACGAGCTATCTTACAAAACCGTTCAGTACGAATCATTTTTATGATATCGTTTCATTGAACCTTGCTACAGTGACTCAGTTTGCAAATGTATGAATAGGTCTGAAATTTGCTTACCGGATGCATGAACTTTCTGTGCAACAGGGATTCTGTTCAATCAATTATTATTTATATCTTAAATTCTATACAAAATTTAATATATAATTGATATCCAGGCAGAATTGTCCCTCATCCATTGATCGAAACTTCAAATCCAATATGGCAATGTTAAAAACTCAGGCCTGATTGTCTGACAATCGCTATTGTAATTGACAGGGATAAAGCCTATTTCATCATTTAGGCTCTTTGGAAAGAAAGGTGTTTCATGCATAATGAAATGTTGCTGGCTCTGATAAACAATGCAGCTTTACTTCTTGCATTAGGTGTCCTGTACGATGTTGTTTTTTTCAATATGGAAGTTAACACGCGGCTAAAGGGCGTAGGTGCGGGAATTGTTGTCGGGCTGATGGGAATTGCCCTGATGCTGAACCCGTGGGAACTGTCTCCGGGTTTATTCTATGATACGCGTTCGATTCTACTTAGCGTAGTTGGTCTTTTCTTCGGTTTTGTTCCCACGCTCATAGGTGCACTGATCATTAGTTCTTATCGGTTTTTTGAAGGTGGTGTCGGAATGATGGTCGGTATAGCCTCTACAATAAGCTCTGCTATGCTGGGTTTGCTATGGGGACAGTACCATGAGAGACTCCAAAAGCTGTTCGGAAGGCTCGATCTATATATTTTCGGTGTCCTGGTTCATATTGTCATGCTCCTGGACATGTTATTGCTTCCCTGGCCCTTTGCTTTTGAAGTCCTGAGTCATATAACCTTGCCAGTAATGTTGATCTATACTGTCGGAACATTCCTGCTGGGCAGCCTTTTGAAGAATCAGCTATCTCGTAAAAAGATACGGGATGCTCTGAAAGACAATGAAGCCCAACTGCAGGGTTTTATCGACAATGTACCGGTAGGGATTTTCCGCACTAGTTCCGATGGGAAAGTCGTTCAGACAAACCCCGAAATGGTCCGGATTGTAGGCTTGCACACCCCTTCTGAAGCCATCGATTACTTGCAGGATATAGGAAAACAATTATATGTCAATGCAGACCGCCGTAAAGAACTATTATCCATTCTTGAAAAGGAAAAGCACGTCAAAGGTTTTGAATTTGAGGCTTTGCGTGCAGATGGCAGGCATATCTGGCTAATGATCAACGCTAGAATAAGCAATGATCTAGAAGAAGATTCATTCACAATTGACGGTTTCGCTCTTGACATCACCGAACGCAAGGAAGCCGAAATTGCTCTTCTGGAAGCTAAGAATATCGCAGAAGAGTCAAATCGGGTCAAATCGGAGTTCCTGGCAAATATGAGCCACGAATTACGGACCCCTCTCAATTCAATAATCGGTTTTTCTCAAGTTCTGTCTGAAAAGCTGTTCGGGGACCTGAATGACAAGCAGATGAGATATGTTTCGAATATTCAACGCAGTGGGCATCACCTGCTGGATGTGATCAACGACATACTGGATATTTCAAAAATAGAATCCGGCAATATGAAATATCAACCTGAGGAAATAAACCTGGAAAAAATCATTGAAGAAACCGCAATGTCAATAGAGCCTATGGCCAAAAGGAAGAATATCGACCTCAAGACCAACATTGAGTTCGGGAACTTGCAGGTTAGTGCTGACAAGACAAAGATCAAACAGATAATGTATAATCTTCTTAGCAACGCGATCAAGTTTACCCCTGAAAATGGGAATGTATGTGTTGACTCTAAAGTTATTGACGGGAAGGTTCTGGTTTCCGTATCTGATACAGGTGTCGGTATTTCCACAACAGACCTAAAAATAATATTTGAACCCTTCAAGCAAGTTGAGTCAGCTTCGAATCGTTCCTACGGCGGAACAGGATTAGGACTTGCAATTGTTAAGCATTACATAGAGATGCATGCCGGGGAAATAGGAGTTGAAAGCGAACCTGGTAAAGGGAGTACTTTTACCTTCACGATACCAATCAGTAGCAATCCTCTTAACTGATTTAGCTGCTTTACTGTTTTATCATTTTTAGGAAAGAATAATGGGATAGGTAATAAATGGGCAGCTACCTGGCAGTTTACTTGTTATTAATCTTTGTTGTTTATCCAGATGGAATAACAATTCTTACTTCTTTCTTCACTAATTATATAGGAACCTGTAAAAACAATTGCTTAGCTATATATGCAAGTAGTTACAAAATAATTTGAAATAATTACCGGAGACAAAAAATGCACTACGGACTTGGGATCGATGCAGGCGGAACATATACAGATGCGGTGATCATACGGGGTTCCGACGGAGCGGTCGTTGATTCAAAAAAAGTTTTCACAACATATCCAGACCTCCAGAAAGGGATCAGAAAAGCCCTGGATGCTCTTGATCAGGATCTTCTGAAGGATGTTAACCTCGTGTCTGTTTCAACGACACTCTCGACCAATTCATTGCTTGAAGGTACGGGTGCGCCCGTGGCCCTCATACTTGTAGGAGAGCACATCGTTGAGAAGGACCTCCCAACAAATTACGTCAAATGGATATCCGGAGGACATGACACAAGGGGCGATGAAGAATATCCTCTTGACCTTGATTCGGTCAGGGACTTTGCATTGCAGACAAAAAGCGTCGTATCTGCATATGCGGTCTCAGCATACTTTGGCGCACGTAATCCTGAACATGAATTGAAAGTGAAAGAGATCATAACCGAGATCACAGGAATGCCTGTGGTCTGCGGTCATGAACTTTCCCAGGAGCTTGGTGCCTATGAAAGAGCTGTTACTGCAGTCCTGAATGCACAACTCATACCTATCACATACCATTTCGTGAATTCCGTAGTGAAAGATGTCAAAAGCAGGGGTATTGAAGCCAGGATGCTCATGCTCAAATGTGACGGTTCTGTGTATAATATAGAGGATGCACTTGAAAAACCCATCGAAACCATTTTTTCAGGTCCTGCAGCAAGCCTGCTTGGCGCTTCCTATCTGTCGAAGATAGAGACATGCGCGGTCATTGATGTAGGGGGGACCAGTACGGATGTTTCCATGCTTCACCAGGGTGTTCCCGAAATAAGTTCATCCGGTGCTGTTGTCGGCGGATGGAAAACCAGGGTCAGGGCAATGAAGATGGAAACATCGGCAACCGGTGGGGACAGTCATGTATGGGCAAAGGATGAAAGGATCCATATCGGTCCCAGAAGGGTGATCCCTCTCTGTGTTGCTGCCAGCATATATCCGGGTTTCATCAACAAGCTCAAGCAAACCAGGATTATTTTACGGGGTCTGCTGGATGAGAACTATCAGCCTACAAAGTTCTTTGTGGCAACGGGTTACCCGGCCACCGGCCTGAATGAACAGGAACTGGCGATTCTTTCTGCAGTAGGAGATGAGCCTGTCTCCATAAACGAGATTACGATCTCCCTGAAAAGAGATACCTCTTCTGCAGTCCTGGATTCCCTTATGAAAAAAAGGTTACTTCAGGCGATAGGTTTTACACCCACTGATGCCTTGCATGTGCTTGGGCTATACAATGAGTGGAATACCACAGCCGCAGAAATGGGAGCTATCAGTCTCTCAAGGTATGTCCAGAAAGGTAAGCACGAATTCTGTATGTCCGTAAGGGAAATGGTGGCAAAGAACATGGCTGCAGACCTGATGTCCTTTATCCTGCCTCATCATCCTGCTAACATGATCGCAGATCTTCTGAATAGTGCATACCCTGTAAAATTCAAAGTAGGGATTCCTGTGGTATTGCTTGGCGGACCCGTGAAAGCTTATGCTGACGAACTGCGTTCTGTCATCGATGCTGAAGTCACCGTCCCGGACTTTGCAGAGGTTGGCAATGCAGTGGGTGCTCTGTCAGGAAAGGGTGTCAAGAGAATAGAGATATCAATTGTACCTGCATCAATACAGAATCCAGATGAGGATTTCCTGGTCTTCTCTCCGGTTGGCAGGGAACGTTTCCAGACATATGCGGATGCTGTGGAATTCGCGACCGATCTTGGAAAAGAGCTTGTCCTGAAATATGAAAAAAGATGTGGTATACTAAAGGAAGACACGAAGATAACTGTTTCCAGGAAGACCCATTCCCCGGATAACTGGTCCCATCCACCCCTTGAAACCAGGGTCATCGTGGTAGGTGTTGGAAATCCCATGATGGTTCTTAAGGAATAGGGGAAGATTACCGAAACCAAACTATATATGTGAGCCTGCGATACTATTATTGACCCCGGTAAAGGGTGAAAAGTAGATGGTAGATCATGATAAGATCTTTGATACGGTAATACGCAATGTTACTGTGGTCATCCTCTACATCTTGTTGTTGGCATTGATAGTAGGTTTACTGAAGACATTATTGGGTCTTGGTGCAATTGTAGCGGGAATCTTCCACGGAGACTTTGTTAGCAGTGATTTTAGTAATGTGGTATTCAACGTTCTCACAGTTTTTGTTATAATTGATCTTTTCAAGACCTTAATCGATTACCGTGAACATGAACGGATAAGACTTACATACATTACCGATGCCACGATTCTGTTAGTAATGCGTGAGATAACAGCCGGAATCTATGCCCAGAAGATCGAGTATGAGTTTATTATAAGTCTGTCAATATTGCTACTGGTCCTAGGTGCAATAAAGGTCCTGGCTGTCAAGTATTCGCCTGACGATATTGATGATGTGGATCTATCAGCCAGTTCGATGAAATAATACCTATCAAAGACTGTTTTGGCTCAAAGAAAGGATTCCAATCAAGAAAAATCTATAAACTTTGCCTCTCAACTATGAACGATGGACAGATTCATCAAACTTCTTACAGGATCAAAGCACTGCGTTTTTCTTAGTGGTGCAGGCATTTCCACACTCTCAGGGATTCCGGATTTCAGAGGAAGTAATGGTATTTACAATAAGTTCGATGCTGACAAGATATTCGATATTGATTATTTCCACGCCGATCCAGGCTACTTCTATTCCCACTCAAAGGATTTCATCTATAATGTCGATGAGAAGGAACCAAATATAATTCATTACGTGCTTGCAAGGCTTGAAAGAATGGGTGTTGTAAAGTCGGTGATCACACAGAATATCGATATCCTGCACCAGAAAGCCGGCTCGAAGAACGTTATCGAAATACATGGTTCTCCCAAGGAGAACACATGTCTTTCCTGTGGGAAAGTCTTCTCCTATGGGTATATTGCAAAGATTGTCTGGGAAGATCAGGTCCCAAAATGTGATAAGTGTAGTGGCCTTATCAAACCAAATATAATCTTTTTCGGGGAAATGCTTGACCAGAAGACCATAATGAAAGCTGTGGATGAAAGTTCCCGTGCTGACCTCTTTGTGGTCGTAGGTTCCTCACTGGTGGTTCATCCGGCTGCTTCCCTTCCCTTCAATTCGATAAGGAACAAAGGCAAGCTTGTGATCGTGAACAATATGCCAACCCCCCTGGATGAATATGCGACCCTGAAATATGAGGATCTGAGGATGTTCTTTGAATATCTTGACTCTTACTTCAGGGACATAAAATAGGTTTTCAGGCTTTTCTTCTCTTCATCAGGAAGGTGATGCCATCGAATTCCCCGTACAGCTCCTTCCAGTGCATACAGCTTGTTGATGCAGGATGTATCGTCGATGGTCCTGATCCTCTCAAAAGCCTCTCTGCTACCAAGATGCATTAGTTCTTCAGCATTGATGATACCTGCTTCTTGAAGTTGTTCTTCGAGTTTTTTGCCTACATTTGGAAGACTGTTCAAATTGTTCATATGATCACTTCCTTTTGCAAGGTCGATAATAGATCCTTCGGCAATTCAGCATAAAAGTTTATCTTGTTTTCCCCGACCTGAAGGAACCTGGTATTATAAACGTGAAATCGTTAAAACTAAACAGGAGCTTTCCGGAGGCCTGTTTTAAATGCGGATGGTCCTGAGATAAAATAAGATGTGAACCATCCTGTAATATTTATTCCGGATACTCAAAGGTGATTTCCAGTACGCCATTCTTGCATGTGGATTTAGCGGTTGTCGGTTCGACTCTGGTTGGCAATCTGACGATTTTTGACTGGCCCACCCCGTCAATGATCACGTTGATCTCAACTTGCATGTCAGAAGCAAAGTATTCGATGCAGTCTTCATCGGCCCCCAGGTCAGCGATCAAATGTACTTTGTCCCCCGTTTGCTGAACTTCAATGAAAGGATCTTGCTTCAGGATATAGAAGTTACCTTCCTTTTCCTCTTCATCGTGCTGTTTCACAGGTTTCCTCCCCTCAAAACCAAAGATTGTCGGATTCTTCCCAGGTTGATTGATTATTGTGAAACCATGCACAACGGACCGATCACTTTCATTCATGGCATCGTCGAACATGCCCAGTATATGTTCAATCAACTGGTCAATCGTTTCGATCTTTTTTTCATTGGACTCATCGTCATTTTCATGACGTCTTTTATCGTCCATTGTTTCATCTCCATTTAAATATGCGTTTTCTTCATTTATATGAGTATGCTTGCGCCTCAATTTCGTTCTATGGTATGCGAACAAGTTGTATAAATAATATACGTCCTTAAAAAAGTAAAATGCTTATGTAAATCCAATCAATTATTTATCTGTGTAGTAACCTCTAAGGGATTATATCGCGAATTACGTCGCAACACGAGGAAAATCCAATGGTATCAAAGGAACTGCCTTTTACTCAGGAAAAGATCAAGGAAATAATCGCTGAATACCCTACCCCATTCCACTTATACGACAGAAAGAATATCCTAGACAATGCGAAAAGATTGAAAGAAGCCTTTAGCATAGTCAATGGTTTCAAGGAATACTTTGCAGTGAAGGCCCTGCCCAATCCTTACATCATGAAGATCCTCAAAAACGAAGGCTTCGGAGCGGACTGCAGTTCCATGGCGGAACTCCTGCTTGCGGAAAAGACCGGTATTGTCGGCGAGAACATAATGTTCAGTTCCAACGACACTCCGGCTGAGGAATTCCTCAAGGCGAAGGAACTTGGCGCAATCATAAACCTGGATGATATCAGCCATATAGAGTATCTTGAAGAGGTTGCAGGTCTTCCCGGGCTTGTATGCTGCCGGTATAACCCTGGCTCCCTGAAAGAAGGAAATACCATCATTGGCAACCCCGAAGAAGCAAAGTATGGCTTTACAAGAGAGCAATTGTTCGAAGGCTACAGGATAATGAAGGAAAAGGGCGTTAAGAGGTTCGGACTTCACACAATGGTTGCTTCCAACGAGCTTGAGCCTGATTATTTTGTTGAGACCGCCAGGATACTTTTCGAACTGGTCGTTGACCTTTCAAAGGAGCTGGATATACGCTTTGAATTCGTGAACCTTGGAGGTGGCATCGGAATACCATACAGGCCCGAGCAGGAGCCAGTACCATATGAAAAGATAGCAGCAGGAGTAAAGGCTGCATATGATGAAAATATCCTGGCAAACGACCTGCACCCACTGAAAGTATATCTTGAATGTGGCAGGGTAATAACCGGACCCTATGGATACCTTGTGACAACCGTAAGGCACCTCAAGCATATCTATAAGGATTATGTGGGCACGGATGCCAGTATGGCCAATCTGATGCGTCCGGGTATATACGGAGCCTACCATCACATTACGGTGCTTGGCAAAGAAAATGAAGAGCCAACTCATCTCTATGATGTTACGGGTTCTCTGTGTGAGAACAACGATAAGTTCGCAATTGACAGGCTGCTCCCTGAAATAGAGAGAGGTGACATCCTTGTGATCCATGACACAGGTGCTCATGGTCATGCAATGGGCTTCAATTATAACGGCAAGCTCCGCTCGGCAGAGATCCTGTTGAACGGGGACGGAAGTTTCATGGAGATAAGAAGGGCTGAAACGGTGGAAGACTATTTTGCCACACTGGATTTTGCGGGCCTTGATAAGGTCTGAATGGTCATGGATATTTGCTTGATCGTATGAAGGATAGCATAATATATTCTTCATCGAATCTGTAATACCAGCTATCTCTTACAGTTCATTTTTTATCTGCTTCCCTGCTATAACTATGTGAGCATTCATGAGAATCGAAACAGGAAAGCGGATAGAACTTATCGATATTACCGATCATGTCCGTGAGCATGTAAAAGAAAGTAACGTGCAGAATGGCATATGTGTCATCAGTACCCGGCATACTACAACGGCTATAATCGTAAATGAGAACGAGGCCGGGCTTCGCAGTGACATCCTCTCGTTGCTTGAAAGGCTGGTTCCTGAAAATGCCGGTTATTCGCATGACAGGATAGATGACAACGCCCATGCTCACCTGAGGGCTGTCCTGCTTGGCAGCAGTGAGACTTTACACGTCAGCAACAATGAAATTGTTCTTGGTACATGGCAGAGTATCTTCTTTGCCGAGCTTGACGGACCAAGAACAAGGACTGTTGATATTACGGTTATAGGTGAGTGATACTGATAATCAGTGATCCATCCCGGCAGCAGGGAATATAAAAAATGCGAAAGAATGCCCTGCTCAGTCGGCAGGTGCATAATAGCATCTTTTAGGAGAGCAGACGGTACCTGTATCCTTCAGGTATTTGATTATCTTGCTGACCTCTTTGCTGTCCACACCGGTCATCTCTGCGATATCACCAGGTCTGAGCGGCTTTCCTGCACTTTTGAGTGCTTCAAGGACCTTGTCTTCATTTTCCATTGTATTGACCTCCGTTTGAATAATTCAGAATGCCTTTTTTATTTTATCTGCGAGTTCAATTATATTATCGGTATTCGGGTGAGTTGCAACGATCGTGTGCATCGACCCGCCATTGTCATTCTCCCTTCGCGGGATAATATGAACATGAACATGGGGCACGCTCTGACCGGCCACTTCACCGTTATTTATCCCTATGTTCATGCCGGGGACATCCAGTGCCTTTTCCACGGCCTTTGCAACCTTGTTCACAGATCCAAAAAGGGATTTTGCATCCGATTCCCTCATATCCGTGAAGCGCGGGATATGTTCTTTCGGAAGAACTATTGTATGGCCTTCGGAACAGGGATATATATCCAGAAAAGCATAGACGAAATCGTCCTCATACACTTTATTTGAGGGAATCTCGCCGGAAACGATCTTACAGAACAGACAATCCATGAGTATCACCTGTATACAGTTGGAAATTCAATTATTTATCATTGTTGGGGTCGGAGTAATTTCTTTGCGATATACTTGTCATATTCAGAATAAAGGCAACAAGGATATGGTCTTATACCATCTACACATATCTATTAGATGATACTTATGTTGATCGACAGCAAGTGGGCAGTAGCGGTAGGGGTGCTGATCGCGGGAATCTTTTTGCTATCAACCCCCGTACTGGCAGCCAATGGGGATACTACGAACGAGTCCAGTGCAAGCAATGGCGACCTTTTTTCCGCCCTCAACCAGAGCGTTGTCATGTACAACGATAATCTCTCCTCTGTTCCTCAATTGATCCTGACCATTGCCGGGAACGATGTAATACTCATTGCGATTGAAATGGATGATGGCAGTGAACTTTATATCCAGGCAGTAACGAACAATGGTGAGATATCTGAGTTCAGTGAGGTCTCTTCAGCCAATGATGTTGACTCCACAGTAGAAGTAACGACAGATGAAGCAACGGCGTGGGCAATAACTGAATCCGATACTCCCTTGACGACACTCACAGATTCTGTTAAAGAAGGCGACACGGACGTTGAAGTCAGCGGATTCATTAAAAATGCAGCCCTGAGAGCCCTGATAGCATTATATGCAGCCTTCTGATCTTTATTTATTGCATTTCAGAACTGCTTACACCAGTTTCTTCTGCTCTTCAATTTCTTCTTTATATTTCTCTATTCTCTCATCATTAAAGAGGTTCTCGGCATTTATGACATTTACATGATCGAGTTTGTCAACAGGGTCTTTGGTATGTATCACAAGATTGCCCTCTTTTATGTAAAAATGAAGGATCTCTCCATTGAAGGGAACGCCTTCCCTTATTCTCCATATCTTGTCGAGCTGCTGTATCAGGACCTTTTCGATCTTATCATTTATTTGCATGTACTCTTCCAGTTCTTGCTTCGTCAGGAACAATTCCATACTTGAATCCCCAATATCTTTCAACTAATAGTTTAGCTCCTGTTATATAAACAGTTACTCACCAGAACAGTCATGCTTATTTAATATCCAGACGTCTGATGGGCTAATCATATCGAGGTTGACGATGATGCGTTCTTATTCGTATAAGAGGATTGCAGTGCTTATACTGATACTTTTCTCTGCGCTGATCTTCACTTTTCTGGACATTGGTCTGTCTTCAAGTGAAAGCTCTGCAAATTCCAATATCGGCTCCTATTCATCCGGTACGGTCCCGGATTCTTTTCCCAAAGTGATTTCCATTTTTGTCGAGCGGGGAGGAATGTACAATGAAAAATTGAGCGGGGAGATGATAAGAGCACTTGAGGATGAAGGATTTGATGTTACTGCGTCCACGGAGTTGCAGGCAGAATATCCTGCTCAGGCTCTGTTCGTATCTGTAAATGACGAGGATGTCTTCTATACTCCGGTTTACGCTGACTCACAGCTCGATGTTATGTTCGTCTATTCATCTTCCGGCAGTTCCGAGTACTTCGAAAAATTCAGGGACAGCGATGATACGGTCCCTTTGATATTCACATCTGATGGCTCACGCAGTTATAAGCTGCTCATGCAGGGTTCCATAGAACTTCAGGATATTACCCGGGGCTTATTCTCAGGCAGATACTATGAGAGACATATTAGAGAGACAGTCGCTGAAGAAGTGGTCAAGAATGTGCAATCCCAACTCTAACAAAGAAAGCAGGCCTTTTTGCGGCACTGATGTCATAAAGATCGAAACGGATGCCGAAGGTGTCGTGGTAGAGAGGCCGAACAGGTTCCTCTGCATTGTGAATATTAAGAAACCGGAATATCTGGAAGCTGAAATGGTACATGTGCATGACCCGGGCAGGCTTGAAGACATTCTTTACCCAGGCAACCGTGTGATGCTCAGGAGAGCAAAGGGCGTTAAAAGAAAGACAAAATGGGATCTCATAGCAGGAGATGTCAGGGATGAATGGGTGCTTGTGAACTCAGCCTGGCACCGCAGGATATCTGAATGGGTTATTGAGAACAGGATCATTACTTTTTTCAATGGTATCGACACAATTCTTCCGGAACAGAAATATGGTGACAGCAGGCTTGATTTTCTTCTTCTGGGAAAGGAAAGGAGCATCTGGGTGGAAGTAAAGGGCTGCACGCTCGCGCAGGATGGCATCGCACGGTTTCCCGATGCACCGACCATCCGTGGCAGGAGGCACCTTGAAGAACTGATAAAAGCAAGGAATGAAGGGCATGAAGCTGCAATAATGATCCTTGTTTTCAGGCAGGATGCACAATATTTCTCTCCAAACGAGGAAATAGATCCTGATTTTGCCTTTAGTTTCAGAAAGGCTGTCGATGCAGGTGTGAAGGTTTTCCCGCTTCGATTCTCCTTTGAAGACAACACGGTCCGTTTTCACTCGTTAATGCCCGTATTTCAAAAAGATTGATTCATTTATGCTTTTTCTCTTTTTTTGTTTTGTCGGTATCCCTTTCCGGCACGCTGGAATCCTGGCACCAGGCATCGATTACCAGATCATCTGCACTTTTTGAATCATCTGCCTCTGTAGGCACCTCACACCAGTCCCTTATCTCATTTTCCAGAGAAAGGATTTCCACATCCTCTTCTGTTTTATCCTTTTTCTGCTTCTTCAGATCCATTTGCTGTTCCTCCGTGTATAGATGCAGACCCTAGGCCAATTTATTTTCCTTTTGGTTAGGCACCTTGGCCGACCTGATCTCTATAAGCCGACCCCACATATGTATGCTTGCCAGATCGTCCCTCGGGTATGCTGTGAACTCTATCTCTAGACCATCCTTTTTGAATTCATCATCAAGGTTCACAGGATCGTAATGGGTACCGTTTTGGTCGGTGATCCCGTAGAAACCACCCTCAAGTTCTATGTAATTCACAGTGCCGTTTGCTTTTATCAGTTTATCCTCAGGTATCACATTTACAATCAGTAGAAAACTGGTTTCGTTTCCTGTGATATTTTCCCAGGGGCGCATGTAGACTGCTGATATATTCTGTACTTCTTCCCCTGTTACCTCAAATATCCATTCATGAATTCCTCCGGCTCCCGCCAGTTCTTCATTCTCCCTGTTCTCCTTATAGGAATCATCGACCAAAAAAAGTCCGGGACTTGCGGAAAGGTTCCATGAATAGCCTGTAGTGGGATTCTCTTTGAGCATGATAATGAGTGTATCTCCCTTGATCGCATTCACCATACTGCCACTGTCATTCTCTGAGAACATGATGGTTATGGGCTCGATCCCGCTGGCAGTTTTCTCTGGGATTTCCTTTTCATCCGTAATGTCACTTTCATTGTCGGTATCCAGTTGTTCGCCCTCTTTCCACAGTTCGTCTGCATCTGATATCTGCACACCGTCGTAAATCCCACTTTTAGTTTCGGTGCATCCTGATATCAGAACGAACAATGCGGATAAAGAGATTACAAGGAGCAAAAGAACCAACTTCTTTTCTTTCATCTTCCATTCCCCCTTAGTTTAAAAAATGCCTTTTGAATATTTATGTGTATGTTTGGGATACAAGCTTTTTCATTTTTTGCTTTTAGGATGCTATTCAAAAACAGTCAGTGATTTATAGTATTGTCAACAAGCACTGGAGATCCCGTTACCAGGTTCGGAATATATCCGGTTTGCAATTCCACATGCAGCAGGTGTTCTTTTCAGCTATGGCATTTTATTGTCACCTGCGGCCGGAGCATTGCTATGAGCCTTAGCACGGTTATCGTTGCAATCAATGCGAAGACCCTGAAAATGTAGCTTCTTTTATGAAAATGTTGGAATTGTCAAAAACTATATCTATTATCAGGACAGAAATCCTTAGTGTAAGTAAAACACCATCAGCTCAAGGGGGAGTAGCTGAATGCTTCATAAACTGTTTAAAGCATGGTTGATAGGGAAATTCATGAAATTGCCTTTGTGGTTTGTAGCGCTAACGAGTTTGGCTTTAGTTGTCAGGTGGATAGTACACAGAGTTCTTGGGGTAGTGAGGTACGTAACATAAACAAAAAAGTTGAAAGCTTATTGTCTAATATTTTAACTTTTCACTCTAAGGGCGTATCAACGGTAGCCTCAAAGGATGATTGATGCATATTCACAGAATATGTTTTATCTCAATAGGAATATTGACTCTGATGAGTCTTGTTGGGATATCTTCCCTGGAATTCATTCCCAGATATATCTCCGACTCTATGACCCCGATTGATTCGGATTTTGAGTATCCGTTCGAAAAAGATCATCTGGATACAGGTTTCGAGTCCAATGGTGAAATGATCTATTATACCAGGATAAACGAGTCCGGTGCGGTTATTGAATTTACCGGCGGCCCTCATTGGCTTTTTGTGCATGAAGGAGGTTGTGTTAGCTGCCATGCTACTGATGGTAAGGGTGGAGTATCAATAATGATGGGAAATGTGATACCTCCTGACATTAGATATAAAAGTCTTAGTTCAGGAGAACAGCATATGAACCACGTGCCATATGACGAAGAATCCCTTAAAAAAGCCATAAGGGAAGGGATAGACTCCGAAGGGATTCCGCTTGATCTGACTATGCCCAGATGGGAAATGGCAGATGAGGACGTCAATGGCCTGATCGGTCATCTGAAAACGCTTTAGTTTCAATGCTTTGGACGTATATCAAAGGCTTGTTTTGTTTTTGCTTTCTCAATAATGGGAAGCTTTTAATATTTTAAAGTCAGAAGGATACTGCCGATTTGTGGCGGTGAAAGCATGGAGTTTGTAATTAAAATCAAATACATGATAATAAACCTGAATCATTTCAGGCGATGTATGCAGAGCAGGATACGTTTCCACTTATCACCAAAAAACAAAAAATGCAGCCTGTCCCATGTTCTTGATTTAAGTCCGGCAGGAAGTTTGTATTCAGATGGTGAAAACTCTTTGGCACATGTCGCTAAAATGTCTGTGGTGCAGTGACTCCGTTTTCAAATGGAAGGTTAAGGCTCTGTAGAATACCTCTTGAAATCAATCTAATCTGAATTAAATTCATACATTTCGTCAATATCAACGACTACATTTGAAATAATGGCAGACTTAGATTGTTGCTGGAATTATGGGGATTTCCACAGAGCAGGATAATTTCTTTTAATGACCGAGAGGAAGTTATTCTGCTTCATTTCGAGAAATCAATTTTAAAGCAGTATAGGTTATTGAGATAATAATGGGGAATACAGAGTAATTATATCCATTGACAACTGTTTTCTCAATATTGTCAAAAAACTCATACCCAAACAAGTTCAATTTGCTAAACCAAAATGAATTTGATCTTACAACTAGTTCCAGATTTAAATTCAGATCGTTTAAAAATATGTGATAAAAAAATAATGTCAGAATTAGAAGAACAATATTCAGTACAATTTGTTTGGAAAATTTGTGTTTAAACAAAAAGACAAAATTAAAAAATAATAGTATAGCCATTACAATGGAAGGGGAAATCAGACTGCCGGATTCATTACCATTCATATCAATAATGTGAAAACCAAAAAAATCAAAGTTTGCATATGAGAAACCCCCTCCACTGGATTGAACATATTCTATACCTTTTCCTGCTATGAATAAGTGTAAAACCATATAGAGCAACAAAAGGACAAGGGATATCAGATTGAAATAGATGATTTTTTTGTTTGTCATGTCTCTATTCCTCCACCAAAATGAAAAAGCCTCGGATGTAATCCGAGACAACATGAATACAAGTTTCTCGGTAATACCTATTCAGATTTCATTATAAGTATACACTAAGTTGTTGTTTACAATTTTCTTTAGTTGATTACCTGAATTTAAAGCAATTACGACTTTATCAGAAAGGGTACTATCGCTTGCAGAAGGGTTATTATTACCAATTCCTCTTCCTTTATTATTGTTCCAGAGATCCATAGTCTTTGGCAGACCCGATGACTCGTATTCATGAGCTGTTGCCCATCTCTCTGCCCATGTATAATCAATATGTCTAACCATTAAGGCATTCCAATAAGTATGACGGAATGCATCACTTGCGTCATCGGCCCCATTGTATCCAAAAATATCTTCTGTTTCATCCATTGCTTTCTTACCATAATAGCAAGAATTAATGGCTTTCCATGGATTTTCGTAAAATAGTGCTTCTTCCGCAGAATTTAGTGTAAAACCATAATAACTTATTTTGGTTGATATCGTTCCATCGCTTTTTGATTTGGCATATAACTCCCTGATTATCTTAAGAGTATATTTATTGATTTGTTTTTCAGTTGCATCTGGATGCTTTTCTATATAGGACGTTACTTCAACATGTAATTCCTCTATATCAACATATTGCAGCATCTGTGATTCTGATAAATCTTCCTTGGTTTCTTTGTTTTGTCCTGCACTTACAGCTGGCACAAATGCCATACTCAAAATCAGCATTGCCATCAAAAGCGAAGCAATTGTTATTCTATTTTTGTTCATTCTTTCTTACCTCTTTCGATTTACTCCAGAGGCAAGATCACGCAAACTTTAAACAGTATCAAAGCTAACATTACATGCCTCTGGGCAATGCCGGGATTCAAGTTGACTTTGCAATCTTGTTTGGATCCCGGCTCACATTCTTACAATGTGATAATGAAGAATTTTAGATTATAATATTTAAGTATTATGTCCATTGATTGAACTGTTTGTGCTATAAATATACATGAAAATAGTACCAAACTTGACAATTTTATGTACAATTCCACCAGATGATTGCGAATGTCTCAGGCAACGGAACATTCTGAAAAAAATACATTACATATTTAGGAGTATTCACCAAATTTCAGTTGGACGATATGGCCATAATCTATAAATGTAACATATATTACTCTCAACGCAAACAAATTCAAGGACGTAAAAGCATGCCATCCCTGCGTCTTGGCATGTCGAATAAGAAAGAGCGATTACTCACTCTTCCTCTTCTAAGAACCGTACGTGAAAGTTTCCCTTCATACGGCTCAAGCATTCTATAACCCTTTCTGTATCGGGCATCTGTTAGACTTTCCGTGACACTTACTCCAACAACACTTGTTTCTGTTATTGTAGCCGTTTAACTAAGTGCCACTTCTTTTGTCTGACCGCTTTTACAATCCGGGCTTGCAGCTTATTAACGTTCTTTTCTACTGTATTCCAGTCGATTTGCTCCCATTTGACTGGGATTGAATTGTCTGCAAGCCTCTCACCTGATGGTGTCGTTGAGTATCCTGCATTCATAAGTTTGCCTCCTTTCATGTAATAGAACACCTACGGTAAGTCTGCTCCCTTTCGGGACAAGGCAAATTTTGAACCTCTATGCATTCCATTACAGAATGCCATTCGCTTTTTACCGTTTCCTCCATTTCCTGTGCCATTGTTCCTTCTCGCGAAGGTTCTACCTAATTTTTTTTAAGGAGCACATGAGACTTACCAAGTTCTACAATATGAATAATCCCGGAAACTTTAGAAGACATCTGTAGGCCGGGAATCGATTGTCCATTCTCCATAATGTGCAAGGAGCCATTATGGCCTGATTCCGCACCTTTTGGTTTAAGCGTATCATTCCGTTTCGCTTATCGATCATTACGACCCTTACGATGTTTCGCATTACGCTCTTCCTGGTTTCCTTATCCTGGCAGTTAGCCAGGGATTGGATTTCCTTGCTTTCCACGTTGTCCTATGAGCTTCATAACTTGACGTTACCATCAAAGCATGTCATAGTAGGATTATCCCGAATGGAAGGGATAGCTGTTAAGCAATTCATATTGCAGCTTCTTGTCACACCCAAACGTTGATTATATTACAAAAAACAGAAGAGAAGCTTCTTTGATATATTCATAGAGATATTCTGCAGAGCCGAGATCAAATAAAAAGAGCACACCAAGTTTTACCTGATGTTATTAAAAATACGGCAATGGCTACCACTAAGACTTACAGCCGGATTATGGTCAGGCTTCATCGAACTCGATACTGATCTTTCCTACCTTCTTTGCAAGGGTCTTTGAGATCATTCCGGTCTCCAGTCTGCATACATGCAAAATACCGGCCGGGACGATACATCCGGGTGTGCATTGTGCTTCTTTTGCCCTGTCCATTACATAGTTATCCTTGATATCCATGGTTTCCATCATAGGAATTTCCATATGCTCCATCGTCTTTATTTTAACACATGGCGTTTCAATGTCTATGATAATGTTCTTGCCATCAAATCTTCCGGTTATCTTGTGCTTGAAACCACAGATAGCTGAGTTCACATTAACAGTTGTTGTCATCCAGATCCCTTTTTCATTCCTCATTGAATTCAATGCTGACCCTTTCAGATTGCTTTGCCAGGGTCTTTGAAAGCATGCCCAATTCCATCTTGCATACATGCAGCACTCCGGCAGGAACGATGCATGTGGCACAACAGGTGTCTTTTGCCTGGTCCATCACATAATTCTCTTTTATGTTCATTGTTTCTTTCTTTGGTATCTCCATATGTGCGATGGTGGCGACCTTTTTGCATTCTGTATCTATGTCCGTTATGACAGTCTTCCCTTCAAGCTGCCCGGTGATCTTATGCTTGAAACCACATATTGCTGAATTAACTGTTACTACTGATGGCATGTTGTATCCTCTTTAATATCGTATGTTTGTATAATGTTTCTGATGTGATATTTATCAATCTATTGAATGTGCCTGTTTTTAAAAGTTTGCGTCTAAGTTAAAAATAGCCTGTTTTTCAGCAGTTCTGCTGAAGTTGTCAGATAAAAAAGTGACGGTGTTATGGTAACACGGTCAGATCGGATGTATCATTCCTTGTCTTCGTCACCGCAACAAGTGCAGGATACATTACCTTTAAGGATTTCCTTCCAGTCCCCTATCACATCATGTGTCCAGCAGTCATCGGCACCGGCTGCTTCTCTCATCGTCAATGCAAATATGTATGATAGATCCTTGACAGTAGCACCGGCTTCAAGTGCCCCTTTGAAGTGTTTCAGAACACATGGTTTGGACCTGGCCTTGATGGAAAGTGCAAAGCAAAGGAACTGATATGTCTTTTCGTCGATAGGCCTTTTCTCGGCATAGAGTTTGTCGATCTCATCGAGTTTTTCGGTAAACTCGGGGAAGAATTCTTCAAGCATTCTCATTATGGTCTCTCCGTTATGAATTATCTTCACGCTGTTAATAGTACCAGATCATCTTATTGTCATATATTAAGATGGTAATTCAAATTATGTTGAAATAGGTATTTAAAGTTAATTATTTCATCTATATTCTCATTCAGGATGTGGGAGACTGCACTGTCATACCCTTCGTCTGAACCGTAAATAGGCAGATCAAACTTGTATCTTGAAGGATTTCCCGAATATCCCCGGGCTTTTTTCCATAACAGCCATGCCATCGCCGATAAGGATGAAAACGCAGCCTATCAATGTGTTGGCATGTATCGGGGTGTGTATTACTGTAAAATCAAAAAATGTCCACAAAAATTCCCAGCATCCCGAAAATAATGGAACCTATAACCAGTTCCATGTATGCTTTTTTGGGTGCCGGGTCCATAGGCGCAAAATGATGAAGCTGCTTAAATAATTATCTGAGTTCCCTGCTCAAAGATCAGTCCTTATACACACCGTCACCGGTGACAAGCTCTCCAGATGTGGGGATCCAGCCATCCTGAGGGCCGGTAATCGCAGTATCTGTCCTGTCACGATATTCATTTGACGTCCATCCCAGGCTCCACCCTTCATTGATGCCATACAAGTTTACGTAGATCTCTACGTCCGAATCGGGTGAAGTTTCGTAATATGCATAGATACGGCCTTCGTAAGCGTAGTACTGCGGATTTATATTCTCCGGTGTTGGGACTCTGTCTCCCTCCTCCGATTCCGTAAGGTTGATCTTAGGTTGAAGAACAGGTTCGTTTCCTACGGGTTCTTTTGTGTTGATGGTACGATTGCTTTTTTCCATTATTGAAAAATCAACAGGTACTGGTATAGGTGTTTCTTCAGAATATCTGTTGGATTCACTGATCACTGACTCAGTCGATTCCTCCTCATCGGATATTGGTGCCGGGGCTGAACGGTATTTTGGTATAATGCTCTCTGTCTTTATACTCAACATTGGGCCGTACATGGTATCTACGATACTGAAATTCCATCCGGGAGCCCTTTCATAGAATTCCTTTGTTAGCATCTTTTCTCCCACGGAAGATGAATTCCCGAGTACGGGAAGAGGAATGTACAGTGTTACATTGTTCAGGGTTTGATTTGTCCTTATACTAATATCATAATTGTAGCTGCTCTGAAAACTGTCCTGGTACATTTCATCGGTCTTGTTATCCCACCAGACTGCGAGCAGGCCTGCTCCAATAACCAGTAACAGTACAAAGCCAATCATTGTTTTTTTCAGATTGCTCATAGTTTATTCCTCTATCCTGAATAACTCAATGCAGAGAGAACTGAAGATATTTTAAATAACCGTTTATAATTAAATTGTCAACTAATAGCTAGCTTGACCAGGTGGTATTTTCATCACCATTACTTTACTACCATCACCAGATTTATCAGTCCTTGCAACAATCATCACTGACAATGTCTGAAAAGGAGATAATATCCGCATTGAAGTATGTCTCACGCATAAAGCCTGAGTTCATGCTGTCCGAGATGCGTAACTATATAAAAAGCGAGATGTCCACATCGGATATCTACAAAATTGCAGGTCCATCATTTTTTGACCTGGGCCTGGATGTCATTCCGGTTGAAAACGATTTCAAGTTGCTTCGCGCTCCAAAGGGCTTTATCGAGTTAAGCGACAGGGAAGAGCAGATAAATGAGGCTTTCTTCCGTTCGGCCGCTGTTTCAAGGAAACTCGAAAGGCTTATCGAACAGTATATTGAGAAAAAGACAGGGAAGAGCTGGGATGACTCACTGCTCCTGGAAAGGATCAGGAAGGCTGTCCTGTCCCAGAAGGCTGATTACTGGAAGGAAGGCAAATCACGTAAAATAACCTACGAAAAAGGTTATGATATCCTTGGATACCTGGCATACCAGTTCCCGGTCTACTTTGTCCAGTTCCAGCATATCCTGTACAGGATGGCACAGGATGGCCTGCTGAAAAAGCACATGAAGATACTTGACATCGGCTCGGGTCCGGGAACCATTCCGCTTGCAGTTATCGATATTTATAACCGGCTGGATGACAATAAAGCTCTCATACACTCAATAGAGATGTATGATGAGAACATAGAAGCTTACAACTCCATCGTACCACAGTACGCGCAGATAAAGGAAAAGGTCCGGGTACTGGAACCAAAGAAAACGGATATAAGTAAACTTGATGTGGATTCTTTACCTGAGAAGATCGACCTTATGGTCTTCTCCAATGTCCTTAATGAGATCAAGGAACTCTCGATCAGGGAAAAGGCCGAGCTTGTCAAAAAAATGTCGGAGAAGCTCAGTCAGGACGGTAATATCCTGATAATCGAACCTGCTGACAAGATCAATTCCACTGAAATGAGAAAACTTGCAATCAGTCTTAAAGGCATGGGGCTTGCTATTTACAGTCCATGTTCCTTCATATGGGGTTCAGGATGTAACCCGGCAGAATGCTGGAGTTTCGAGCAGCAAAAGGATATCACACCTACAAGACTCATGGGAAAACTGGCCGAATGCGATGAAGCTTATCGTTACATCAATACTGATATTAAATACACATATGCCATCCTGCGTAAGGACAATCTCTCCCGCATAAAGTACAGGGTGCCTAAAAAAGCAAAATTCTCAAAGTTATCCAAACTCGGAACCCATACAGGCAAGCGCATCAATGTTATCGCTTCACTCATGTCAGGAAACCTTGGAGATGAAAAGAATAACCTGTTCAAGATATGTGACGGGACTTCCGTTAAACCCGTGTATGCCGTTCTGCCATCACATAATCGGACCCCTGATAACCAGGCGATCATGAACTCCAGGTACGGGAGTGTTTTCTCTATCCAGAATGTACTTGTCAGATACAACGAGGCAAATGATTCATATAACCTGCTTATCGGAAGGGGAAGTATTGTTGAGAATGTAGAGGGATAAAGGGCAAAAAGAAAGTTTTAAGTGTTTCCAGCTCCAAACATCCATTGGTGAAGTAAATGGCAACGATAGTTCATATTGATGTCCCTGCGGATGATCTGGAGCGCGCGAAGAAATTCTATTCCGACCTTTTCGGCTGGAAATTCGAGCATCCTCCGGGAATGACGGACTACTACCTTTTCGAAACCAGGGGTTTGAACGGTGAAGAAGGTGTCAGGGGAGGTATGGGACTCAGGGGAGCTCCTGGACAGAGAATGACAGATTACATAGGAGTTCCTTCTGTAGACGAATACGTGGAAAAGATCGGGAAAGCCGGTGGAAAAGTCCTTAACAAAATGCCTGTACCGGGCTGGGGATACCTCGCAATTTGTCTCGATACCGAGAATAACATGTTCGGACTGTGGGAGGATAATGAGAACGCAAAATGATAATTCCAGAAAATTGAAACAAAGAATTCCTTCACTTTTTTAATACATTTTTTAGCTATATTTTTTTCAGAGTTTCATCGGATCCTGTAAAAGATATTAAGTTCACTTTGCATTTGTATGATTTCACGGGAGATAAAAGTATATACTAGAACATTTGAATTACAGCGCAAGCAGTATACTAAGGAAATCAAGGCCCAATCTACTAAAAACGGTGACACTATGCTTGAAATCGATCCATCTTCTATTCTGGTCAGATATAACGTCAAACTTGAGAGTGAAAGGTCTCCCGATGATGTGGCAAGAGAGATATTTCCGGAGGATGAACTGGTCCGCAATATCGTGGAAGCTGTTTTTGAGGGAGATGAGGATGAGGTGCTTGTGGCACTTCAGGAAGCCATTGACCAGGGAAGGGACGCTATCGACCTGATAGATGATGCGCTCATAGTGGGAATGAATATCGTTTCACAATTATATGATGAAGGCTTGCTTTTCCTGCCCGATGTGATGATCTCTTCCCAGGCAATGACCGACGGGATAGAGTACTGTAAGAATATATCCGGCCGGAGCCATGAATACAAGGGGAAGGTAGTGTCATTCGTTGTTGAAGGAGATGTCCATGATATCGGCAAGAAGATCCTTACTGTTTTCCTGCGATCGAACGATTATGAAGTGGTAGACCTTGGAAGTGACGTTCCTATAGATGAAGTTGTCAGTGCCGTGATCGAGACCAGGCCCATTATGCTCACAGGTACTGCGCTGATGACAACGACGATGTATTCTTTCAGGGAAGTAAAGAACAGACTTCTTGCTAATGGTGTGAATATACCATTCATCTGCGGAGGCGGTGCGGTCACACAGGATTTTGTAGAGCGCTATGATCTTGGCATTTACTGTGATGATGCCGCCGTTGTCCCTAAGATAGCCGATGAAGTGTTAAAGGAAGCTACCATTGAGGATCTGCGGGCAAAGTTCCACAGGAACTAGTGATCCCTTGCAGCTCAGTTCAGATATAGCTGTTACTGGATGTGAAAGTTGCTCACACCGCGGGACAGATCCTTTTGTGTAGATTGGATTGAAGGAAGCGGCCTAAACGGATGTGAGCAAATAATATCTGCTGAACTGGTATTTAATCTCTCTTTTGTTTAAAACAAAACAATAATATATTCATATTTGTTTCAAAAAGGTGTAAGTGTATGGAAGCAAACGTATCCTGTAAAGACCAGATACATGACCTGAGCGGATCTGAGAACGACCATGTTCTGAAAGAATGTGATTGTTTCAGGACTATCATGGATACTGTAAAGCAACCTCTGGTTGTGCTGGACAGCAATCTCAGGGTGATCTATGCAAACCACTCATTTTATCGCCTTTTTAGAAACATTCCTGACGAAACCGAAGGTTTGTCCCTGTTTGAACTCAGAGGCTTGCAGTGGAATGAAGCTGGATTGAAGCAAGTTCTTGAAAAGCTCTGTGAAACCGGCACCCCACTTGAGAATTTCAGGGGAGTACATGTATCAGAGAACAGTAAGACAGAGTTACTGCTACATGCACGCAGACTCTACGCCGGTGCAAGGAATAGCACATACGTTCTTGTGACAATCGAAGAAGCAGCAAAACCCGAAAAAAAGGACGATATCTGCCTGACGCCGGATGAGAATTATTTTACCCTGGCTGAAAAGGGCAATGATGGGATTGTTATTCTTCAGCATGGTAGATTCAGGTTTGCAAACAATAAGTTCTCTGAGCTGACGGGTTACTCGAAAAAGGAATTGATGAACACCGATTTCCTGAACTACGTTCCGGGGACTCATCGCCGCATGCTGACGAAGAGGTTCAGGAAGGTCCTGAAAGATATGTGTGGTCCTCATCGTAACAATGAATTGGAGCTGGTGACAATTTCAGGTGCTTCTCTGCCTGCAGAAGTCAGTTTTTCCTATATCATGTATCACTCCCGGCCTTCGATAATGCTTATCATCAGGGACATAACTGAACGCAAGCTTGCAGAGATGCAGTTAGAGGCATCAAAGGAAAAATATTCCACCCTGGTAGAGAAAAGCAATGACGGTATAGTCATCATTCAGGAAGGGATGCTGAAGTTCAGCAACTCCAAGTTCGCTGAGCTCACCGGTTACTCCAGGGAAGAACTATTGAATAAAAAACTGCAGGACTATGTCCCGGAAGCATACCAGCGCATGATCTCCAAGAGATTCAAGAAGGTCCTGAAGGATATGAACAGTCTCCGTCGCAGCAGCGAGGTAGAGTTCAATACAAAGAAAGGTAGCTTGCTGCCTGCTGAGATCGGGCTTTCTTTCATTCATCATGAAGGCGAACCATCTATCATGATGAGTGTGAGGGATATCTCTGAAAGAAAGCAGGCTGAAAAAGAACTGCGGGACTCCGAGAAGAAATATTCGACCCTTGTAGAGAAAAGCAATGATGGTATTATCATAGTGCGGGATGAGACTCTGGTGTTCGCTAACATGAAGTTCTGCGAGATAACTGGTTTTTCGAAAGAAGAGATACTCCGACGGCCCTTTGAGCATTTCCTGCCTCTTGAGTACAGGCAGGTTGTATTGAGAAGATTCAGGAGAGGTCTCGAAAAGAATCGTGAGACACCTCTGAAATATGAGATCGAGCTTCTTTCAAAGGAAGGTGTCAATACGCCGGCTGAGATAAACTCCTCCATAATAGAGCATGAAGGAAAGCCTGCTATCATGGCCATACTCAGGGATATCACGGACCAGAAGAACAGGGAAAAGAAACTTCTAGAGCTTCTGGAAGTCCAGAAGGTCATGGAAACAGTTATCAAGAGCAGTCCTGCTGTTGTATTCTTCTGGAGGCCTGAGGATGACTGGAAGGTAGATTTCGTGTCTGAGAATATATCACAGTTCGGCTACGATGCTGATGACCTGATATCAGGAAGGATACTCTATGGGGACATTGTGCATCCCTCTGACCTGGGGAGATTTACCACCGAGCCTGAGATATGGGCAAAGGGTGAGGAAAATATTTCCTATGAATATCGCATCCTCACAAAGTCCGGTGAGATACGGTGGGTGGATGAGCGTTCGGTGATCAAACGTGACGGTGAAGGCAATATTGAGTATATCCAGGGTATCATAGTTGACATAACCGAGCGTAAGAACGTGCAGAATTTCATGCATATCGTTTCTGACCCCGGCACCTTCTTCAGTCCGGTGGGCGATCCGGGAGATATATTCTACCAGTTGCTCGAGTTCACCACAGGAATGGAAAATCTCGATAGCGGGGCATTGTATCTTATAGATGAGTCTACAGGTGACATGAACATTGTGGCACACAGAGGCCTTTCATCACGTTTTGTTAAAAGCACAAGGCATTATGCTGCCAGATCTGTCCAGGCAAGACTGTTAATGACTGATTATTCCTTATATACGCGGTATTATGAACTCAATTCCATGATACCAGGAAACAATCTGAGTTACGAGGACCTGGAAGCTACGGCGATAATCCCTATTAAATACAAGGAAAAACTTGTGGCTGTACTGATGCTGGCGTCCCACAGTGCCTATGAGATACCTTTCAGCATTCGCAATTCACTTGAGACTGTGACCGCACAGATAGGCCCTATAATAGGACGTTTGAGAGAACAGGTGGATAGTGTGAAGGACCTTCATGGTCTGCAGGTTATCTTTGAATCCATTGAGGATCTTGTATTTATGGTGGACGAGGATGGCTGTATACTCTACGTGAATCCTTTCGCCTGCAAGTTATTGGGTTATGCTGAAGATGAGCTGAAGGGCATGAACATGCTTAACCTGCACCCTCAGAAGAAATTACTGGACGCAGCTTCCGTGCTTGCAAATGTCATAGCGGGCAAGGTTCCTTTTTATGATATTCCTTTTGAGTCCCGGGCCAGGAATGTGGTTCCTGTAGAAACAAAATGTACAAAGGGACATCTGGACGGCAGGGAAATAGTGGTTTTCCTCTCGCGGACAGTATAATAAAATAATTATTTTCTGCTACAATTTTGCTGTTATTTTGCTTCACTTAGAGCATTCTGGTTTTTGGTATGGTTTTATTCCAGGCTTCTGTTAATTTCTTTACGTAATTGGAAATTACAAAAATGAATCTATTATATAAAGTTTTCTTCCTGAAACTGAATACTTGAACTTCAGTTCAGTGTACATCTGTTAAATCAATGGCTATAGGCAGTGTTAAATCAATCGATAGCCGATTACATACAGCGCATGACCTATATGTTTATATATTAGTTTAAAAAATGTCTACTTCTTAACATAATATATAAGAATATTGCTTCAAAAAGATGTGTTTTTACTGCAGACACAAGAATATATATTGATAATCACTATCAACAAGCATTTTTTTGATTGTAACCGTATCTACTATTTTTGATGTATTTGACAGTTATGTTTATATAGTAGTATCATATTTCCGTCAATCTTAAATAGGATAAAATTCTCTTGCAATAAGAGGTTCTCAAGAACCTTTTGTGTAGATTGGATTGGACCCATTAAAGGTCCAATAGAACTTTAATTTAAAATTGAAGGAGGTATAGAATGTTAATAGTAGACAAAGAAGGTATCCTTATCAGATACAATGTTAAAATGGAAAAATCAATGACCCCTGAGGAAGCAGCAGCAGAACTCTATCCAAAAGATGAGTTATACCGCGCAATCGCAGAAGCGATCTTTGAGGGTGAAGAGGATGATGTCATTGAAGGTCTTGAAGCAGCTATCGCAGCAGGCAAGGACCCAATCGCACTCATCGACGATGCACTTATGGTAGGTATGAAGGTAGTAACAGACCTCTATGACCAGGGTGTCATTTTCCTTCCAAACGTCATGATGTCAGCAGATGCAATGCTTGATGGTATCGAGTTCTGTAAAGCTGAATCCGGCGCAAGCCCAGAAACAAAAGGCAAGATCGTTGTCCACGTTGCTGAAGGTGACGTACACGACATCGGAAAGTCAATTGTCGCAGCTCTCCTCAGAGCAGCTGGTTATGAAGTAGTCGACCTCGGCCGTGACTGCCCAGTCGATGAAGTTATCGAAGCTGTAAAGAAAGAAAAGCCAATGATGCTCACAGGAACAGCACTCATGACAACAACAATGTATGCATTCAAGGAAGTCAACGACCGTCTTGTAGAGGGTGGACTCGACCTTCCATTCGCATGCGGTGGCGGAGCTGTGAACCAGGACTTCGTTTCAACCTACTCACTTGGAGTATATGGTGAAGAAGCAGCAGATGCACCAAAAATGGCAGATGCTATCCTTAAAGGCGCAACGATCGCAGACCTGAGAGCTAAATTCCACAACCACTGAGGTGACAAAAATGGCAATTAACAGATTCACAACAATGGCTTACTCCGAAGCTGACGAAATGGTATTCGGTAAAGCAAAGAAACCTGTAAAAGCAGGACTTGACCTTGAGATCGGTGCAGGATACACAACTGCAGAAGTTAACTACGCACCAAGGCCAGAAGCCGGTGAGACCAAAGAGAAGCTCGTAAACGAGTACCAGAGGATCACAAAAGACATTATGGCAAGAATGGTCCAGGTCGGTTTCCCATCCGTAGTCCTTGAGACAGAGCACGTTCAGCAGATGACCAACAACCCGGCATGGGGAGCAGCTGTTGCACACGCACAGAAGACCATCATGGAAGAGTACCATGAAGAATATGGAATCAAATGCGCACTCAGACACACCCCTGGTGACATCAGAGAAACCAAGGAATTCCTCGCACTCAGAGGCGACAAGATGGCGGTTGTCATGGAGTCCTTCGAACAGGTTGCAGAGAGCGGCGCAGACCTCCTCTCCATTGAATCAATGGGTGGAAAGGAAGTCTTCGACTACGCAGTACTCAGGAACGACGTTCCAGGTATGCTCTACGCTATCGGCTGTCTTGGTACCATGGACATGGACTACCTCTGGCAGGAGATCGCAAAGGTTGCTCAGCAGAAGGGTGTAACCGCTGCCGGTGACACCGACTGTGCACAGGCAAACACTGCAATGTTCATTGCAGGTGGTCTCCTTGACAAGAACCTTGCACACACACTCGCAATCGTCGCAAGGACACTCGCAGCACCAAGATCACTCGCAGCATACGAGGCTGGCGCAGTTGGTCCAGGAAAAGACTGTGGATACGAGAACATCATCGTAAAGGCAATCTCCGGTATGCCAATGTCCTT
>JAWSUM010000033.1:0-27983 GCA_033549165.1 Methanolobus sp.
ACTGAAACTATTGCACTTGGGACAATTCACGCTTATATCTACGTAGTCATAGTATGTAACTATATATGGTTACCAATGCCAAATTTAAATCAAAACTGGAAATAAAAAAGAGATTTGAAGTTACAATCAGAGTAACTTCTTTCCGGCATTAGGACCGGGGCCGCATTCGAAGATATCCGTAATCTTCATTTTGACAAGTAATTTTGCAGGGAAGTGTTCACCTTTCGCTTTTACCATCTTGCGCATGGTATCGTATTCCTCTCCACGGTCAATGATCCTGATGTCGCCTTTGATCTGGAAGCACCCTTTGACCTCGGGCCCCCACACATAAATGGCAGCCTTCGGGTTTGCCCTGAGATTCTCAATTGTCTTGAGGAAGAAATTGTCAACGACCCATATGGTTTCCGCATCTTCCTGAAGGAAGCACATACCAATAGGGATGACGTTTGGAACACCATCTTTCGAAGCGGTTGCGAACGGGAAGATCTTCATCTTTGCGAATTCTGCTTTCATCTCATCTGTTAATTTCACCATTGATGTCACCTCTGCATATCAAAATAAAAGGTACAGTAAATCTACACAGCAATGAAGTTTATACTTTTTCATCAGGTATGAGTCCGGAAAATGAAACGGAATGAAATGGTAAATAAGATCATTGGTGCGTAAAGTTCCCCTATTTATAAAAAATAATGATTTCACAGATTTGTTTTGACAAAGCAATAATGTCTGGAAGAATCCTTAAAATGGGAGATACTTATCGAATCACTCTGCAAGCATCACTTTATTTGTATTCCCATAAGGTTTCCTTACCAGAAGTGATTTGTGTTCCAGTTTCTGCAATAACCTGCTCACCTTCACTTTCGAAAGACCGGACTCAAGTACAAGTTCACTTTGCAGCATCTCTTTTTTTTCACACACTATCAAATAAAGATTTTTCTCATCACCCTGAAGAATGTCCGCTGCAATTTTCTTTTTATGTTCAGTTTTGCTGAGTGGCAGTACTCTTACCATGTCCTCATCAAAACCCAATTCTTCAGGAACCCTTGCTTCTTCGGGGACAGCATTGCTACTAAAAAGTTTATCCGGGCCGCCTTCTTCGTGACAGGACAGACAATTGTTTTCATCCACTACTTCGGCAACCAGCAGACCCGGCACCTTTTCGGTTGACTCCATGCGTAAAGTGAGCATAGTCAGACTATGGGCCCCAAATGAAGCCAGCACGATCATTACGAGCACTTTATTCATCGTGAACATTGTCGGGATAGCAACCGCAAAAGGCTTCTCATCGCTCAGAGAAACAGAAAGGCTACTGGTTCCCTGGGAGAAAAGAAGTAGAGACAGAGAGAACAAGGATACTGCAAGAAGTATTGCGTATGCCAGCTCTTTCCTGTCCATTTTATTCTCCTGTTGAGTCAATGGTAACAACGACTACTCCGTTGCCCTCATTAGAGTAATTATAATCATCCCATTCCTCGACAGTGAACACAGTTGTGTTTTCGTCAGCATAGACAACAACAGACGGGCTGTTATTCAACAGTCCCCTGTAGTAGGAAATCGTTTCATTGTCCCCGTTCAGTAATTTATCCAGTTCATCATAGGAGATGGTTACTGAACCACATACTGGCGAATATACGATATACGTACTGGCTAGCACTGCGCCGTTATCAAGATTGTAAAATGAATATACGGAATCCAGGTCAAAATCGATCTCGTTCTCATCTAAGGATTGCTCGAATCTGTTTATCGCATCGTACCCCACCAACGTTACTTCATCATCAGCAAACATGACACTATAAGGATATTCCTGACTGATTTCGAGCAATATATCTTCCACTTCGCTGGTGATAAGATATTGCGGAATGACCATTCCTGCAGAACTTGCATCCACGTTGACAACTGTAGCACTTTCAGTGGGGATGTTCTTGCTGCCGGCATAACCAAGTGCAATAGCAATTATGCAAATCGCCAGTAAAAGAATGATTACGCTGGTATTATACGTTTTCATGTGCTTCCTCTTTAATATAAATCAATTATTATGATTTTTCGATATTTGTCATTTTCGCACATTTCCCAGTCATGAGAAAAGAGAATTGATTATATCTTTATGCATGTACATGCGTACTCAGGAACATAATCAATTCTTTTTCCTTGCATTATAATGGAATAATCGACCATCTGGCAATCCAGAGGATTCCACCTACCTTGTTTTCAAACTTACCTTATGTCCTGTCTCATAAAGACCATATATGTCGCTACAAGTGAAACGATTGCCCATACAAGCATTGCAATGATATTGCTCATCTTGCCCATCAGGATATCATACATACCAACCTCGCTCTGTGGAGAAACAGATGATATCATAATATTGCTCATATCATTTCCAATGACCGCACTGGCTATCTGTTCATAGTTCTGTGTCGGCGACACGAAAGATTCGATCATATTCTGGATTTTCCATCTTTGTTGATATTTATCAAATACGCTTCCTTCCTGATCTCCGCTTGCAGATTCGAATGAATCTTCAGTATTACTGATAGTAATGGCAACTGAATCTGTGGAAGTTATTTTACCATAATATGTTGTTTCATCTATGGGAACAACTGCATCTGCAACTGCGCCTGAGAAAGAAGTAATTATCATTGCACTGACTATCCAGAACATGAAGGAGTTGAGCATTGAATTTGCACCGTTTTTGGAGACTGTGGAGAAAAAGATGCTTATTCCCAGGAATGTGATCAGATACACTATTGAAATTCCCATAAACATTACAATGGCAACAAGATCAGAACCTGTTAAATCCATCCCCATGATCAGAGCTACGGCAACTGACAGTATGGATGTTATGACAAGTGTTAACACCAGTACCCCTATCTTCCCAAGAAACTTACCGTTGATCACATCTTCCCTGTACAGAGGATATGACAGGAGAAGCTTCAGGTTTCCTCTTTCCTTTTCTCCTGAAATGGCATTGTATCCAAGGATTATAGCCATTATTGACCCTATTACCCCTATATATGTCACCATTTCCTGGAACACAACTGATGTCAGCTTAGGTTCCGGGAAATATGTAAAAAAGTCAGCCTCTTCCATACCCTGATCTTCGGCCTGCATTTTCTGATACTGGTCGAGCTGCTTGCTGTAATTATTGACACCTGTAACTGAGGATGCCAGCATTAAAGCCAGAAATATCCCGAAAATGATGAGAAACGTTCTGCTTTTCATGCTGTCAAAGAACTCTTTTTTTGCAATGACTGCAACTTTGCTGTTTTTCATTCAGATCACCTGATAGTACTTATTAAAAACATCATAGATATCTTCAGTTTCGTATCCGAGAGTCAGAACTGCGATCTCATTTTTGTAAAGTTCGGAACCAATTGAACTTCTGATATCGTAATCTGAAATGATTCTGAATGTGTTGTTCTGTTGAACGAATGACAGTCCTTTAATCGAATTAAGGATGATTGCCGTCTTATCGGCATCTTTTGTTTCAAGTCTGATGATATTATGATTTTCCGGTTTAGAGAGATTCTCAAGCGTATCGTAAGCTACCAGTTGTCCCTGTTTCATGATGGCGACTTTTAAGCAAAGATCTTTAATCTCCGACAATATATGCGAAGAGACAACTATTGCTATTCCTCTTTGATTCAGTTTTCTCAGGAGAGCATTCATTTCTGCCTGGGCTTTAGGATCCAGCCCCGATGTAGGCTCATCAAGAAAGATAATTTTAGGATCTTTTACAAGCATTTGTGCAAATCCTATCTTTTGCGTCATTCCTTTTGAGAATTCACCTACTTTCTTATCTGCCCATTTGCTCATTCCGACAAGCTCTAGAAGTTCGGGAACCCTGGATTTATCAACATCAGCAAGCTCACAATAGTACTCAAGGTTCTGTTTTGCTGTCAGGTTCTCATAGTAAGTGGTGTTGTCCGGAAGAAAACTGATGTTCTTTTTTAAAGCCATCATGTTTTTTTCGATATCCTGTCCGCAAATTTTTATGCTTCCCGATGTCTGAAGCGTTAATCCTGCAAGCATTACAAGAAGCGTTGTTTTGCCTGCTCCGTTATGCCCCAGGAGTCCTATCAGGTCACCTTCGTAGACATCAAGAGATACGTTGTCTACTGCCGTCAGATCATCATATTTTTTGGTGATGTTCCTTATTTCAAGTACTTTTTCCATATTATCTTCTTCCATATTTTTTATATACAACAAATAAACATAATATAACTGAACCGATAATCGCAATCCCAATCCATGCTGAGTTTGATTGCGGTTTCACATTAATCCGCAACTTTGTTTCTTCAGTCTTCACTCCGTCAGCTACTCCTTTTATGTCTACAAAGTAGTCCCCGTTCTCGGCTGCAGCGGGAATTCGGACAGTTAAGTCTATAGTCTCATATTCCTTCGATTTCAGAAAATCTATTTTTTTCTCGGAGACATCGATATCCCAGTTATCCGCCGGCGATTTAATTTCAAGTTTAATGTCCTTCAGGTCCGCATTACCAGAATTTATTACCCTTACAGGTATGGTTACTTCAGATCCGGCTTTGCCTGAAGCATAGAGTTTTGAGAGCTGAACGGCAAGACTTTTTTCAGATTTGTTTGTGTTCTCTTCCACGGTGAAAGGAATGCTAAGAATACAGGATGATCTTCCGGAAGCGTTTATTATAAAGACATGTTCTCCGGGAGTACAATCTTTATCGATCTTCAATTCCAGACTGATATCCTTTGTTTTCCCTGAATCAAGTTTAATTTTGTTTACTCTAAAGCTCCCGTCTGCGAATTTATGAGTATAGAAATCAGATTCCGTAGCTTTGAGGGATATTATTTCGTTTATAGGCCCACTGTTGTTAATTTTTATAGGGATATTAACAGTCTCATCCTGATAAAGAAGTATAAATTCCGGAACAGTTGTTGACATGTTGATTTCAGAGAAAACATCCTTTTTTGAACATATTCTTAGTTTGAGTTCACTATGCTCATAGGAATCTATAGTGATTGCAATAGTGGCTCCGTCCAGTAAAATGCTCTTATTTTTAAGTTCCTGTATTTTTTCATTCCCACTAAAAGACTTTATCTGGTAACTTTTTTCGAAACCATGGTTATCAATTCTTTTCTCTGATATAGAAAATAGTTCGATGAAGTCCGTATCTGTACTATTAGAAAAAAGTTGACTGTAACTTATAGTATAATTACCCAGCTCTATTTTTCCATTTGCCTGTAGATCCAGAACTTCTTCAACCCATCCTTCACTGCTAAAATCGTGCATATTTACAATTTTAACAGATTCAGCTGTAGCTAAGAAAGGAAAGCTACTAAGTACAAATGTAAAAGTGAATAAAAAAAGCAAATAACTTTTTCTTATTCGCATTCCTGACCGTTTTTCTTCGTTTTTACAATCTTCAGCATTCATATTTGACCTCAATGACTATTTCTGTTAACCAGGGGTCTGGCAATACTAGGCTGAAACGGTATTTTGTTTTACCATGAAACCTGTTGCAGAAACATGAAACAGCACATGTGGTCGATGATACGGTATTTAAAATCAATATTTCAGGTGCGAATTGACTTCATGAATTACGGCTTCTGTAGAAATCCGAGTTAGATGACAAACTCAAAAAATGGTACAAAGAACACATTCATTTGTCTTCACTCTCTTGCACCTTTAAGTTTCTGTTATTTCGGATAAAAACGACCCGCAAACTAATAACAATGCAATCATCCATTGCAGGCGGCGCACCCCTTCGCTTCTGTACCGAATAAAATCTAACGTACTGAAGACTATTGAATTTATTTCAGCATTCAGACCACTTACCTTAAAGTTGCAGTTAGCAAGATTTATACAGAAATTCTGCGGAAAAAGTATTCTAGAAGGCTGTCTGCAGATTATTTTCGCTCGTCTTGCCGGAGAGCGCCGGCTTCGTGGGACCCTTCGGAATCACCCACTTATTCATGACTTCCGGTTAGACTACTTGAACGGAAGACTTTTTCTGGCTCTATAGAAATTTAAACAAAATGCCAATTTTTAGCCCCGTTTACGTAGCCCCGTTTTTCAGGGTAACCGGGAATCTCTGCAAAAATAGAAAATCAGAACAGTTTCTCAAGGAAGTACTGGTGCACCCTCGTATCAAAGGTCAGCTCAGGATGGAAAGCCAGTGCCAGAACATTTCCCTGCTCTGCAGCCACGATCATGTCATCGATCCTTGCAAGGACAGTTACATCCTCTCCTGCATCCACGATTCCCGGTGCCCGTATGAAAACGGCATTATATGGCCTGTCCAGAAATGGGAGTTCAAGTTCAGTCTCGAAAGAATCACGCTGTCTTCCGAAGGCATTCCTGTTGACCCTTGTATCCATTAGTCTAAGAAGATGCTGGTGTGTCTTTGCCACCTGTTCATCGCCTTCTTTTGCGAGCAGGATAAGGCCTGCACAGGTGCCCATTATGGGTTTTCCGGCATTCATCATATCCTGTATCTCGTCTGCGATACCCTCGCGTATCAACAGTTTTCCAAGGGTAGTACTTTCACCGCCGGGAAGGACAAGTGCATCACAATCAGGGACGATGCCTTTGTGTTTGATTGTAACAACCTCAGCCGTTGCTCCACGCTCGACAAGAGCCCTTTCAAGAGCCTCCACATGTTCAGAGACATCTCCCTGGATAGCAATAACACCAATTCTCATGAAGATCACGTTTTAAATTAAAATAAAAAAGAATGGAGGATGGAATTACCATCCGCGAGTCTGCAGGACCTGCTCCTGTGGAATGGTATCTACACTGATACCTTTCATGCCTGAACCGATACCCTTTGAGACCTCGGCAAGGACTTCAGGATTGTCGTAGTTGTTGACAGCTTCGACGATAGCCTTTGCCATCTTCTCAGGATTCTCTGCCTTGAAAATACCGGAGCCAACAAAGACACCATCGGCACCGAGACGCATCATAAGAGCTGCGTCTGCAGGAGTTGCAACTCCGCCTGCTGCGAAGTTGACTACCGGAAGTCTCTGCATATTTGCAGTCTCGATCACAAGCTCTATAGGAGCTTCAATCGCACGGGCAACGCCTATCATCTCTTCCCTGGTCATTCCTTTAAGTGCACGGATCTCGCCCATGATCTGTTTCATGTGCTTCACAGCCTCGCTCACATCACCGGTTCCTGCTTCACCCTTTGTGCGTATCATTGCAGCACCTTCGTTTATCCTGCGAAGTGCCTCGCCAAGGTTTCTTGCACCACATACGAAAGGAACTGTGAAATCTGTCTTGTCGATGTGATATTTGTTGTCAGCAGGTGTGAGTACTTCGGACTCATCCACCATGTCAGCACCAAGGGCCTGTAATATCTCTGCCTCTACGAAGTGGCCGATACGTGCCTTAGCCATCACCGGGATGGTTACGGTCTCAATGATCTCTGCAACCATCTGCGGGTCAGCCATCCTGGCAACACCGCCCTCTTTCCTGATATCTGCAGGTACGGCCTGAAGTGCCATAACAGCAACGGCTCCGGCCTCTTCTGCTATGCGGGCCTGCTCAGGTGTTGTGACATCCATTATTACACCGCCTTTCTGCATCTTTGCGAAGCCGCGCTTGATAAGCTCGGTACCATGTCTCAATTTTTCGAGTTCCATAATATCATCCTGATAGTTATTTGGTAATTACAATCGCTTTCCAGATTATAGACTAATAGATAAGGTTAATGCTTAAAAGCATTTACATCAATCTTCGTCCGCCCTGATTCTTGCCACTCCGACCACCTTATCGCCGGTACGCACATTCATGATCTTGACTCCCTGTGTGTTACGTCCCTGGACGCGAATGCCTTTCACAGGGATACGGATGATTATACCTTCCGAACTGGTCAGCATTATCTCATCATCGTCCTTCACAGATTTAACATTGATGACCGGACCGTTACGCAGACTTGTCACAATCGTTATAACTCCCTGTCCGCCCCTGCGCATGGTTCGGTATTCTTCGAACTCGGTCCTTTTGCCGAAGCCGTTCTCCGTCACAGTTAGAAGTGATGCAGTCTTATCCACGATATCCAGGCTGACCACAGCATCGTGTGGCTCGAGCTTCATTCCCCTGACCCCGCGTGCACCTCTGCCCATCGAACGTACATCGTCCTCGGAGAACCTTATGGCTTTTCCGTGCCTTGAAACAAGTACGACATCCTTTGTACCGTCCGTCAGTGCGACATTGAGCAGCGCATCATCGTCATCCAGAGTCAGGGCGATGATGCCACCTTTTCTGGGATTACTGAAATCCGAGAGCTGGCTCTTCTTGACAGTACCCATACGGGTTGCCATGAAAAGATAATTATCCTCGACGAATTTACTTACAGGTACCATTGCAGTGACGAACTCACCATCCCCAAGTTCAAGGAGATTAACTATCGCTTTTCCACGGGACTGCCTGCTGCCTTCTGGTATTCCGTACACCTTCTGCCAGTGCACTCTTCCTTTATTGGTGAAGAAGAGAATATAATTGTGGGTTGATGCCACGAAGATATCGGTCACGAAATCCTCATCCTTGGTATCCATGCCAATAATACCCTTACCGCCCCTGCGCTGCTGGGAATAGGTATCCACAGGAAGACGCTTGATGTATCCACTGCTGGTAATGGTCACAACCACATCCTCGTCGGGTATGAGGTCCTCGTCCTCCAGATCCTCTACAAATCCATTGATCATGGTCCTTCTTTTATCGCCGAAACGTTCCTTCAGGTCATTGAGCTCGGATACAATGATAGCATATTTCTTCTCTTCGCTGGCAAGGATTCCTTTGAGTTCCTCAATGAGTTTGATGAGTTCATTGTACTCGTCCTCGATCTTCTGCCTTTCAAGACCCGTCAGCTTCTGCAGACGCATGTCAAGTATGGCTTTTGCCTGTACATCATCAAGACCGAATTGTCCGATAAGCCCATTGCGTGCAGCTTCCACATCCTTTGAGGACCTTATCAGGGATATTACTGCATCCAGATGGTCCAGGGCGATCTTCAGGCCCCTTAAGATGTGAGCCCTTTCCTCGGCCTTATTGAGCTGGTACTGGGTACGTTTCTGGATAACATCGATCCGGTGTTCGAGATGGATCTGCAAAATTTCCCTCAGACTGAGCTCCCTCGGAATATCATCCACAAGAGCAAGGTTGATGATACCGAATGTCGTCTGCATCTGAGTATGTTTGTAGAGCTGATTGAGCACCACATTGGGATTTGTACCGCGGGTGAGCTCCACAACTACACGGATACCATCACGGTCGGATTCATCACGCAGGTCGGAAACACCTACTATCCTCTTGTCCCTCACCAGTGAAGCTATATCCTCTATGAGCTTTGACTTGTTGACCTGATAGGGGATCTCAGTGACAATTATAGTGAACTTGTCCTTTTTGGCCTCCTCGATCTCTGCCACGGCCCTTAGCTGTACCCGTCCGCGTCCGGTCTCGTAGGCTTCCCTGATACCCTGCGTACCAAGTATTGTGGCACCTGTGGGGAAATCGGGACCCTTGATGAACTGCATCAATTCGGAAACCGTAGCATCGGGATTATCAATGAGCATCAATGTGGCATCGATGACCTCCGTGAGATTATGAGGGGCCATGTTGGTAGCCATACCCACTGCAATACCCGTTGAACCGTTGATGAGAAGATTTGGTAATTTCGCCGGGAGCACGGTAGGCTCTTCCAGGGAACCGTCATAGTTCGGACGAGTTGAAACCGTTTCCTTATCGATATCGATGAGCATCTCATCCGCGATCTTATCCATGCGTGTCTCGGTGTAACGCATGGCCGCTGCCGAATCACCATCAATTGAGCCGAAGTTACCCTGGCCGTCAATGAGCGGATAACGCAGGGAGAATTCCTGCACCATTCTCACAAGTGATTCATATACCGCAGTATCACCGTGGGGGTGGTATTTACCGAGAACGTCTCCCACTACACGGGCAGACTTCTTGTAAGCCTTATCATGAGTGATGCCAGCCTCTTTCATTGCGTAGAGGATTCTGCGGTGGACGGGCTTCAGACCGTCTCTCGCATCGGGCAATGCACGGCTCACAATGACACTCATAGCATAGTCCATGAATGAGTTCTTCATCTCATCTTCAATGAGGATCGGAACTACCTTCTCACCTGTTTCCGTAGGCTGAATGTCAAAAGAAATCCCGTCTTCCGGCTCATCCGGTGAACCGCTATCCTGAACGTTTTCATTATCGATATTATCTGCCATTTTTGTTCACCTCACAAGTCCAGATTTGTGACATCTTTTGCGTGTGTCGTGATGAAATGCTTACGTGGGGCCACGTCATCCCCCATGAGGATGGAAAACATCTCTTCTGCAGCTACTGCATCGTCCATAGTCACCTGCAGAAGTGTCCTGGTGTCCGGGTTCATGGTCGTTTCCCAGAGTTGCTCCGGATTCATCTCACCAAGACCCTTGTAACGCTGGATTGCAACACCCTTGTCACCGATCTCTTTCAGCTTGGCATCTTTTTCCCTGTCGGAATAAACATAAAACTCTGCCTTGCCTTTTTTCAGGCGATACAGAGGAGGCTGGGCTATGTAGACATAACCGGCATCTATCAATGGCTTCATGTGCCTGAAGAAGAAAGTAAGGATCAGCGTGCGTATATGGGCTCCGTCAACATCGGCATCGGTCATGATTATGACCTTGTGATAACGTGCCTTTTCAATGTTGTAGTCATCGCCAATGCTAGTTCCCATGGCAGTGATCAGGGAAAGGATCTCATTGTTCTTCAGAACCTTAGCAAGACGTGCCTTCTCAACGTTGATGATCTTGCCCCTGAAGGGCAGGATAGCCTGGAACTTACGGTCACGTCCCTGCTTTGCAGAGCCACCTGCAGAGTCACCCTCTACCAGATAGACTTCACATAGGGAAGGATCCTTCTCGGAACAATCCGCAAGCTTTCCCGGCAATGTGCTCACATCAAGGGCGCTCTTTCGCCTGGTGAGTTCCCTTGCCTTCTTTGCAGCTTCCCTTGCACGCTGGGCATCAAGTGCCTTCTGAAGGATAGCTGTGGCAACCTTGGGATTCTCTTCCAGGTACTCTGAAAGGCCTTCCGAGACCATGGATTCCACGATTCCCTTGACCTCGCTGTTCCCAAGCTTTGTCTTGGTCTGCCCCTCGAACTGAGGTTCAGTCAGCTTGACACTGATGATGGCTGTGAGACCTTCTCGTATATCCTCGCCTGAAAGTTTGTCTTCACCCTTTACCATCTTGTTCTTCCTGATGTAATCATTCGCAACCCTTGTAAGAGCAGCCTTAAAACCGACCAGGTGAGTGCCGCCTTCGTGGGTGTTGATGTTATTGGCAAAGGAGTATACATACTCAGCATAACTGTCGGTATACTGCATCGCGATCTCCACAGCAGTACTCTCTTTCTCACGTTCGAAGTAAATGGGAGAATCATGAAGTGCATTACGGTTATGATTGAGGTGCTTCACGAAAGAGACTATACCCCCCTCATAATGGAAGGTTTCCTGCTGGGCTTCTTCCGTTCGCATGTCGGAAATATTTATTGTGATACCCCGGTTCAGGAAGGCAAGTTCACGAAGCCTGGTTACAAGTGTCTCATACACGAACCTGGTGGTCTCGAATATCTGGGAATCCGGCATGAATGTAGATTTTGTGCCGGTCCCATCCGTTTCACCGATCTCGATCACATCATCCTGTGGCTTTCCGCGCACATATCGCTGGTAATACACTTTGCCATCACGTTCGACCTCGACCTCCATCCATTCGGAAAGTGCGTTGACGACGGAAACACCCACACCATGCAACCCTCCGGAAACCTTGTAGGTGTCCTTGTCAAACTTTCCTCCGGCATGGAGAACTGTCATTACCACCTCAAGTGCCGATTTCTTGTATTTGGAATGCATACCCACAGGAATACCACGGCCATTGTCCTGTACCGTGATCGTACCCTCAGGATTTATGGTTACATCTATCCGGTCACAGTATCCTGCCAGTGCCTCGTCGATGCTGTTATCTACAACTTCATATACCAGATGATGCAGGCCTCTGCCATCGATACTGCCAATATACATACTGGGTCTCTTGCGGACAGCTTCAAGTCCTTCAAGAACCTGAATATTGCTTGCATCATAGCCCTGTTTTTCTGCCATATCTACTACTTCTCCCTAAAGAATATTATTAAAAGATGTACTATTCACATTCAAAATGTGTACTCGTTCATTCCCTCGAATTCAGTCAAAGAAAGATTTGTTTCAATTCTCTCGCTTCATTTTTTTAAATCAAAATTCTTGCTTCCATATATGCATTCATGCTTATTAAATGTTTATATAAATCAGTTTAAAAAAAAGATTGTTGAGTATCAGATCCGCTAAAATCTCAGGGATAATTCTTGGAAACATGGCCAGAAACAATAAATAGAATACAGTATGAATAAATAATATTTTAAAAACAAATTATTTACATGTAGTGCCGACCATGTTGCTCAAAAATATCTTACTCCCCCTGTTAATCGTGTTTCTGTTAGCCACAATTGCAAGTGCCGAACTCCCGGCAGAATCCGCAGAGATATCCTACCAAATTGAACATTCGGACAGGATAGCAATCGGAAATGTCACTGAGATTCAAGAGTACTATGATCATTCTATTGTCACCGTAGAAGTACAGGAGTGGTTGATGAATCCCATATCAAACACAACGATCAAGATTTACACAAAAATCGGTACGAATATGGAGACGGAAGATGAAACAAGATTCACCGTCAATGAAACAGCCATTCTGATGCTGACAGATACCGACCCGGAAAACAACACTTTCAGGGTCACGGTCGGAGAGCCCGGAAAACATCCTTTGTCAGACAGGGATGCGACTATCAATGAAATACGGGAAGTGCAGGATTCCCAAAACTACAGAAACCCGAGGGATGACGATGACGAATATGTAGAATATCCTCCAAACCCTGTGACACTTTCCAATGGTTCGGACTACGCTTACGACATGGATGATGACGGTAAGTATGACTACCTGGTTGTCACCTTCGATGCCAGCACCACAGAACCCGGAAACTATAGTTTTGGAGGCGATATGCAGGTATTCATGGGGACAAATTCTGAAAACGGATTGACATCCATTGAATATCAGGTAATTGAGATAACACGTTCTGAGACTTATTATCTTGACGAGAATGAGAAAACCATAAGCATCAACTTTGAAGGAGGCAGTATACTTGAAAACAACCTGGACGGCCCCTTTGAGATCCATATCGATGTCAATAATGAAAGCTGGGGCTTTGGGGAAGGAACGGAGTATACCACAAAAGAATATAATTACTCTGACTTTGAGATGCCTGATTTTCTTCTGGATGGACCGGTCCCCTCCAGAGATAACGCAATGGACCTTGCCATACAATATGCGAACAAACAGGGAATTGAGATTGGAGAGCTTGAAGACACAGAGATATCACGCAATATATGGCATTTCACATTCGAAGGTAAGGAATACTCAGAAAATTTCTTTGTTCACGGAGACAATGTCCTTGATGTTGAGCATTTTACGCTGAATGAAATTCCTATAGATGGGAGCTACGATGTCCGAATCATAACTGGAATAATCCCATTAGTAGTATTTTTTGCAGCAATTATTTTGGTATTCTTAATTGTTAAGAAAACGATTCATGAACCGAATTCAAGAAACAGCTATCTGCTATTTTTCCTGACAGGCATATTCACTTTCTATCTCAGTGGGTACATCCTCAGAGGCATAGACCCACCGAAATCTATCTACTTGATGTTCCTTGTATTTATTGTCTTGACAGGAACAGGAATATTTGCAACTGGGGAAAAGTCAGGAATGTTTATCGCAAAAGCATTTGCAATCTCCTTTGCAGCACTTATCATTATATCTGTTTTGTTCTTTGCAATGAGTGCTTTCTCACATATGTATTCCAAAACCATAGATGCGAGCCCGTTGCAAGAAAAACCTGATGATTTCGTAGTTGTCACGGAAGAAGAACTAAACAAGTATCCTGCACTAAAAAAAGCTATCGAAACTCAGAGTTACGCAGGTGCAAGCTCTGGTGAGTGGGAACGCACGATCGAATTCCTTAATGGCACTTCTGCAGTACAATACAAAGACAAATATTACGGAATAGGGTTCTTGACCGCATGAAAGTCATTCAGACATTTCCATTCAGAATAGTTCCAGCTTCTTCCCTATTCCTTTTTCCAGCGCCTTCTCATAGACCAGGTTCGCAGTTACGAGGTCCTGCACTGCAAGTCCTGTGGAATCGAATATCGTAATTTCTTCATCGGATTCCCTGCCTGGTCTGATACCGGCAACGACCTCTCCCAGCTCGGCGTATATGTCAGATTCAGAGAAGACACCTGAAGAGATGGGCACGTTAACCTCACCGGAATGGGATGCCTGTACTATGTCATCCACAACTACTTTGGACCTTTTAAGCAGAGATAGAGCCAGTTCCTGCTTTCCCATGGCATCGGCACCTATAGCATTGATATGTGTGCCTTCATGCACCCATTCTGACTGCACAACAGGACTCCTGACAGGAGTGGTAGTTACAAGAACATCACAATCGCATACTTCCCTTATGCTGTCTTTCTTGATGAAATCGCAATTAACAATTGATTGCATCTCCTTTTCAAATGAATCACAGCTGCCTGGTTTCCTGCAAGTGATCTTTACTTCCTCGATATCCATGACCTTCAGGAGGGCAAGCAATTGGGTGCGTGCCTGGTCACCCAGACCCACCATGCCGACTGTCTTAGAATCCGGGCGGGCCAGATACTTTGCCGCAACTCCGCCTGCGGCGCCTGTCCTCATATCCGTCAGGTAACTGCCATCCATCACTGCAAGGGGTGCTCCGGTCTCTGTGGAATTTAGAACGACCACGGCCATGACGGTAGGGAGTCCTCTTTCCCTGTTATCCGGATGTACGTTAACGATCTTGACACCTGCAATATCCTTGTTTTCCATGAAGGATGGCATTGTGCGCAGGTCTCCATTGTGTTTTTTGAAATAGAGATAGGATTTAGGAGGCATCTGCACTTTCTTCAACCCATGTTCCCTGAAGCCAGATTCCACAGCAAGTAATGTTGAAGGCATGTCAAGCACGTCTTTTACATCCGATTGATTTAGCCACAAGATATCCATAAGCACCACTCTTCAAAATATAGTTGAAAAGTTTGAACATCATAGGATAAAACAGTTATGGGATTTGCCATATTCATACAAACATAAATATATAATATACATATAATATATTACAGAGAGCGCATGGAAGACGACACAGTTAAAATATCGAAGCAAGAAGTCCATGAACTGCTGAATAAAGGTAATGAACTTCTGGATATACTGGAACAGAATTCTGTATGGAATTCCCTGGACTATACCAAAAACCGGAGTCGTTTCGTTTCAGGGTATACTAAATGGTATAAACAGTCACTTTGCGTGATCCGCAACCTTGGCCCGGACAGATATGACAAATTCAAAAGTATTTTCAGCACTAATAAGCGCTCAGGTGTCAATGAGTACACCTATACGATCCAGGACTACATCCATGGCATCTATCTTGATAACAGGCCAAAGAACCATACCGATGATGTAACTTCCAGAAAACTGAAAGAACAAATAGAGATTCTCAGGTCTGCATATTCACGAATCAATGAATTCACTTTCGACCTTGAGAGCTATGTAAAGATAAATCCGATATATTCAAACCAGACTTCATTCACGACAACCGGCACAAACCAGATCATTCAGATCGACATGGAGGAAGAACATTATAATAGCCTGAAGACCGAGATAAACTCAACTTTCAGACTTGGCCTGTTCATCAGCACATTCTTACTTTCAAAAGAACTCATAGAGAATCTTCTCATCGACATACTCCGACTCATATTCCCACCGACATCGAAAGAGAACATACACCTGTATTTCGACATAAAGAACCACAAATTCAAAGAACTTGGCCTTCTCCTTGACATCATGACCAGAAAGAAAGGGGAATTGCCTTTTGATGATACTGCTTTGGATGAACTCACAGGCATACTTGAACGTATGGTACCCAGAGATAAACCGACATCTCATTCCAGTATCAACATTCCCAGCCGTGACGATATCGCAGGTTACAGGATTGGAGAAACCGTGGAGATACTCGTGAATACGAAACAGGCTTTAAAAGGTAAAAAGCCATTCTGAATAAGAACAGCATTCTTTTCAAAAACATACCTTGCATTCAGAATACTCTTTTTCCTTACTTTTTCAATTTCCAGTTAAAACAAGAACTTTTCCCGGGGCTCTTTTAATTCGCAGAGAGCTCAGTAAGTGAAATACCCAAATAAATATATAAGACTACTTCAGAAGTTAGATGGGGTTATTATGAATATATTATATGTCTTTGCGCATCAGGAACCAAGATCCTTTAACTCTGCCTTGAAGGAGGCAGCCATTACACACCTTGAAAAAAATGGTCATGCTGTAAGACTATCAGACCTTTACGCAATGGGGTTCAAGCCAGTCCTGGATAAAACAGACTTCCTGCAGCCAAAAAGAACAGATGTCTTCAATCCTTTCCTGGAACAGATGAATGCCAGCAAGAGAGGTACTTTTGCCCCGGATATCATGAACGAAATGGAAAAAGTGAGATGGGCCAACCTTCTGATATTCCAGTTTCCAATCTACTTCACAAACATGCCCGCCATCCTGAAGGGATGGATAGACAGGGTCTTTGCCCCGGGATTCGCTTTTAACCCTGCGACCCGGAGTGCTTATGAGACCGGATTGCTCAAAGGGAAAAAAGCAATGGTAGTGACCAGTGCGGGAGCCGAGGAGTCCTGGTACTCAGAAGGGGGACAACACGGAGACATCCGTGAACTGCTAAGATTTTTCACACATTGCACACTGGAGTTCACCGGACTTGAAGTATTGCCACCCCATATTGTTTTTGGAGCAGGCAATATGTCAGCAGAAAGGGTTGAAGAGGAAAGCCACAGGTACGTGGAAAAACTCAAATCCGTGGCTCCAAGGATTTAAATGCCTGATCGAAGGCATCACCCCGAATACATGTTCCAAGAAGTAAAAGGCTGAAGACTTCAAACCAATTTGTAGTTTAAGCAAGAAATTTATACAAACGTTACATCTTCTGTCTAATGAACAAAAGAGGGAGACATATGAATAACAGTGGGAACACCTTTATGGGTATTATGGTACTGATCACCATAGTCATAGTGGTCATAGCAACATTTTCACTTGGATGCACGGAAGAGCCGGCAGACAATGGCACGGGGGGAAACCATACCAACAACACTGGTAGCGGTGAATATGTCTATGACGATGCTGTTGTCGAAGATGTTGAAATATTGATGCTCGAATCATCTCCTGTGCAGGTAAGAGCAGTTGCAACAGGATACTTTCCAGATGGGTGCACGCAAATAGATGAAGCCAATACAACTGTAAAAAGAAACGGGAATGTATTCAATGTAAACCTGAGAACAATACGTCCAATGGATGCAGAGTGTACTGAAGCCATCGTACCGTTCGAACAGACGATCAACCTTGACGTTTATGGCCTTGACAAGGGCGTCTATACAGTGAATGTCAATGGGATTGAAAAGACGTTTGAACTACAAACCGACAACACAATCCCTGAATAATTACTTTGATCAGTTGAATTTCCCCAGATAGAACTGCAGTTTTTCCCTGAAACTCTTGATATCTATCGGCTTGGATATATAGTCAATGCAACCGGCTGAGATGAAACGTTCGTCATCCCCGCGCATGGAATGGGCTGTCAGGGCTATGACAGGTATATCCCTGGTCAAATCATTACTCTTTATCCTGGAGAGCAATTCCAGCCCGTCGATCTTAGGGAGCAGGATATCCAGAAGGATAAGATCGATATTCTCATCCTGCAGTTTCTCCAGGGCGACGAATCCATCCTCTGCCTGCACAACAGCATAACCGTATGATTCGAGAAGGTCAACTGTCAATTCCATATTCACAGGGTTGTCTTCAACCACAAGTATCTGCACCATTTTTCTCAGTTCCCGACTTGTTTAATGCCTGTTGATATAATGTGAAAGATAAGATCGAATACTTCGTTCTCAAATGTTACGCATGTCAATTTACACATAAGTAAGTCCTTCAACTAAAACCATATCGATGTAGCATTATATGCTATAATATTATATGCTGGGCTTTATATTATATATAAATTTTCATTTGACACAGAAATCCAAAAGTTACAAACGTCTTTAACATAGTATTGAAATATCATAGGGATATGCCAGATGTACAGGAAAAACCATTCGTTCAAACTACTCCGGTGAAAAGTATTCATCTTAACAGGTGCTCGCCTGGGAACGAACATGAAAAATAGAGACAATGAACTTCGCAGGGTCATACGGAAGATACACGCATCTCCTTACAGGATAGTACTTTCTGTTACCGGAGGAGGCAGCCAGGCTATCAGTGAACTGCTCAGGCATGGTAATGGTTCGGCTACTTTGCTTGAAGCTTTGGTACCTTATGGCAAGAATGCACTTGCTGACCTTATAGGCAGAGAACCTGATAGTTACTGCTCTGAGGAAACTGCAAGGAAAATGGCAATGGCTTCTTTCGAACGCGCCCTTGAACTCAGCTATAAGGAGAAGGATATCGAAACCCGGCACATCATCGGTGTTGGTGTGACCTGTAAACTGATGAAAAATGAAAGGGAAAGAGAGGGCAGGAAACATGAAATATATTTCTCTTCCCAATCCATCCTGCAGACAACTGCAACTCACCTGACCCTGCTGAACGAGAGGACAAGAGAGGAAGAAGAAGAGATCACATCTTCGTTGATCATCTACAGGATAGCACAGCTATGTAATGTCGATGTCAACAATATCCAATCACTCCCCTTGACCCCTGAGTTAAGCAATATCAGGAACAGAGTAGCAGAGGTTAGCCCCGATATAGGGAACCTGCTGGTAAATACGCTTTTACAGGGAGAAAAAGCATTGAACCAGTCCATCAATCTTAGTTCTCGCCTCAGTTCTCAAAACATTCTTCTTAAAAATAAGACCTCGTTGCCTAAGATAATATTTGCAGGCTCATTCAATCCCTGTCATAAGAATCACATTGAAATGGCAAGAATGGCCTTCAAAATGTATGGATTCCCGGTCTGTCTGGAGATATCGCTTGCAAATGCGGACAAACCACCCATAGACTTCATTTCTCTGGAATACAGGCTTCATTCCCTTGAAAGATACATGTCTGAAGATTTCATGGGAGACATCTATCTTACAAATACCCCTTTATTTGCCGATAAAGCGACCCTCTTCCCAGGCTGTTGTTTCCTGATAGGGGCCGATACCCTGAACAGGACCTTCAATGAAAGATATTACCGGGAAGGCGAGACAAAGAACAGCCTGCTTGAACATTTTAAGGCTCTGAAAATACGTTTTTTAATATTCCAGAGGAAGGGCGTAGAGTTTGAAATAGATGATGAGATCAGGGATATTTGCAAAGTTGTCAAAATCACGGAGTATGAGGATGATGGTACTTCTTCAACACTGATCCGGAAAAAGAACGTTAAAATGCCTTAAACATATCTTGAACCGCAAGCATTATACAGTGAAAGAAAACCTTTTGATTCGTACGTTCTCATGATATCCTCGTCAAGCGCTTTTGCCAGTTTGCGAAGTATTTCCTGTGACAAAAGGATATTTTCAATCCCAATATTCTCCCAGTCCTCAGATATAATAGCATCAAGGGTCTCTCTGAGAAGAGAGAATTCATCCGACGAAAGACAGCAATCAAAGCTGATACAGTAAGATCCCCTGTCACATTGAGTCTTTGTCACAGACAGCAATTCCCCGAGAACCTGTCCGCTCAGGTCATGATCGAATCTGTGTTTTGACGGAACAACGGTTTCATTGTGATAGTGGACTTCGGCAAGAAACAGGAATCTGTCACAATCGCAGATCCATTCCCTTAGATTATAGAGTGTATTCATTCCCACACCGGGATATAGTAGGAATCCAAATTATAAAAATCTATTTTGCATCAGGAAAGGAGCATACGCTACCTTAATTGTATGATATGTAAACGTTTTAGTATTACAAGGAGCCTGAACTGATATCTGGAGTATAAACTACCATACCTGTATGAAAGTAACATGAGTCACCCTGTAAATTACATGCCACCCATGTCCGATGCAACAGCAGCAGACTTTTTTAGCATGATGCCCCCTTCATATCTTATGATGCTTATCCGTTCACGGGCCATGAAATCCATTATGAGCTCCAACTCATCAACGTAGTAGATTCCCCCGTAGAAAGGGAAAAAGGGTTCTCCATCTTTCATTTCTGCGTAGAAGCTATCGCCTCCGAAGTAGGCAATGTACTTCAGATCATATTTTTTGAAAACATGGATCAAGAAGTTCTTTGAGAGGGGAGCATCAGCAAACTCGAAATCTTCATCCTGAAACTCAACCAGATCCTCTGCCATAACAGTTCATTCGATGCATCCAATAAATAACTGGCCTGCAAATACAGGAGATCAGGAAAACCTTTACTCAAAGATATACAACAGAATATGTTTGGTGTTTGTAATATCAAATAATAAACATCAAACAATGAACACATGAACTAATGCGCACAGAAATAAAAAGTCACTTGAAGGAATGCATCCCCCGGGATATTGCTGCTGCCAGTTCATCCGGTTTTTGGGACCCCACCATCAGCCTTTTCCCGTTGTTGAACTCAAAGAACACACCTTTATTTCCGCTGACATTATATGCCTGCCCGTTCCGACCGAAACGTATCCCCCAACCTCCATAATCACGTAAAGGACTGTATTCACGCACTTCACAGGACTTTATGCTTTCAAATGGAAATTCCCTGAAAGAAAGATGGAAGGGATAGAAACGAATGTAGAGGCCACTATCCCGGACTTCCGTAATCATCCTCAGTGATAACATGAAAACAGGGAATAGTACGCCAAATATGATCAACAGCAACAGCATCCCATTATCCGATGCCGGATTGTTCCCAAATGGTATTCCCAATACCAGCTGCTGTATGGCACCATACCAGACTATTGCCACCGGTACAAAAATAAGCAACTGTACCCACAGCTGGTTGAACTTTTGCTGCTCCCTGAAAAAAACGGCATCTTCGTCAGTCATGCGGATAAAGATGTGTAAAGACATATATAAAACTTCAATTGCCGGTGAAGTAAGGGATGCCGAAATAAAAAGTACTTCCTTTACCAGGTTCAGATTCCACCCACAATCTGCCTTCATGCTGATCGATGATATTTTTTGCTATAGCCAGTCCCAGACCGTTTCCTCCGAACTTTCGTGTTGACGTGCCATCAACCTGATAGAACTTATCGAAAATATGTTCCAGTTTTTCCTTCTGGATACCTATTCCCGTATCCCGGACATAAACAACGGTTCCGCTGTCTCCGGGCATTGTACCGATCTCAATACTACCACCTTTTTCTGTGAATTTCAATGCATTATCAATGAGTTTTGTAAGTGCATATGCAAGTTTCTCGGGATCTGCCTTCACAAACCTGTCTTCTTCAAATATTTTCACAACACCTACGCCTGAAGCATCGAACTTTCCATTGAAACTCCTGCAGGCAATCTCAACGATCCCATTGACGCTTGTCTTTACAAAGTCCAGCTCACCAGGCTCACCCTCGCCCCGGGCAACTTCCAGAAGGTCCTGGATCATCCAGTTCTGCTTCTCAAGGGCTTTCAGTGACCTTTGAAGGAAAACATGCCTTTTTTCCCCATCGTGCTCCTCCATTGCAATTTCCACATATCCCTTCATGATGTTCAGAGGAGTGCGTAATTCATGTGATATATTCGCAATGATATTACGCTTCAGTTGTTCAAGTTTCTTTATTTCCGTAATATCCTTGGTAACTGCAACGTATTTGATCTCATTACGATATTCCACACTACCCATACTCAGAATAACAGATTTCAGCTTGCCGCCCGGAGTAGTGAAATCTACCTCATGGATAAAAGTAGTATTACCGTCCGGATTGTTTAGAACCGATCTCAGGTCTTCATTTTTTTCTTTAAAATAAGAATAGATATCGCATCCTATGACCTCGTCCTTCCCTGACTCCGCAATCTGCATAAATGCCTCATTGACAAACTCGATAGTTCCGTTGTCATCGGTAACAACTATCCCGTCAAGACTGCCGGAAACTATCTTTGTTAGATAGTTCCTTGTATCAAGTATTTCCCTGGAAGCCTTTTCTTTTTCAGCTATGAGATAACCAATGTGTTCTGCCATATCATTAAAAGAATCAGCAAGCTGGCCTATCTCATTCCGGGAACTGATACTAACTTTGTGGTCAAGCTTGCCTTCACCGAAAATTTCCACACCTTCTTTCAGTTCCATGATTGGACGTGAGATCAGAGAACCTGAGAAGTATGCAACACTGGAACCTGCAAGCATCAACAGAAAAACGAACACAGCAAGGATTGATGTGAAATTACTTACAGTATTCCGGATACTTTCCTGGGACATACCTACATGGACTTCCCCTGATTTTCCAGCCAGTATGGGGTAAGAGATATCCCTTATATATCCCTCTTCAGTATCAAGCAACTGGGTTCCAGTCCCACCATAGGCAGGATTTATGCCTTTCAGATCTGTCGGGAAACCTCCGTCGAAAGTATGGGCCAGGATCTCCCCGCGTTCATCCACTATGTATACATATATGACCTCGGTTTCACTTTCCTTGATCGTATCCACGAGCCATTGAAGGCGAACCTGGTTATCCGTAAGGATAGGGTTTACACTATTCTCTGCCAGATTTCGGGTAATTGAGATCCCTTTCTCGTTTAATTCCGTTTTCATCATGCTTGTCTGCACAACATTGAGATAAGATCCCATCAGAACACCAAGTACCAGGATAATAAGAACTACATTAAGGATCAGTTTGGTCCTGATGCTTAAATCGTCAAAATATGAAGTTATTTCCTCTGACACTTTTACCATGCTCATCTGACCTTTAGGGAACCGTATTCGTTAGATGCATATGTATCGTGGTCCATTTCAACGAACATATTAAAGTCCATTTCATCCAGGATTTCTCTTCCTCGCGGAGAATCATGCATTTTGAGCAAGGAGGTCTTGATTTTACACTCCAATTCCTCATCAATGTCAGGATTGACAGCAATAGCAGGAACAAGCTGAGGAGGAGATGAATGGATTATTTTTAAGTCAGAAGAATAATCCGTTGAACTGTCCACAACATACGCCCACATGATACAATCAACTTCGGCACCGTCAAGCGTCCCCTGAACTATCATGTCAATGAAATTATCCTGGCTGTTGCTGTATATATAGCTGGAAAAGAAAGAATCCGGAGACTCCTTTATCACCTGCTGCATATATTCGGGAACAACTTCTCCCCTGTTAAAACGATAGCTGTTGAATGCAAATCTTTTATTACGCAGGTCCTCCAGCGAATCGATCTCATCGTTTGACCTTGTGATCACATACGAAGAATAATGGATATCGCCATGAACAACAGGTACTGCAATTATCTTCATTCCAAAATCATCATGGCCTTTGAGATAATCATCCTCCCTCACAAATACTGTATCCAGATATTTGGTTTCCAGCAGGTAGTTGATCTCGGCAGGGTTGTCCCTCTGGACAAGTTCGAATTCAAGACCTGTGTCCTCTGAAAGATGGTCAACGAAGTGCTGGTAGTATTCCATTGTAGTTTTTGGTGATGCCATCGAAAAAACACCTATACGCACAGACCTGCTATTGGAATCTGAAATTCCTAAAGCCTCTGTTTTTCCAAGAGAGACTTTTAAAGCCTCCTCCCCCTCAAAACATCCACTTGAGGCCGTTATGACTAAAATCGACAGGATCAGGGGAATCATTAACAGGTACTTGCCATATTCCAGCGTTGGTTTTTTCATTCTTTGTCTCACAACAGCCTGTTTTTCACCCAATATATATCAAAGAATTATATTAATGCAGGCAGTTAAACTATATAAAGCTTACACCATACAAATAATGTGGAAAATTATATATATATAAAATCCCATTTATGTACGAAGGTGGGTAAGATTGATCTCCAGAAATAAATACATATTGTTAACCACTGTTTGTATATTACTTCTAGTCATAACTGCTTCAAACGGATGCTTTGAAGATGAAACTCCTGCAAGTGAAAGTGAGGCAGACATTCGGGCACAGATGACAAGTGATGAGCCTGAAAACCTGACTGCCATGAACAGTGAGATATTCATAAAAGGGTCAGACACCATTCTCCCGGCCTCTAATGCTGCGTCAGAGGCTTACATGAAACTGCACCCTGAATACAAGGTAATCGTAATCGGAGGAGGCTCTTCACTTGGAATTGCCAGTTTTATAGAAGGAGAGGTCGAGATAGCGATGGCCTCCAGAAAGATAAAGGAATCGGAGATCGAAACTGCATCCAACAAAGGCATAGAGCCCATCGAGACCATAATAGCATGGGATGGCATATCCATAATTGTCAACAAGGACAACCCACTGGAAAGCCTGAGCATCGAGCAACTTAGGGACATCTACACAGGAAAGATCACAAACTGGAAAGAGCTCGGAGGCAATGACGAAGAGATCGAAGTCCTGGTGCGTGATAGCAGTTCGGGGACCTACGGATTCTTCAAGGAACACGTGCTTAATGATGAAGAATATTACCAGAGCGCAATCACCGAGCCCAATACCGAAGCCATCGTAGGCGAAGTTGCGGAAGACAGTGCAGCCATAGGATATATCGGACTGGCATATATGGATGATAGCGTCAAGATGTTAGGGCTTGGCACAGAGGACGAAATCTTTTATCCGGAGGCAGAGCTTATAAGACAGGGCACTTACCCACTTGCCAGACCTCTGCAGTATTATACTAACGGACGACCCGAAGAAGTTGTAAAGGAGTACATTGACTTCGTGTTAAGCGATGCAGGGCAGGAAATCATCGCAAACGTCGGCTACCTTCCGGCGAGATAACGCCACCGGGAAAAGTGACTTAATCTCAGGAGACAATACTATTGCGGTGAACGACATGTTCATTGAGGTCCACACGACAACAGCAAATATTGAAGAAGCAAAGAGGATAGCACACACCCTTGTGGAAAAAAGGCTGGCAGCCTGTGTAAATATGTATCCTGTCGTTTCGGTGTACAGATGGGAAGGAAAGACCGAGGAAGATAACGAGATAGTACTTTCCATAAAGAGCACTTCCCGGAATTTTGAAGAGATCAGGAAAACCATAAGAGCATTACACAGCTATGAACTTCCGGCCATAGTTTCCAGGAAGATGGAGGGTGACCCTGACTACCTCCATTGGGTAGCAGACTCCACTGAATGATCATCTTCTTCCATACAGGAAATATAATATCTGCGTCAGGAATACGAACAGCAGATAGAAGAGAAGCAGTGTCAGTACCACACCTATGGTAAGGATGGCAAAGTTTACCACTATCCACAGGGCTACTATGACCAGCACCACCTTCACGAAAAAGAAGAGGATGCGTCTAAAAGGGTTAACGTTCCTGTTCTGCGGACCTCCGCCCCTTGAAGGAGAATGATATGTACGATAAGTATATGTCCTGTATGTATAGGTTCGCGGACCTGTGCTTCCGTGCGTCCTGTGCGGCTGCGCATGCAATCCCGACCAGGACAACCTGCGGTTGTATTCGGCACGCTTCACAGGGTCCGAAAGCACAGTGTAAGCCTCATTTATTCGTTTTGTTCTTTCTTCGGCATCCGAACTGTGATTTCTATCCGGATGGTATTTTACAATGAGGTCACGATATCTTTTTTTGATATCAGCATCAGAAGAATCCGACGATATACCCAGAACAGCGTAATAATCAGGCGTACTCATTTAAGGTTCTACCCATCCCTCTAATATCAAGTATATTTCCCTCATCGAAAGTTATATCGTAAAGAGAGGTGAACTACCCCAGCCTAAAGGCCGAGGCTTCCTATTTCATTCCTCTGACCAACGCCAGCAAGTCCATAGGCTCTTCCCGCAGTTCCTGCGGTGTTTAAGTTATTCAACGCAATTTTCTTTATGTTAATAGCTGCATTTAGATCTCGATCATGTAATATTTTGCAGTCCGGACATTTCCATTCCCTGATATCAAGAGTAAGTTCCTTGTTCTTGTATCCACAAACATTACACATTTTTGATGATGCTTCAAACCTGCCAATTTTCAGGATGGTTTTACCGAACCATTCTGCTTTGTAGGTTAACTTGTTAACAAACCCTGACCAGCCAACGTCACTAATGCTTTGAGCTAAACAGTGGTTTTTCACCATTCCAGAAACATTTAGGTCTTCCACAGCAATGGCTTGACTTTCGCGAATAATCATTGCTGAGACCTTATGCTGGAAATCGTTTCTCTGGTTAGCTATCAACTGATGGTGTTTTGCAAGTTTATCAACAGCTTTTCTCCTGTTCTTTGATCCTTTTTGTTTACTTGAAACACTCCTCTGTAATTTAACAAGTTTCTTTAATGACCTTTTGAGGAACTTAGGGTTCTCAATTTCTTCTCCTGTTGAAAGAACAGCAAAGGACTTGATACCAACATCAATTCCTACAGTTGTTTCATCGGTAAAAGATTCAGGTTCTGGATAAGGTTCATGATCTTCGATCAGAATGCTTACATGATACCTTCTAGCTGATGTCCTGGAAACAGTCAATGTCTTGAGTACTTTAAATTCCTTATTCAGTTTCTGATCAAGGATGATCTCTCCATTAACTTCCTTTGTTACAAGATTATTTTCAATGAACTCCTTGCTGAGAAAATCTCTATGAAGAACTATTTTCATCCAGCCAATTTTCGGAAGGTAGATCTGGGAAGTTGTCAGGTTGATCTGGTAATTTTGAGGGACCTGAAATGAGAAATGGTTGCTTTTCTTGCTTTTTCTGATAGGATAATCCGCATTTCCTTCAAAGAAGTTCTTGAATCCTGTCAACAAATTTCTGTTTGCCTGCTGTAATGATTGAGAATTGATATCTCTCAACCATGGAAAGTTTTCCTTAAGGGTTATTAAGTTGTTATTGATATCAATTTCGGTTAGAATGATTCCGAATTTATCATACATTAAGTTCTTGATGAACAAAGACCTATTATATACGAATCTGACAGCACCAAAATGCTGCTCTAACAAAGTTCTTTGTTCCTTGTTAGGATAGATTCGATATATATTTCCTTTTTTCATCAAGATCACTTACATTGAAAAATATTATTTGAGAATACTTGTTATGTTCACATGAGATATATGCTTTTTTTTGTTTGGGACGCAATTCATCCCGGGGCTGAACCCCGGGGTCTTCTTGCTCAAGTCTGATAAAAGTACGGTCAAATGAAGAAAAAAGGAGTTATGGTTTAACTCCCATTAATGATAGTGTGTGTGGGGAATGGTATTTCGATGCCTTCCTTTTTGAATTCCAGGTCGATCATTGTGTTGACCCGGTCAATGACAGTGAACTTCTCGCCAGGATTGCGGACCCACATTATTATTGCGAAGTCAAGACTGAAGTCACCATGATTGTCAAATCTTACATATGGCGCAGGGTCATCGAGAACAACATCTATACTGTGTGCAATCCCAAAGAGGACACTCCTCACTTTCTCGACATCCGAACCATAGGCCACTCCGATAGTGACCTTCACCATCATTGTTGCCTCGGGGGAAGTATAGTTCACAATCCTGCTGTTTGCAATTATGCTGTTTGGGATCACTATCATGTTATTGTACAAATTCATTATACGTGTGCTTCTGATGCCGATCTCCTGCACAATACCGATCTCTCCCCCATCAATCTCTATCCTGTCGCCTAGTTTGAAAGGCTTGTCAAAATAGATAGAGATACCGCCGAAAATCTGTGCTATGGAATCCTGTGCCGCAAAGGCTACCGCGAGTCCTACCAGACCGGCAGACGCGAACAGAGGG
>JAWSUM010000034.1:0-26792 GCA_033549165.1 Methanolobus sp.
TGGGATGTGGCTTTTTGCTCTTTTGCGCGGACTGAAAGCGAGTGAACCTCGTCTTGGTCTATGTCCTTTTGCCATTCTTATTCTCCTGATTATACATTTTCTTCTTAATGGGACCACACGAAAGTGCATGGTCAAGATGCAAAAAAGTCATCAAGTCAACCAGAATCAACCTGATTCAGACGGTAATATCGCTATGTGAACTCCACGTATACTAACGTACACGCATTCAGCGTAACGACATGCCTTTTCCACTATCTGCGGATGGACTTTGGCATACCCTGAGAGGGGCAAACTCCGGCGTCATCTCGAAAAGATTTAAACATCTCTGCATTCTTGTGTACTATTTTGTACACGCCGGGCATTCTTGAAGAGGCCCTATACTTCATGTTAAATCCGACTTTTTCGCACTGTAAGTTTAATTCAGTTAGATGTTCTTCATTCAATCTAACGTTGCGCCATTAAACGTGTATTAAGTATTTAAAATCTTTGCATGAAAAAGAGGCTTTTCTGACGGCAGACAGCCACTAGAAAACAAAAGCCCTGGAGAAGTAGTTGAATAAACCATATAAGTGTTAATGTAATATTAGTACCTACCTAAACAGCAGAATTCGGGAGTTAGAATGTGGAAGTCAAAAAAGCTGTAATACCCGTTGCAGGACTTGGAACAAGATTCCTTCCCGCGACAAAATCAATGCCTAAAGAAATGCTCCCCATAATAGACAAACCGGTGATCCATTATGTCGTGGAGGAAGCCATAGCATCAGGAATCGATGATATTGTATTCATCACCGGCAGAAGTAAGAGATCCATAGAGGACTATTTTGACGATTCACCGGAACTTGAGAACCATCTCCGGCAAAAGAACAGTGAAAATCTCTTAAAGATAGTACAGGACATCTCCTCCATGGTGGACATACACTATATCCGTCAGAAGGAACCAAGGGGGCTGGGAGATGCAATCCTCACGGCCAGGAAACATATCAATGACGAGCCCTTTGCTGTACTGCTCGGGGATGACATTATCGTGAACAACGAACCCTGTACCAAACAGTTGATAGACAACTTCCTCAAGTACGGACGCTCCACGCTGGCGGTGGAAGAGGTCCCCAGGGAAAAGATCAGCAGCTATGGAATAATTAAAGGAAAGACCATAGATGATTCACTCTACACACTTGAAGACATAGTAGAAAAACCAAAACCTGAAAACGCTCCATCCAACATAGGAGCAATAGGAAGATATGTATTCACTCCTGAGATACTGGATTGCATCAAAGAGACTGCAAAGGGAGTGGGTAATGAGATACAGCTTACCGATGCAATACGCCTGTTAAATGAAGAACAGATGATATATGCATACAGGTTCAGAGGCAAGAGATATGATACCGGCGACAAGGTAGAATACGTAAAGGCTATCATAGATTTCGCACTCAATAATGAGGATATGCGAGATCAGATCGAAGGGCACATAAAAAGTAAACGAATGAACTCTGACCAGGTTTCAGGTTTAAACAAAGAAAAAACAGATGTTTCTGAAAAAGTCACGAGTCAATAAAAACAAAAAACAAAATTTAACAGGATGACCTTCGGGTCATCACTGTGTTACAGACCTTCCCATCTCAAAGGCCCTGACATTTATATCCACTGTTTTTGGCGGGACGAGCTCCCGTACACATTCCAGCATACTTTCAACGGACACCGGCAGATAATTTGAGACCGCACCCACCATGACAACGTTCATGGATTGCGGGTGACCTGCTTCTTTTGCAAGCTCAGTTGCATTGAAAACCTTTACCTCATGATCCTGCTTCAGTCTCTCAATGATAACACCGATATCAGGATAAGTGCAAAGTCCTGAAGTAACTGTTACCGGAAGTATCGGGTCGGTATTTACTATTATAGTACCTTCATCGGAGAGATATTCAAGATACCTGAGCGCCTCACTAGGTTCTAGTGCAAGCAATACATCGGCACCCTTCAGCGGGATCATAGAGCCAAGTTCGCAGCCAAGCCTGATGTGGTTGACCACGGAACCGCCACGCTGTGCCATTCCATGTGTTTCGGCAGCACGTACAGACATATTTTCCTTTACAGCAGCCTTGCCTATGATATCTGATGCAAGGATGGCACCCTGCCCGCCCACTCCGGCGATGACAAGATCGAACAAGGATATTCCTTCAGCACTCATTTCTTCACCTCCGAGATAGCATCGAACTTACACAGGCGGGCACATACCCCACAACCGGTACACATTGCATTGATGGATGCCTTTTTTGTCTTTGTATCAAATTCGATAGCCGGACAGCCCAGATTTACACACAGCCTGCATCCTACACACTTTTCAGAATCGATGGTAAATGGTTTCCTGCGAATTCCGGAACGTTTAGCATCGATAACGCAGAGCTGTTTTGTAATGACAACGGATGTTCCCTTGTAGTCCTTTGCCCTCTTGAAGACCTCTTCAGTTTTGTCCAGGTCGTATGGATCGACCGTTTCCACGAACCCGGCACCGAGCCCTCTACAAAGTGCTTCCAGGGAAACTTCAACAGTATCCTCACCTGTGGCGGTCCTGCCCATACCCGGATTTGGCTGATGGCCGGTCATTGCGGTAATGCGGTTGTCTACTATAGTTACTGTGATATCGGCTTTATTATAGATAGCATTGAGAAGACCGTTCATTCCTGTGTGGAAAAAAGTCGAATCGCCAATGGAGCAGCATATGGGTTTCTTCTCTCCTGCCTGATACATTCCGCTTGCTACGGTAATGCTTCCTCCCATACAGAGAGTTGTGTCGACCGTGCCACTCTGTATACCCAAAGTGTAGCAACCGATATCGCTTGGGAATATCGCATTCTTGCCATACACTTTTTTCATTACATGAAAAGTTGCCCTGTGGGAGCATCCAGGACACATGACAGGAGGACGCATGGGCAGCTCGATCCTGCATGCATCGTAATCGAAATCCTCCCCAACATCGGCCGGAACCTTACTTCTTTCAAGTCCGAGGACTTCTGTAAGAACATCTGCACAGACATCGGTGTTCAGCTCGAAGATCCTTGGCACGGGACCCTGCATCTTTCCGATGATTCCCACACCTGAACCTGTTTCCTGAGCTATTATCCTTACCTGCTCCTCGACGACAGGTTCCATTTCCTCGAAGATGATTATACGTTCAGTGTTCTCCATCAGTGTCCGTATCTTTTTCTCGGGAACAGGATATGTTCCTACTTTGAGGAATGATGCGTTGATGCCCTGCTTTATGAGGGCCTCTTTAGCATAAACTGAAGCTATTCCTGATGCTATAATACCAAGTCTGGTACCCTCCCGAATGTCCAGCTCGTTCCATGGGGAATCCTCAAGTTCACTAAGGATATCCTTTTGCAGTTCAAGAAGGTGAACATGTTGTACCCGGGCGTTCTTGGGAACCATGACCCATCTTTCCAGATTCTTCTGGAAATCTGCTGCTGGTTTTTCCCCGGTCGCAGGCCCTATTTCAACATCGGATTTACCATGGGATATGCGTGTCGTAGGCCTGAATATAACAGGCAGCTGCAACTTGTTCGATATCTCAAAGGCATAAGGTATCATGTCCTTTGCCTCCTGAGGTGTGGAGGGGTCCAGACAAGGGATGAGCGAGAATTGTGAGTACCTGCGAGTGTCCTGCTCGTTCTGTGATGAATGGCATGATGGGTCATCTGCAACGATTATTACCATACTGCCTTTTACACCGGTGTATGCGAGGGTCATCAGGGGATCTGCTGCAACGTTGAGCCCAACATGCTTCATGGTGACTACGGAACGCACGCCTGCCATGGCAGCACCGGCTGCCACCTCAAGAGCAACCTTCTCATTGACCGACCACTCTACGTAAAAGTCCCTTTCCTTCATTCCTGCCAGTGTACCGATGATCTCGGACGACGGAGTTCCGGGATACCCGGATATGACCTGTCCGCCCCCTTCAACGATACCGCGTGCTATTGCAACGTTTCCCAGCATATACTCGCGTTTTCTCATGAGAATCTCCTGCCAGCGTATACTTAACGATTATTGATAAAGATATCTGAAAATAAGAATCGTGTTAATGTGTGACAGACAATGTTCTGCTGAAATGAATTTTAGCCAACTACATTATCGATTAGATGGATGTGACCTGTCCTCCTTACCCCGTTCTTTATTCTGTGACCGATGCCTGTATCTATATGGATACAGCTTGTATGGAGTAAAAGGTGAACATCATAGGCTATTCGGCATACACTACTTCTTCTGGAGAAAAAGGTCTGTGATAACGCTTCGTTTCTACAGGATGATTGGGCGACCTGTTCCTCTCACATCTCAATACGCTTGCAAATATACTCAAACCCCACATCAGAGGCTTTGCGTTAAGTCCTGATTTCTTTGAGGACTACACTATATACCTCATGGACTGGATGGACGGATCGATCGAGCCGGTACCTCTGCTTGCAGGGGAAAAAAGGAACTTCTCTCTACAGATGAGGGAAGAGATCATCAAAAGCACACAAAGTTACACCACAGAAGACCTTGCCATACTGGCATGAGACTCGGCCCTGCTCTGCAACCCGGACAGCCCCACGGACCTTTTTGACCTTATTGAATTTGCAAATGTGCAGGTATTCGAACTGCGCTACTACGACAGGGAACTGAGTCGCCAGATGGAAAAGATGTACAATGATATCGTGCTTGCAGAGAAACTTCCGCAGTTCAAAAGAAGGCACCAGTATCGGCTGATCATGATGCAGCTAATGCAGAATAATGCCGAGCTTTCCGAAGTGACCGAGAAGGTTAACAACCTGATCAAGGTCACAGAGGATGTCTACTACGCCAGGGTATATGCATCTGCACTAAAAATGCTGCGAAGCAGCCAGTGGAGTGACAGCGTAAGTCACAAGATCGAAGTCATCAGGGAGAATTATTCTATACTCTCCGAAGAGGTCCGCATCCAGCATTCCAATTATCTTGAGTGGATAGTCATACTCCTCATAGTCCTTGAGATTGTCATGGCTGTGGCGGAAAGGATTGCTTAAAGCGAATCATTGAACCCTGGTTTGCATTTTTGCTCTAATGTTAGTTTGCTTTACTTAGAATAGAGGATGTAGTTTTAAGTAAAGGCTCCTTTACTTAGAATTGAAGATAGCATTTTAAATAAAGAAGGCTTTACTTAGAATGAGATTTGAACTTTAAATTAAGATTCCTTAATTTAAATGTTGAATCCTATTTTAGATAGAATTGGAGGATTAACTCATGGATGAAAGAGCAGGAAAGTTTGTACTGACGCCCGATGGATACAGATCATTCATACCAAAAGAGTTACCACCGGAATCTCCTATTGATTACGATGATGAGCTTCGGTTGATTCTATCAAAAGCTGACAGAAACTTAGCAAGACTTGATGGAATCACTTCGGTCCTTCCAAATCCTGATCTGTTTATTGCCATGTATGTGAAGAAAGAAGCACTTCTTAGTTCACAGATCGAAGGCACTCAGGCATCTCTTGAAGGAATACTGGAGTTTGAGGCCGACCTTGTACCAAAAGAAGACATCAATGAGATCAAAGAAGTCGTGAATTACATTTCAGCCCTTGATTACGGGATAAATAGACTGAAAGAAACTTCGATGTCTATTGAGCTCATAAAAGAAATTCATAAGATCCTGCTTGAAGGTACAAGAGGAGATGGACTTAACTCCGGCAATTTTAAAACCTGTCAAAATTATATTGGAACGTCAGGTGCTTCGATCAGGGAAGCAATATTTGTGCCTCCTACTCCCGAGATTACCATTCGGGCCATGGAAGGACTTGAAAGGTTCCTTCTTGAGAAAGATAACATACCGGCGCTTGTGAAGATCGGACTTATACATGCACAGTTTGAAACAATTCATCCTTTCCTTGATGGTAATGGAAGAATTGGAAGACTTCTTATTACATTTTATCTGGTCTGGAAAGAGATACTCTCAAAGCCCCTGCTGTATCTGAGTTTCTACCTGAAGAACAACCGGAGTGAATACTATGACCTGCTTATGAAGGTACGTACCGAAGGTGCATGGGAGGATTGGCTCAAGTTTTTCCTCAGAGGAGTGAGTGAAACTTCACAGGAAGCCGTTGATACCGCAAGGGAGATCATAAAACTGAAAGATGATATGACAAAACTCCTTTATGAAAAATCAGTCTCAAGTATCCACGCCATCAGGCTGATAGATCTTCTTTTTGAAAGCCCTCTTGTCAGCAATAAGGACATCACAGACAGGCTTGACATAACACCCGTAACTGCAAACAATTTAGTGAACAAATTTGAGGAAATTGGTATCTTGAATGAGATCACAGGCAAAAAAAGGTATAAGAGGTATCTTTTTGCGGAGTATGTGGATATCATAAGCAGGGGGAACGAATAATATTTGATAGTTTTTATTTTCAGTATGTGTTCATGTAATCTATTGCCAAGCCATACAAAAAGACCATTGGCAATATATCCAAATGCATAATGTATGTTAGCATTTGTCAGTGAATGGTGATTATTAAAAAACAAATCACAATAAAAATAAATATTTAATTAAATATTATACAACTATGATTCAAATTAATTCATTAGACGATGTTCAAAAACTCGTAGAAAATAGTACAGAAGAAAGCTTATACCTTGAATATAAAAGAGAAATTACAACTCAAGGAAAAGAAGTTGCCAAAGATGTATCCGCATTTGCAAACACAAAAGGTGGCACAATAATATATGGAATTGAAGAAAGTGGAAAAAATTCCATTTCAATATCGTGGTTAGATGTAAAGGGAACAAAAGAAAAACTTGAAAATATGATCTTTTCAAACATCGAGCCTACAATTAAAGATATCAAAATCAACCCAATACCGAACCCTCAAAATGCAACTCAGGCAATACTTGTCGTTGATATACCTGAAAGTTTTGAAGCTCCTCACATGGCAGGCTATCGATATTACAAACGCTACAATCATCAAGCAGCTCCGATGGAAGACTATGAAGTGAAAGATGCAATGTTTCGAAAAGGATTGAAAAAATCATTGGACTTCGAGTTAACAAAAAATATAGAATTATGCAATAAAAGTACAAAATTTGCAAATGAAGTTTATAGCTGCCCAGTAGAACAGCGCAAACACAGCATTTTCATTCCATTCTACTCAATTGCGTGGAATGCAATATCAAACTCCGGACTTCTTTTTGTACTTAAAGAGAATGCAGAAAAATTAGTCGAAATATATAGCCTAATTCATGAAATCAATTACCTCGTCGAATGCCAAAAATACGGATTTGAGATTATTACCACTCCAATTCATGATTCAAGGTCAGATACAGGAATATACCTGCCATCCCTATTGCAGGAAAAAATATCTAAGCTTCGTCGCCTGATAAATAACTATCAAGAAGTTGAATAAAAAATTACTGCAAAGATAAAATTAAACTTGTTGAGTTTAGCATCAGAAATTTATTTTTGAACTAAATGCATAAGTAGGCATTGACAATTATCTGCGGTTTCCTCATAAGCTACAATCTTGATTTTGGACAAATGTTCATTAAAATAATATTCCATATGAAATTAGAAGATGTAACCTATAAAGAATATTTCTTTGTTAATTTAGAGATTATACGAAATCCTGACAAAAATAAAAGATGCTAGAGTGGACGAAAAACAGTGATTTGCTCATGTAGTTCCAAGTAAAAGTATCAACCCAATCACAAAACAACTCCCAGCCCATCATAAATAAACTTAAGACTCACCGCTCCGATACAAATCAGCACGAATTTCCTGAACTTCTCCTGAGGCACCCTTAAAACTATTCTCTTCCCCGTGAAAGAGCTTGCTATTGCTACAATAAAAAGGACAGGAACAAAATAATAATAATATTCCTGAGGAAGGTATCCGCATGCGAGATAGACCGGAATTCTTGAAATATCCACAGCCAGCGAAATCGCTGCGGCGGTAGAGATGTAGACCGACTTTTCGAGGTTGTAGGAAGTAAGGAAAGAGCCCCCTCAGCGCTCCGCCTGTGCCTATCAATCCTGCGAAGAAGCCGGAAATGCTGCCACCAAACAGAGTGTTCTTTCCTGTAGGATTTACTGACAAATCGGGTTTGTAGATTGACAGAACAACATATACCAGAAAGAAGATACCAAGAATCAGTTTAAGCACTGGCTGAGATACGAAATTGACAAGCAGAGCACCGATGATGGTAAATACCACACTCGGGATTCCGAACCTTATCAGTAGTTCCCTGTTGAAACCGTGCCTGAAGAAGGTAATTCTGCCAATGTTCCCGGACATGTGGAATATCGCTACTAATATTAGTGCAGTCCTGAAGTCAAAGAAGAGCAGTGCTATGGGGAGAAAGACAGTAGAAGAACCAAAACCGGCCATGGTACCAAGTATCTCTAAAAAAAGGCGGTAATAAAGAAGAGAATATCTGGTCCTGACATTGCAATAGATGTTTGTGAGGGAGAATTTAAAAGAGTTGTGACAAAAGGACCTGAATTTGCAAAACCCCAAGACACGAGATTGAATGATATCGAGATAATGATAGAGGATAATCGATAACTATAAAACCAAAGAGTAATGTGCAATATCACTATACTATATAATAGAGACTCTTAAAAACCTACATTCCCTCTTTTAGAAACCCAAGGTGGTTCATTTCATGGTCATGGAAATTGAAGAAAAGGTCATTGAAGCAAAAAAAGCATCCATCATCCTTGCAAGTGTCAGCACTGAGACAAAGAATGCCGCCCTTGAAGCAATGGCACAGGCACTTGACGATAATCGTGATAAGATACTGGCAGCAAACCAGAAGGACGTTGAGACTGCAGAGAAGCTGAAAAGGAAAGGCGAACTTTCCCAGGCGCTCGTGGACAGGCTCAAGGTCAGTGACAGCAAGATAAGCGGAATGATAGACGGCATTCGTGATGTCGTGGAACTGGCGGACCCCGTGGGTGAGACCATCGACGCACTTGAACTTGACCAGGGACTTGAGCTCTACCAGGTAAGCTGCCCGATAGGACTTATCGGCGTGATATTCGAAGCACGTCCCGATGTTGTACCACAGGTCATGTCCCTTTGTCTTAAAAGCGGGAATGCCACCATATTCAAAGGCGGCAGCGAGGCGCTCAATTCCAACCGTGTTATATTCGACCTCCTGAACGAAGCTGCAGAATCCGTAAAAGGAATGCCAAAAGGAGCGTTCCAGCTCATGGAAACGAGAGAAGAGGTCAACGATATCCTGAGCATGGACGCATACATCGATCTGCTCATTCCCAGAGGTTCCAACGCATTCGTAAAATACATCCAGGACAACACCAAGATACCTGTACTCGGGCATGCAGACGGCATCTGTCACGTATATGTGGACTATGACGCAGACCTATCAAAGGCATATGCTGTCTGCTTCGACTCCAAAGTCCAGTACCCTGCAGTGTGTAATGCAATGGAGACACTGCTTGTCCATGAAAAGATCGCCGAGAAGTTCCTGCCAACAATGGCAAAGATGTTTGACGATGCCGGAGTGGAAATGCGCTGTGATGAGCGTTCCTATGCCATCCTGGAGATGATCGATTTCCTGAAAAGCATCCTCCGAGCCACCGAAGATGACTGGAGTACCGAGTACAACGACCTGATACTTTCCATAAAGATAGTCGAATCCATGGATGAAGCTATAGAACACATCAATACATATGGCTCACACCATACAGACGCCATCATCACCGAGAACAAATTCAAGAGAAAGGATTTCACAGAACTTGTGGACTCATCCAGTGTGATGATCAATGCATCCACGAGATTTGCAGACGGCTTCAGGTATGGAAAAGGTGCGGAAGTCGGCATCAGTACCAACAAAATCCATGCAAGAGGACCTGTGGGCATGGAAGGACTGCTGATCTACAAGTACATACTCATTGGCGATGGTGACAAAGTGGCCGACTACGCAGGACCTGATGCCCGTAAGTTCACCCACAGGAAAATCAACAGAAAAGTCTCGGACGTGCTTGATACTACACTGGACTGATAAGGATAAAATGAAAAACAATTATACCTAAGAGGCGTACCTTTGACCGACCGGAAAGAGATCATCAGCGGCATAGATAAGATAGTAATAAAGATAGGCACATCTTCCATCAATACTGAGGAAGGAAGACTCAATCACCCGTTCATGGACAATATCGCATCTCAGGTTGCAACTCTGCATGAAATGGGAAAAAGGGTCATCCTTGTAAGCTCGGGTGCAATCGGGATTGGCATCGATATGCTCAGCTTTGACAGCCGTCCCAGGGAAATTCCAGTCAGGCAGGCATGCGCTGCTGTCGGGCAGAGTGTGCTCATGCAGGAGTGGAGCAAGTCCTTTGAGAGATATAACCTCAAAGTCGCACAGATACTCCTGACATATGAATCATTCTCTAACAGACTCACATACCTTAATCTCAGGAACAGCATATCCACACTGCTTAGCTACGGAGTCATTCCTATCATAAATGAGAACGATCCCATATGTGTCAATGAGATAGAAGCCACCTTTGGGGACAATGACAAGCTCTCTGCAATGATGGCAAGTAAACTGGAAGCGGATCTGCTGATTATACTCTCCGATATCGACGGCCTCTACGACAAGAACCCGAAACGTAATGATGATGCCAATTTCATAAGTGTAATAGAGGAAATCACCCCGGAGGTGGAGAGCTATGGAGGCAGTCCCACAAGTATGAAGGGTGTCGGCGGCATGAGAACAAAGATCGAGGCGGCCAAGATATGCCACATGGCCGGCTGCAACATGATAATTGCGAACAGCAATGAGGAGAACATTATCACAAGAGTGCTTGACGCCGAGGAGATAGGCACCCTCTTCGTTGCGAACCAGGAAGTTCACAAGAACAGGATCAGATGGATACTGCTCTCTAAGGCATGCGGCTCAGTAGAAGTTGATACCGGTGCAATGGATGCCATCCTTAATAGTATGAGCCTGCTCCCCTCGGGTGTTGTCAATGTGAAAGGCAGTTTCGACAGGGGAGACATCATAGAGATAAAATGTGATGGCGAGACCTTTGCCAAGGGAATCACCGATTATACTTCCGGGGAACTGGAAAAGATAAAAGGAAAGCACACGAACATGATAGCCGATATCCTTGGGTATAAGAACTACAACCATGTAGTGAAAAAAGAGAATATCGGGCTTTTTAATAAAGAAGACTAATAAGGAGAAGTGCGGGATTCTTGCTTTCTGGAATAGATGTCTATATCCAGTTAAGATCAGTCCTGTCCACACAAACTTTGATATCTGAAAAAAGTACTATCAACGGACAGGACGATGACAGAGGAAAAGAGACACTGGACTGCTATAGAAGAACAGGCCTTAAAAAGGATAAAACCTACTGAGGAAGAGAAAAAGAAACTCAGCCACATAGTTGAGGAGTTACTTGGTAAAGCGGATCTTGCAGCTCAGAAACTGGGTGTGGAAGGGACAAGGGCCATGCTTGTGGGTTCCGCTGCCAGGGGAACATGGATATCAGGCACACACGACCTTGACATCTTTATATCATTTCAAGAAGAGACCAGCCGGGAGGAGCTGGAATCATCAGGCCTTCAGATCGCCAGGGAGCTTGCAAAAGATGCGGAAGCCGTTGAAGAAAGATATGCAGAACACCCGTATCTTAATATGAGATACAGGGGATTCGATGTGGATGTAGTTCCCTGTTTTGCAGTCAGCTCGGCATCTAACATCAAGTCCGCAGTTGACAGGACACCATTCCATAACACATTCGTAAAAGAGCATATCAATGACCTTCAGGATGATGTTCTTATACTGAAACAGTTCATGAAAGGCACCGGAGTCTATGGTTCCGAACTACGGACCCAGGGATTTTCAGGATACCTCACGGAACTTTTGGTAATCCATTACGGCTCTTCCACAAAGGCAATTTCCAGTGCATGCGAATGGAAACCAGGGATGGTCATCGACCTGTTGGAACATGGATACGTGGAACACAAAGAGCCTCTTGTAGTGGTGGATCCCACCGACCCCAGGAGAAATGTCGCTGCTGCACTTTCCATTGACAGATTTGCGCAGTTCATAGAAGCGTGCAGGTCCTATGTTGATAAGCCTTCTCAGGAATTCTTTTTCCCCGGACCCCAAAACCCCCTTACCGACAGGGAGATCCTTGGAATTATCGAAGAGCGAAAAAGCTCCTTTCTGGCAATTGTTTTCGAGGCACCGGACGTTGTGGAGGATGTGCTGTACCCCCAGCTTGATAAAATGGAGACGAATGTCAGGGCACTGCTGGAACAGTATGAATTCACCGTGCTCAATAGCGGTACATGGGCAGACGGGGAAGCAGTTATACTCTTGGAACTTATGTCATCCACCCTGCCCCTTGTAAAAAAACACCAGGGTCCGCCTGTATGGGTACGCAGCCATGCACAAAGTTTCAGGTCCAAGTATGAGGGATCGGAGGAAACCTTTTCACTTTACATTGAGAACGGCAATTATATGGCGGATATCAAAAGGAAATATCCCGCTGCTAAAAAACTTCTTGAGGAGAAGCTGACGACCTGTTCCATGGGCAAACAACTCACGGAAGCAGTGAAAAATGGATACCGGATACTTGAGAACGAACAGCTCTGCAGTATCCGGGATGAGAGTTTCAGGGTGTTTTTGCGAAAATGGAAAAGGGCGTAGATCCGGAGTCGTTCAGGCCAGACCTTCAAGCCTTTTCTGGTAAAAGAAGTACTGTTGTGCATAGCCGCAATACCTTCCGAAGTACATACGACCCCAGTCGCCTATTTTGCTCTTTGTGACCGTACCGCTGAAGAAATCATGATGACCATAGACGGTCCTCACAACCTTTTCCACATGAGTATCCACCGGGAAGGCCTCCATTTTCTCAAATGCAAAGAGAAGTATGCAGTCGGCAACTTTTTCCCCGATGCCTTCAAGGAACATCAGCCTCTGCTTTGCGGCATTGTAATCCAGTTCAAAGATGTCATCGAGTACGAGATTCTCTTCCTCCACATGCCTTGCAGCCTTGATAACACGGCCTCCCCTGAAACCAAGTTTGCAGGCACGTAGGTCATCATCACATGCATGGACGAGTGAATGGGGTTCCGGGAAACTATAGTAGCCTTCCTCAATTTCCTCCCCGTAGTTCTTGCACATAATGGAAATACCTCTTTTGATGTTCGGGATGCTCCAGGCGGTTGCAAGCATGTAGGAGATGAGACATTCCCAGGGGTCCTGCCTGATAAGACGAAGTCCTCTGTACTTTTTTATGGCCCCGTCCATGAACTTGTCCTTGTTGACCTCCTGCAGGATGGCATCAAGGTCGTCATCAAAGCGGAAATAGCTCTCAAAGAAGGAAGCCGGAAGTTTTGAATCCACCAGAACCTCGCCGCTTTCCGGGTTTTGCTGCAAACGTGTGACCTCACCGTTCACAACACCTGTCCACCAGCCATCGATATAATCCCATCGGAAGACCTGGCCACAGTCCAGCGTATATTCCAGGTTGAAGTCCTCACAGAAAAGTGTGTACATGATCAGGATTTAAGTTCAAGTTCTCTTAAGAATATAGCGGAAGAGATCGTATCTCCCAGTCCTACGGTAGCTACCGGATTATCACATATGCGTGTCGGAACGGCACATATGGAGTGTCCCCTATACTTTCTGAAAACAGAGTACCTCCTGGTGATATCATTCTCGCCGGGAGGGATATAAGTGATAATGTTCTGCATCTGCATTTTACCGGTCTGACTCTCATTTACAGTATGGGCTATCTGAAGGAGGTTTTCCCTCCTGCCGAGATTGCCCGAACACGCAAAAGCTGCAGCACAGTCCACCCCGAAATGCAGGGCCTCAAGTATCTGTTCCGGTTCTGAGTGCTTATCTGATGATACTGACAATACGAACTCTCTCGTATGGACCTGTATCCTTTTCTGACCGGAAGCCTCACACAATGAAACTACGGCTTCAATAATTGCCCTTGAGTCCATTTCCAGAATACCGCTGGAGTCCAGCTTATTCATATGAGCCAGCATGGCAAGCTCATCTTCGTTCATCCCTATACTGTCAACAAGAGGAAACAGGCTGTTAAATACGTCATTTGCCATTCCGTCAGATTCGAAATGACCCAGCTCCACATGAATGTGCAGTTTGCTGTTGCGCTTTTTCCATTCCTTCAACTGCTCAAGCGATTTGTCCAGCTTTTCCTTAAAACTGCTTCCGTCGGGATACTTTTCCCTCAGAAGATGGTAACCTGAGATGAGCGCCCCGTCCATTTCATCTATGTTTTCAAGGGCAAACTTTCTGAACTGCTTATCGATATGAAGTTCCAGGTTCAGAGGGTCATAGGTTGCAATGAACCTGTTCTCCCTTGGCACAGTGATCTCCTTTCCGGAAAAATTGAATTGGTCACCTTTTTTGAAATCAAATACAAAATGGATCAGTTCACTTTCATCGCTTTTACGACCTTGTAAGGCTGCCTGATCTCCAACACTTTCTAATTCTCCCCCGTTCGGAATATATATCGCCTTCTGTGAAAAGAACGACATCTGCAGTTCGGAAGGGTTTGATACGTTGGGAACAACCCTGGATGCACCGAGTTCGGAGAGAACGTTTGCCATTATTCCCATATTGCCGCCCATTCTCATAAACGAGCCTTCCAAAAAATTTGCCCGAAGCCAGCCAAATACCTCTTTGTCCCAGACCATCCATTCGGCACCGGTCCCGTGTTGCATGCAGATGATAAGTCCTGCAAAGAAATCAGGTATCGAGGATATGTGGCCGGGAGGATCCTGCATCTTCTTATCTATTTCTTCCCTGTACCCTTCAGCCATGTTAGCCATCTGCAGGCCTTCCACCTTATAGATGGCATCGATATTGGCATTATAGCCGCAGAGAATATTCATGTATTCACTCCGGACACTTTACTGTGTTCTTCGCCTTAATCTTGGTCAGCATTGCCACAAAAGTGCCTGCCGAAATGGCATCTCCTATACCGACAGTTCCCACAGGGTCTTCCACAACCTTTGTAGGCACGATCACCAGACTGTGACCGAGGGCGTTCACACACCCGTCCTCGAAATCTTCCATTGTGCAGATACCCTGCCTGACAAGGTACGAAGCCAGGCTGTAAAGGTTCTCATACCCTTTTTCATATACCGGCACCTGCAGACCGATCTGAGCATCATCTATACTGCTGATACTGCCAGTAGAGGCCTGGGTCGCAGCCAGTATGGAGGCGAACAGAAGTGCTTCCCTGTAATCTTCCACATCGATTGGGCAATCCTGAGAGACAAGGGATATGAAATGACCGAGGGAATGGATATTGACCACCTGCAGTTCAAGTTTTTCCAGAAGTATGACCGCACCTTTGTAAAGGGCAACAACACTCTCCTCATCCTTACCCATGACAGAGTAGGCCAGTTCTTCGTATCCAAGTACATTCAGGGCGTTCGCCACCTCGATCGTATCAAGACCAAGGGAAGTTACGTGTTTTTTCACGATATCCGTGAGTATGGCCTTGCGGATGACCTTATTCTGTATGGATGTGAACTCAACATGGATGGGGAGATCGGGATTGCACTCTTTGAGTGATTCAATGACATTAACAGCCCTTTCGACATAATGATGATATGTCAGCCCATCCTCGTACTCCTCCCTGATGATCTGGTATCCTGCAAGTATAGCCCCGTCGATCTGCTGCCTGATCTGCGGAAGCCTTTCGTATATCTTGCTGTCCATGTCAATACGCAGCCAGTCCGGCCGGGATGAAATGATGAGCCGGTTGTCCCTGGGTATCTTGAAACATTCCCCTGCACAGCATACGTTGGTTCCCTTTGAGAACTCAATTATCCAGTTGACCTTGGGTTTCTGGTCGTGATCATAGACCTCTTTCGGATGCTTTAGCTCGAGTTTACCATCCTCGACAAAAGGGAACTTCAGGTTGGGCGAATCCACGAAATACCCGGCCTGCTCCAGCGATAACCATGGCACATAGGTGATGACATTGTTCAGGCCCAGGTTTGCCAGCAGGTTGGACATGATCCCCGCCTGCCCGCCCATCCGGGCATTATCGAAAACAAGATTGTCCATGAGCCACTCATGGATATCGGTTGTATGTGTGGGCACCTCAGCAGCCTTTCCGTCACGCATAGAGATGACCAGCCTTGCCATGAAGTCAACGGGATCATCGATCACCCGGGGATACTCCACCACCCTCTGCTGGATCGAACCGCAACCCAGAATGCCGACAAGCTTCTTCATCTCTTCCTCGTTTATATGCTTGATGGCATCGATATTACTGTTATAGGCTACGAACACTCCCCTGATATCCTTTAAAGAGTCCTTGATATTTGCATACGCCTCTGCGTAGTGCTTCTCCCATTCTTCTATTTCCATGGTTTCACCCGGTGAGTATAGGATATGTCTGGAATTAATATATAAAGATTGGATGTTGAGGAGAAAATGCTTGGAAAAGAAGCAATAAAATGAAGAATGGGTCCATGTTCAATGGACCTCCGATTTTAAATTGTGCAGTTTGGTTCGGGAAATGAATATGCGTATTTTGTTATTGCTGAACAATACGCAAGCTTTCATCGATCGAACTGAGGTTAAGATATGCTGAAGGCACAGCTACTTGATAATCGGTCAATGTTTCATTAGCATTATTAATGATACTAACCTTGTACCAAGTTCCCATGTCTTCAACTGTTACTGTGGGTTCGTTGCTGACTAAGTTCTTCGCATACGCATAGTCAACATATTGGTAGTATCCATTTGAATGCCCGCCAAGCATAACTCTCCAAGGAGTCAATTCAGATGGTGAATCAGATGCTATACTGTTCACTCTTTGTACATCGTTGACAAATACCTCCGATAATGTTCCTACCTGTTTAAATTCAAAATCGTATGGAGTATTAGCACTCCAGATAAGGCTGGTATCAACATTTGTCGGATCGTAATTGCACAGATGAATATATGTATTCCACCTGAGATATGCGTGAGTACGATCTGAAGATGGCGTACCCATACCGACGACACCACCCACTTTTCCAGAAGGATTGGCATTTGTTTTCATTTTAACAACTACGGTACCATTACATGTAAACTGATTTGAACTGTATAGTCTTTGTCCGTCGATGTTTTGATACAATTGAGCATAACCGTTAGAGTATGTGATAGTACCACTATATGCAGCTGTATTAAATTGTGATAGTTCAGTGCCATCAGTGAAACACAGGAACACATCACTACCATTCGGCACATAACCATCCACCTTCTGAACGGCATACACTTTAGTTTCAAATGGCGCTAACTCATCAATCTTTACAAAGGTCCTGTCACCACTATCAACACCCTCGATCCAATAGGCCAAAGTAGCATTCATATCATCTCCCGGTCCACCGGAACCACTGCTTTCATTGACAGTCCTCACATATTCGGACTTTGTCACCGAAGCATTACCAGTAGCATTGAATGCCGTCAACGTAACCGTAAAGTTCCCGACATCTGAATACACATGCACAGGGTTCTGCTCTGCAGATGTGGAGTTATCACCAAAGTCCCATGACCAGTTAACAGGGTTATTGGTGGAAGTGTCTGTGAACCGGACGCTCAAAGGCACTGTGCCGGATGTCACGTTGGCAATGAATCCTGCGGCTGGTACCGGATCATAGTTAAACGAGATTTCCCTTGATGCGGTGTTACCGGCCAGATCCGCAGCATAGATAATGAGAGTGTTGTCACCCTCGACTACATGCTGTACAAGCTGTGTCACATCGGTTTCATTGTTGCCGTTCAGGCTGTAGACTAAAGTTGTATTTTCATTTGTTGTGACGCTGATATCCGGGAAAGTATTGTAGGTGGTTCCATTAATCGGTGAATTAACTACAATTCTCAATGGTTCTTTCAAAATGAAAGAAACGGTTTCTTCCCCGGCATTGCCACAAATATCGTAGGCAATAACACTGACATTGTTCAATCCGTATTTCAATCTGGAATCTTCGATCAGAACATTGAAATTGCCATTCTCATCAAAGTCTAATGTGTTCATACTTTCATTGTTGATGACATAGTATGCACTCTTGACACGGACATTGTCTTCAAGGCTTCCTGACAGGTAGATGAACGAATCATCATAGACAGCACCTTCCTGAATACTTGTGATTTCTACGGAAGGGGCAGAGGAGTCTTCTATTGGATTGAGAGCTTGGTATACTCCATAATATGAAGCATATCCAGATTTTTCAGTTTTAACTGTAAGGTTGTTTGTTCCTTTTTCGTAGAAACTGACGTACCCTTTACTATCAGTAAAACTTTGACTGTCATTAAATGAAACAATAGCTTTCTCAATAGGCAAATCTTCCTCGTTTGTTATTTTTAAAGCTAAAGTGCCTGTTTCAGTTGAGAAGTAAGTTTCAGATACTAGTAAATTGGAGCGTTTATTTACAATGTAAAAAGTATCTTCCCCATAAACACGCATTGTATCTGATTCACCATATGTTCTAAGTAAATGAGTTCCATTTGTGTCAGCGTTGAGTACTGATAAATAATTTCCTGTGCTTACTTCACTTACTTGTTTCACTTCCGTGGTACCATTTGGATAAACGTGTTCGAGGGTAAATTCAAAATTATCCAGACTGAATGATCTGTTCTTACACGTTGAATTTATGTAAATGGTATCTCCGGTATCATAAATCATTTCATTGGTTAATGGATTTATATAAATGGTGTTCTCAGCTGATACTATAAAGTCTTCTGATTTTGAAGAATTACCATACGATATTATAGCCCTATATTCTCCCGGTTTACTGGAATTCAGCAGATTAACATTAATATTATTTGTTGAGTTTGCTTCAACGGTATACTCAGTTAAATTCTCAAAAATTAATTTATTTTCATCTAGTGAATATGTTTGAATAATTAATGTATCTACATTCTCATTACCTGCACACTTCAAAGTAACATTTGCATATGGGATGGTACCATATTCAAACGTATCAGGAATTGCAGTATTGAGACTAATAGAACTACCATTACCAATAACGAAGCATGTTTCGCTTTCACATGCAAGACCTAATCCAGCAAACAACATAGAATACACATGATAATTTCCATCATTATTCAAGCTGAATTCAAAAGGAATTGAAACATTAGAGTTAGCAGGAATATCGATAGTTCCTGTTTTGTTAATCATTGGATTTTCAGTCAGAGTTATAATGTAGTTTAGATCATTTAAATCCGTAGATAGCTCATTTACAAAAATGGCATTCAATACAACATTCTCATCTTGTAGATATACATTCTTTGTTGAATCAATACTGCAAAGAACATTTCCAGCTTCATATTCAATACTTGCTGTTTCTAAATTGCCACTTTCAAAATCATTAAGTGTACCGCTTGCAACTGTATATTCTCCACTACCGTAAACCATTGGAATTTTAGTAGTGGAACTTAGTCTCAAAGTTTCACTTTCCTCTACAATCATATCAATTAATTTACCATCTGGTGAATACAAGAATGTTACTAACGGGTCTGAGGAAGAAGTACTTAAAGAGGTTGTTGCGGTAGCGATTAATTCATTTGATTCAGAAGATAATGTTACCTGATCTACACTAGCTACATTTATCATATCATTTGTAACTTGCTCTTCAATCAAGTCTAATGCTTGATCATGATGTGATACCAATTCAGGAACTGCAACAAAATAAAATGTTTGCTGAGCAATTAATAATGAAATTAGCATAAACAAAGCAGGTCCTGCGGTAATCGTTGCTCCAATAAGAGTGGTGATTGAATAGTTCATTACACTTATTGCAGCAGCATACAATGCAGCTGCCACTGTACCTGCACTTTGAATAGTTAAGTATGTTAATAACAATATACATAAAAGCAATGCTGCATAGTAAATTATGCTTAGTGAACCCTTGTGTGTTGCAACATAATTAAACTGACTTGCACAGTCATCAAAAGAGTTACTGAGGATTCTTGATAATACTGAACTGGAAACCAGGTTTTGTCCATAAAGAGGAGAAAAAATGGAATCATCTATATTAAAGTGGTCGTAAATATTTGCAGTTCCAGAAATATCTTCAATAATAATTATCTTAGCATTTGTAATTTCATTTAATGATTGTAACTTCTCTACAGTTGGTATAGAATTTGTTTCATTAATAACATCTTTCAATTCATCGTTTCTGTTTGAAATATCTAAATAAGCATTGGATACTGAAGGTTCTGAGTTTATTTCGTCATAAGCAAAATCTATTTTTTCTTCCCTCTTTGCGCCATTATAGTCGGAATTAAGTGTCTGTAGAATTTTTTCGCTTACTTCTAAACTCATTATTATTTTCGCTTGATCGGCCGTTTCAGTTGCAATCTCAGATGTTACTTGTCCAAACAAGCCAGATACAATGGATATAGCAATTCCTGGTTTTTCTTCATCAACAAGACATATTTCCTTGGCCAGTTCTTGTGCCATTAAATCAATTTCAGATTCCGTACTGGATGTAACAGCATCTCCAAATTGTTCCAGTAAACGTAGATCATCTGGGTACAATACATCAACTTTAATTGGCTCTTTATTGTTGTCCCATAATAAAAAATCATCTTGGTCATATATTTCTATTATAATATCGTGTGTTCCTAATTCATAAAAAGCAGGGAGATAAAAATCGGTTTTTAGGGAATTTCCTGCAGAAACATGATAGTTATAAACCTCGCTTATAGTCTCTCCATCAATTTCCGTTTTCACTTTTGCATCTAACGAGCTGTCTGCATCGTTGTGAATAATGAGAGTTACAGGAAGCTCATCTCCATATGAATGCTTTTCAAGAGTGGATACTTCATAACTGACATAACCACTATGTTCTGAATGATCAGATTCTAGGTATCTTGATGTTTCATATTTTCCGATAAGAGAACCTGCGCCATTTTTTACTTTGAATAAAAAATCATGTTCTCCAGGAGATAAACCTGGGTGCTGAAATGACCGAGTAGCAGTTAAATACAAATCACCCATAGAAACTGTGTCAGTATCATATAGATTCTCATCGACATACATTTCCACAGTGCCATCGAGTGGAAGCGTATAAGCCGGTCTCGTGATCAATAGCCTTGCAGTAAAATCATCATTTGATTTAGTTGGGAGGCCACTACAAGATATCGATGTTTTATTGCAGTATTGAACAGGAATAGTAAATTGAAAATTGGTACGAGCAATATTCGAAACAGTATCATTTCCTATTTGAATATAACCTGAATAGGTACCCCCTTCTAAATTTTCAAAATTGGTATCATATGGGCCACAGATGAGTTCTCCTGGCAAGTCTATACGAAAGTGTTTACTTTTTACATCATCTATTTTCTCTGTTATTCTGTAATTATTTTTAGGCTTACTGTTTTGGTTATATATAGAATAATTTATCTCAACTTCGCCTTGATCAACCAGTTCCCATCTTCTAAATAGTGGTTCAACGTCTGGATAAGATATTGCGCTAGATGTAATTATTGTCTCGGTTCCATCTATTTCTCGAATACTAACACTAAGTGTGTAGGAATTGTTTTCATTTGTATTTTTAATGGATGCCCGCAAAATAGTTGTTGTGTTTTCACCATAAATAGAATAAGTAGATGAGTTCTCATGATGAATAAATGCGAGAGGATCCATAGTTTTATTATTCTGAGAAATCTTTGCTATAACTGTTTCATTTAACTGGTCAAACTCATCAACATGAACGGTCCAGTTGAATGAGTAGTCATATGTTCTGTTAATTTCCAGAACATCTTCAAATTCTTGAGAAGAAACTGTAGAAGAAAGCATTATTAAAACAAACATGCAAAATGTAACAAGCAAAGCTGTTTTTGTTAATTTCATCTTACCACCAAGCATAATTTAAATATTACCTTACAATCTAAGTTTAATTACTTGTCAAAGTAATTAATGATAAGTACTATAAAAAAGTTATTAGTATTCAAATTTTTTTATTAAAGTATCACTTATAATTACTATGAACAGTGTACCATGCATGCAAAAATACGAAAGATTCTAAATATAAATTAAATAGAGTAGGTGCTATGCAAGATCAGCATCTAGTATCTCTTCAAAATCATAGGCAAACACCATACCAGGGTTAGAATTTATTTCGTTATCGTAAATTGAGTGATCTGATTTCTGCAAACCGACTATTATTTGCTTCCAGTCTTAGTACTGACATTGTACTAGGTTATAGAGATTTGCCTTCACTTATAGAGTAGTATGAAGAACTAGATACTAACAAATCGTCACTAGAGGCGATAAGCAAGTGTGATCATACCAGACGACCATGGTGAGAAAAAACCTAACTCCCAATCGTTTTAAATGAAGTAATTGCCAGTATCTACTCCCTTTTCAAACCGGGACGATTAGGACTTATATCCATCACCTGTCCGTTCAATTCTCGAGCCACCCTTTCCAGTATGTCAGCAATCTCTTCTGCTTCTTCCTCACTGATTATGGCAGGATATTCCCTGTGTACAGTACATCGCGCATCCTTGATGGCCTGAGCCAGCGATGCCTGTTCTTCAACTCTCTTTCTTCTTCTTGAGTAAGTGTGCCAAGTTGCTGTTTATAGAAGATGTATGCCTCCCTGTCGGTCAGATGAAGCAAATGCATCTGTGTTATCCCTTCAAAAACGGTTCTCAGGTTCAGGTAAGCAAGATTGTTCAGGCCGATGCATGCTAATTTGTAGGCTGCTATCAGATTATGGTTATTTTGCTCGAACAGTACAGGTATAATGGACCCTGGACCTTCGGACGTTTACCTGTTTTTTTGAACTCATCAAAGAGTCCGGCATTCAGGACCGTTGTAAGGTAGAACAGCAATTCTATTAAATCCTGAAATATATCCAGTTTGGCAGCGTGTTCCCTGAAGATAATCTCTTTCCTGTAGAGCAGGATCTTATTCTCTTTTCTTTGATTTGTTTCCCACATATATGATAAGCCTTAGCTAAGAGGTCATAACATGTTGATAAAAAAGGTTAAGACATGGGTAGTACTGTTTAGTATAATATAGTTCAGTTGCAAAATAATTAATATGGAATGGAAAATACTCCTTTAAACTAACATTTAGTGCTCTTGATAATAGGTTTCCACTATCTCAGTGAAATTGTATGCAAAAATTCTACCACTATGTGCCCTAGAATTCATTGAATATATCGAGTCTTCAGAAACTTCAAGTCCGATTAGAATCTGCTGTCCGTCAGCAGAGAATTTTGCTGTATAAAATTGATCAGCATAATCTAAATTGTTAACTTTTGTCCTCAAAATTTGCTTTTTTGTGGATAAATCCCATATCATCAATGCATAGTAATCGTTCGCCATCAAATATTTGCCATCAGGTGATAGAGATATGTCATTTGGTGAGGATATATCAGTAAATCTGGCTATCTGTTTATAAGTGTCTGTATCCCAGACTAGAAGTCCTTCACCATCCCCATTTTCTCCTACCAGTACTTTTCCATCATCTGAAAACTGCAAGTCAAAAGCATAAACTCCGTTTAAAGTCCTGTAGACATCTCCTGAATCAACGCCATAGAACACAGTATTGTCTGAAGAATAGCCGGAACCATCATAGCTTACAACTAAATATTTGCTATCCTGTGTAAAAGTTAGGGCTTGTGCTTGATAGTTTTCACTAGTGATGGACTGTATAATCTCTCCAGAATTTACGCTCCATATATTAACAGTACATTTTCCAGAATCATCACATTTTCTATAAGGAGATGCATAATATCTTCCATCCGAGGAAAAAGCAATCTCCGATATATAGTTATTTTCCATTTCATGGGTTCTGATTATGGATTTGTTAGTGACACTATATAAAATAAGATGAGATTTGTTGTACTCTTTTTTAGAAGAATCATATTTATTAGAAGATATCAACAAATAATTGCTGTCTGATGAGAATCTCAGTCCTGATAAACTGTATGTTTCGTCTTTTATTAAATAATCACTTCCATTTTTATCTTGCAAAACTATCGGTCTATTAGAAAAAGATAATACAGCAATATATTTACCATCAGGAGAATAATCTATCTCACTTATCCATTTATAGTCACCTCGTAGTTCTTCTGGAGCAAAATCACTTAGTGACTCAGCGCTGGAAGTAATATCAAGGAATGCATCTTTTGCATCTGGAAAAAGAATGAGCAATATCATTATTGTGATAATTAACCTAATAAGGTTCACTTGTGGTTTCATCGTTACTATGCATATAACTATATAGTGTTCTATAAAAAGGCTTCTATAATCTTTATAAGTTTTCGATTTGTATTTCTACTTGAGCAACCAATAAGCATAAAAAAAATATATTATTTCTGTTCCAGTGCCTCCGTTGAATAAACGCTTATGTGTTTTCACCGAAGACTTAGCTCTAATAGCATGGACAAATCGGAACTGTTCACTGAACACAATAAAGAAATCCATATAGCCAATGAAGAACTAAGCCTTGTCCAGACGGACATCATGGAAGCTATGTAACATGTTCCTTATACAAGACCAGTTATTCAACGGGTTATTTCACTTTCTTTAAGAGTATACCCTCAGGTTGAAAGGACATGAAGAAGTTCGGACTATAGAAGACCTTTATGTAGAGGAATATGATTCACTCCTGAAAAGCATAAAGGATAAAAGTTATTCTAAGGACAAGAAGAGAAAAGCTCAGAACAGATTCTCCACGCAGTTCATAATTGTAATAAAGAGTACCATTATCGATACTATAAAAATAATCATCCCAACAACACAACCATTCTCACAAAAGACCGGTCGTCTCATCCATGCCAAGCATGATGTTCATGTTCTGAATAGCTGCGCCTGACGCGCCTTTCCCAAGATTGTCCAGGCGGGAGATCACCTGCATCTGCTCCTCGTTACCGTAAATGTAAAGGTCCAGGTAGTTGGTGTCATTGCTTCCCTGCACATCAAATGCATTATCCACAAGATCCTCTGCCTCATCCACCTGATGGACACGGATGAATGTGGATACTTAGCCCACATAAGCAACCACAATTTCCTCAAAATCATAGATAAAGACCATTCCTGAGTTATAATCAGGCTGTATAGTATACTCGGAACCTCTTTTTACTACCAATGCTATCACAAGATATTTTCCATCATCTGAGAACGTACCTGATGAGAATGAATCTACAAAATCAATTTTTCGATGTCTGCTGCTCACAATCTTTCTTTTGGACTCGGTATCCCATACGATCAGCCTGGAATAGTCCATAGCCATGATATACTTTCCATCCCTTGACAATGCAGTGCTGTCAGGTGAAAGTTCCAATCCCCCCAAACGGTACATTTCCTCGAAAGAGTTGCCATCCCAGACAATTACCTCACTGCGATAGATACTACCTGCCGCAAGGATATTTCCATCATCAGAGAACTGAAGGTCAGCAACCGCCCTTTCCTCTATAGTCCTGACAATATCTCCATTTTCCAGATCAAAAATAACTATTCTATCAGGATTGATGTTGTTGTCAAAACTTGCAACCAGATATTTTCCATCAGGTGTGAATGTGATCGAGGTTGCTTTGTAATTGTCACTTATAATTGAATTCACGACTTCACCGGTTTCCATATCCCAGAAAGTTATTGTGCACTTTTCGGGGTTAGCAGTCATTTCCGTACACGCAGCATAGGTACTTTCGCCCGGGGAAATGGCGGTATCTTCTATGAGAGTATCGTTTATCTGGTGAGTCCTTAAATAGTCGCTAACAACACCTTTTTCCTTATGTGTCATATAGTAGAGTGTCAGATGTGATGCTGTCATTCCGCCATAATGCGGATGATTGCTATTGGAACCTACCAAATAATAGTTTCCTGGTGTGGAAAACTCAATATCTACAAGGTTGTAATATGGTTCACGTTGTTTTACAGTAGCACCGCTTTCATCATTCACTACATGATAACCATAGAGTAAGTCGAGATCCACTGTATCCCATAGGTTTACCATCCCAAGTGTGCTACTTACAACAAATTTCCCATCAGGTGAAATATCTATATTTTTCACACCACTTCCAGCTACGAGTGATGTCTTAAAAGGCTCAAACTCGTCAAGGGATTTTGCAGGAGATACGAAATCCCAGACATCCGTCATGACTCCCGGCAATATGGATATTAGGACTAACAAGAAAATAATCGGAGCAATCTTCTTTCTGTATTCTGTCATGGTGGTAAACTCATAAGTTGGTAACAAGTTTCAAATATAGCAATGGTATTTGAAAAATATTATAGGAATATATTAAATCAATGAATCATATTTATTTTTATTGTATTGATTGAAACCAGACTTAAAAACAGATATTTACCCTATTTAAACAACAAGATTACCAGATAGACATAGCTGAATTTTTCTTTCAGCTTGGGATTCTATAATATATATGGTTGGAATCTACCCAAATGATAATTCCAACAACATAACCGCCCTCACAAAAGACCGGTCGTCTCATCCATGCCAAGCATGATGTTCATATTCTGTATAGCTGCGCCTGACGCGCCTTTACCCAGATTGTCCAGACGGGAGATTACTTGAATCTGCTCATCGTTGCCGTAGATGTAAAGGTCCAGATAGTTGGTGTCATTGCTTCCCTGCACGTCAATGGCATTATCCACAAGACCCTCCGTCTCGTCCGCCTGATGGACACGGATGAATGTGGAATCTCCATAGTATTTCAGGTAGAGCTCATACAGGTTCTGTTTCGTCACGGGTTTTTCCAGAGCTCTCACAGACAGGGGCAGTGTG
>JAWSUM010000035.1:0-25542 GCA_033549165.1 Methanolobus sp.
CATCGTGGTTGTCTTTCCGGCACCATTGGGTCCCAGAAAACCAAACATCTCACCTTCCTCAATGGCAAAACTGATCCCATCTACAGCAACAAGGTCCTTGAATGATTTTTTGAGATCCTCTGCAACGATCACATGCACTATAAATGATCACCCTCTATGGATGTTGGAAGGATATGTATTAACCGTTTCGATGGGTTCTGTAGCCGGTCGATGGCGGATGGTCGACCAGGCTTTTTCAGGGATGTATTGCAGATGTGTCATACCTTCCCGGAACTGTTTTTAAGAGAGGCTGGCATATTGAAGCAGGAGGATCAAAATGGCAGAATTGAATAACCTGATCGACACTGCAAAAGAAAAAGGCTCGTTTCCAACCCTGCTCAAGGCTGCGGAGATACTTGGTCTTCTGGATAAGTATCGCAGGGAGGGACCTTATACGGTCTTTGCACCCGTGGAATCTGCTTTTGAGCCCATTCCCGATGAAGTTATCGACGAATCTTTCGAGGACCAGCCGTACCTGCTGGGAATTATCAATTATCACATCGTAAAAGGAAAATATACTACCGAAGATCTCAGGAAACTTGAATCCCTTGAAACTGTCAGTGGGAATAAATTGAAAATAACTGCCAACGGTGGGATCAAGGTAGACACTGCAACGATCATAGAGGCAGATATTGAGTGCAGTAACGGGATAATACACGCCATCGATGAGATACTCGTTCCATAATTGTCCCGGACAAAAGTTGTATAAACTATCAGATTCAAAAGAAAACTGTCAAATAATCATTTTTTTGTGGCCCCTACGGATCACCGGTTCTGGTTTGCGGCTTTTTAGATTAATTGATAAACTAAACGGATGAACATAAATGAATCAAAGAAGAGATAGTGGCGGCGGTTTCAGATCAAGCGGTCCGAGAGAGATGCATAAAGCAACCTGTTCTGACTGTGGCCAGGAAACAGAAGTTCCTTTTGTACCCGACCCTGACAGGCCTGTGTACTGCAGAGATTGCTACCAAAACCACAAACCAAGCAAACCTAAGAGATATTGATCAGGAAGGGTCTTTCACAATACAACTGCTTCAATACCGTTGTATTGTTCATTTGCGTGCAATTTCGAATCAAAAGGTTAGAATTAGTTTTTCCTAACTTGATTTTTACTTTTTTAATTTGACCTTTCCTGCTTACCTGATGCCTGCTCTATGCAAAATTAACATTAGGTTGGTTAGCAGCTGTATTAAATGGTGGGATCGTGGAGATTTGAACTCCAGTCGCTAGACCCCCAGCCTAACAGGATGGACCAGGCTACCCTACGATCCCGCAGGATTGTATCTAAATATACATTACAGTATTTTAGTTTTTCCGAGCATGGGAACTCAACCAGATATCATACGCCTCAACAACTTCCCTGCCTTCGACAAAGATAAGGTCATTGTCACTACCGTACTGTCTGGCATCATCTTTCTCAAGAGCCCTGCCGGTTTCGTCATCCAGCATCTCGCAGACCACCATTGCCGGTGTTATGCCTGCTATCTTTGCAAGTGCTATGGAGAGTTCGGTCTGGCCCATGCGCTCATGGACAAGCCTCTTTGCTGCCCGCAGGGTTGCAACATGTCCGGGAGTCCTGAACTCGCTGCCGAAGTGGACTTCTTCCCCATCGAGGGTCATGTCTACGATCTCCCCCAGTTTGTTGATGGTAAGTGCACGGTCATTGTCCGGGATCCCGGTTCGTGTGTCCCTATGGTTCACCCAGATCGAGAATGATGATCGTGAATCGTATTTGAGGTCGCCGCCCTTTTCCACGATCTTGCTAAGCGCAGTGCTGCACTGGTTTGCATCTCTTATGATATCCGCCATAAATGGAAGGCCGAGTTCCTCGGAAGCATCGGAATCAAGAGCGACGCAGATAAGTCCTCCTGCATCCTTGCGCATCCACCTGACATCTGCAGGTGTCACGGCTTTTGCAGGTATGGTAAAGTCAGTCTCGGCCTCACGTCCCTCCAGGTCGAAAAGCAATATCATCTCACCGTTCTGAAGAGCGGTTATAGCTCTTCGTATATTCTCACTGTATCCGTTTGAACCTGAATCCATATTATCACCTATCACTTGCATTTTAGAGGATTCCTGACCACTATCTTGACTTCGTCACCGTCATTTATCCCGAGCATTTCCCGCAATTTCAGGGGTGCGATTATCTCAAGGAGGTCGGAAGGATAGTGTGTCCTGTCGGGTATGATGACTGCACCCTTCATGCCTTCTATCTCCACCGGGTAGCATTTGACTCCCCCGAAGCTTCGTTCCCCGTCGTTAAAACCGTGTATGACCATAGGCTGGATGATATCCATGCTGTCACGCATCTGTGAACTCTGGTCCGTGAGCCTGACATTAAGCGTCCCCGGAAATGGCTTGAAATCGAGCTTGTTCCTGAACTGGGACATATAACCTTCCTTTGCAATGTAGTACTGCCCCTCTCCAAGGCCCGTAATGACATGCCCGTAGAGTTCCAGGTCAGCGTGTTCCCTGCAGAATATCTGCTGGTAATCAGTATATTCCTTTTTGAGAAGTTCGACACCTGCATCTGTAAGCTGCACCATCTGCCCGCCTGCAACTAGCTGCCTTCCGATATACCCATCTTCTTCAAGCTGTTTCAGTACTCTCGCAGCGGTCTTGGAACTCGCGGCTATATGGTACATGAACTCACTGGAAGATATCTTCACAGGTCTTTCGATAGCATCAAGCAGTGCCAGTCTTTTCAGGGATTTTATTGTGTACATTGGTCTATCACACAAATCTCAAATTTGAGTAGAATCTCATTTATGAGATGCGGCTAGATAAAGTTTTTGTCTCAGAGATATGCTTACGGGGAGGATTCAAATTATATCGAATAAAGAAATAATATGATTTAAATATCAAGTTAAAAAAATCAAAGAAGAACTTTCCAAAAAGACGCACTGTAAGGACTGACAAAAGCAGGAGTGTTTGATTTGACGATAGTTTGATATGAATTCCCACAGTGTTGTTAAGGATACGTTATATACGGAGTTTAAACGATATGAAAGTCATCCGTGACCCCATTCATGGCTACATTGAACTTGACGAGCTGACTCTGGCACTGGTCGATTCCCCTCCAATGCAGCGTCTCAGGCGAATAAGCCAGTTAGGGCTTTCGAATCTCGTATACCCTGGGGCCAACCACACTCGTTTTGAGCATTCTCTCGGGGTCATGCATCTTGCCAGTGTACTAACTTCTCGTATAGACACTGTCAGCAGTGATGAAAAGCAGGAACTGAAAGTTGCTGCATTGTTGCATGACATAGGACATGGCCCTTTTTCACATGTCACGGAGGGCCTGGTCAGGCATTACACCAGGCAGGGCCATGAAGACATAAAAGACATAATTAAAAAGACTGAAATTGCGGAGATACTTGATGACCACGGCATCAATCCCTCAAAGGTCGAGAGGCATATCCAGGGAAAGACCGATTTCGGAAAGATACTCAACAGTGAGATAGATGTTGACAAAATGGACTACCTTGTCAGGGACTCCCATTATACAGGTGTCGCTTTCGGGCTTGTGGACCACATGAGGCTCATCAATGAGATGCAGTTCTATGAGAACAATCTGGTAGTGACCGAAGGAGGGGTGAAGGCTGCAGAATCCCTGCTTGTCTCAAGGTTCCTGATGCACCCTTCTGTCTACTATCACCATGTTTCCAGGATTGCAGAGACGATGTTCACAAGGGCTGTGGACGATCTGATGCAACATGATCTCCTTGATCCATTCGAACTGAGAAGAATGGACGATGCCAGGATATTTGAAATGATACGCAACAATGATGGCTATGCAGGAGAGCTTGCTTCAAGGCTGGATAACAGGAAACTGTATAAAAGGGCCCTATATGTCGGCTTTGATGAAGTGGGGGATGGTGTACTGAAATACCGGAAAAGCGTCAGGCGCATTGAAGCTGAGATCGCGGACATGGTTGGCATTGACAGCAAAGAAGTACTGATTGACATTCCCCGCGACCCGGAGATCGTAGAGATGAAAGCTCTCGTCAAGATGAACGGACGTATGCTTCGCCTTGATGAGACATCGCATGTGGTGGCAACTCTTGAGCAGGCTCATCGGGACAACTGGAAAATGGGGGTTTATACTAACAAGGAACACCGCGAAAAGGTAGGGAAAGCCGCCAGGAACTTCTTTGATGTCAAGAAAAATGTAAAGCAGTTCCGTCTTACAGAGCTGGAGGGCTGAAATGCCGCGGCTCGAGAGAATTGCTGGCAGGACCACTCTTCTTCTTGAATGGGAGCGAATTGGAGGGGATTACCTTGCCAGGCTCACCGGCGGTACAGCTCATATCGGAGCCGTAGCGCTAGGCATCTTTGACCGGGAATCCGGCCGTGCTTCATCATCAGTGCTGGCAGTACCGGACCACAGGGAAGACGAGATCGCACTGCTTGGTGCAAGGAGACTCAGTGGGGCCAGCCGCGCACCAACCGTTTTCGTAGCTGGGATCCATGTGGACGATATTACGATAGAAGAGATAGAGGAGATAGTCACTGCCTCTAAAGAGATGGTAGATGAACTTGCAAAGGTCCTGCAGGAGGAAGAAAATGGAAATAGTGATCGGTATTAGTGGTGCATCCGGGTCCATGTACGGAATCAGGCTACTGGAGATACTTTCAAAAATGGATATAGTCACCCATCTGGTGATAACAAAGGCCGCAAGGCAGATAATGGAAATTGAGACTGATTATTCCGTCATTGAGATAGAGGATCTGGCAACCCATGTATACGGCGAAGGCGAGTTCACCGCGCCTATTGCAAGTGGCTCCCACAGGTTCGCAGGGATGATAGTTGCCCCGTGCAGCATGAAGACACTTGGTGAGATCGCGGGGGGTATGTCCGATAATCTTCTGGGACGTGCTGCGGATGTGTGCCTCAAAGAGAAGAGAAGACTTGTCCTCATGCCGCGGGAAACACCCCTTAACCAGATACATCTTGAGAACATGCTCAAACTTGAGAGGGCAGGTGCGATCATACTTCCGGCATGTCCGGGATTCTATTCAAAACCGAAATCCATAGACGATCTTGTCAATTCCATGGCCGGGCGGGCACTCGATCTGGTCGGGATCGACAACGAGGTTTACAAACGCTGGGGATAGGATGGATCCTGCGGAAGCGAAGCAATGTCTGAACACGATCTATACGCTGTGGCTCAGGGAGATGCTTCGCTACAAAAGGTCCCGGTCAAGGATAGTTGGTTCCCTTGCAACTCCGCTTTTCTTCCTGATAATAATGGGTTCGGCGCTCGGGAGTGCAATGACCCTGCGCAGTGGCCGATATATCGACTACATGGCACCGGGTATCATAGGAATGTCCATTCTCTTCTCTTCCCTGATGGGCGGCGTCTCGATCATCTGGGACCGGGAGTTCGGCTTCCTGAAAGAGATACTTGTGGCTCCCGTGAGCCGCATTTTTACCGCGCTCGGCAAAGCGACCGGGGGAGTTACCGCCGCCATGATACAGGGAACGTTGCTGATTGTCATCAGCGGGCATATAGGAGTGAACTACACTTCGGTATCGGGGCAACTGTTCTGTATCCTTATTATGTTCATCATGGGGCTTGGTTTTATCGGGCTGGGTATGGCCCTTGCATCCAGAATTGATTCCCACGAGGGTTTCCAGATGGTGATGACCTTCCTGACACTTCCTATGCTTATGGCAAGCACTGCATTCTATCCCATGGAGAACCTTCCCTCCTGGCTCAGCATACCTGTGCGTCTGAATCCCCTCACTTACGGCATAGAGGCAATGAGGTGGGCGCTCCTTGGTGTTTCGGAAGTGCCTGTAATGCGTTCCTTGATAATCATTATTGTTTTTTCATCCGCGATGATCATCCTTGGAAGCTGGTCCTTTGACAGGGCAGGCGATCAATGATCATCATACTTTTTTCAGGCAAATGGTTCGTTCTTATTTGTAGAAACGCCTTTCAGCGCGCAAACTATTTATCTGAAAAGCTCTATTGAGGAGCTACCCTTCTGAATGGGATAGTAGGGTAGCTTGGTCCATCCTCGAGCGTTTGGGACGCTTGGACTGCGGTTCAAATCCGCGCTATCCCACCATACTTTCTTTTAACTTTTCTGGGATTCTCATTTTGCATTCTGGAATAGATTTATTTATTATACGTTAAGAATAAGGCTCCATGCCAGAGATCAAAGTCAAACTATTCGCAAACCTCAGGGAAAAGGCTGGCGAATCCTCAGTAATGCTAAACGGGGAGACTGTTCAGGATATACTGCTTTCTCTCGTAGACATTTATCCTTCACTGGAGGAACTCATTTTCGAAAAGACCGATGAACCGGAGCTTCGCGGATATATCAATGTTTTTCTGAACGGGAACAATATCAAACACATGGACTACCTTGGGACCAGTCTGAATGAAGGTGACGAGATAGGTATTTTCCCTCCTGTGTCCGGAGGATGAGCGCATTTAAGAGGTATCGGTCATGGACAGGATAATGAAAGAACGTACCGGCGTAGGCAATGCAAGGGGGATCTTCCTTGAAACGATACAGCCTATGAAACGTACTGAAAGAGCAGAGATCGTAGAGTGTGTCGGAAGAGTACTTTCCACAAGCATCCTTGCACCAAAGAACGTTCCTCATTACCGCCGCTCTGCAATGGACGGTTTTGCTGTTCGTTCGGTCGATATCATAGGAGCATCGCCCACAAATCCTGTTATGCTGCAGGTTGCCGAAGAGATAGAAGAGGGTACCTGTGTCCAGGTCAGTACTGGTGCATACGTGCCCGATGAAGCTGACGCCGTCCTCATGATGGAGGACACCATATCCATCGGTGACATGATAGAGGTACGTGTACAGGTGCATCCCGGGAAGAATGTGGGGGATGTAGGGGAGGATGTGAGGAAGAACGAGATAATATTCAATAAAGGTCATCTCCTAAGGCCCTGTGATATAGCAGTGCTTGCATCCCTTGGCATCTCTGAGGTCACTGTTTACTCAAAACCGGTCGTCGCTATCATTCCTACCGGCAATGACCTGATCCCCTTGCAGGACAATGAGGTTCCTCCTCCCGGCAAGACCCTTGACATCAACAGCCTTATGATAGGCCTGTATGTCACAAAATGGGGTGCCGAGCCAAGATATTGTGAGATCGTACCCGAAGACCGGGATCTTATCAGGAAGGCGATAAGCCGTAACCTTGATGCTGATCTTATAGTTGTCTCAGGCGGGACATCCGTGGGTGAGAAGGATTACGTGCCTGATGTGGTAGCTTCCCTTGGAAAAAAGCTTGTACATGGGGTCGGCTTAAGCCCCGGTAAACCGACAGCTCTTGGTATCATAGGCGATGTGCCTGTGCTCTGTATGCCAGGATATCCTGCCGCAGGACTTGTGGCCCTCTTCGCTTTTGGCAAACCTGCTATCCTGAAAACAGGGAACATCCCTGAAATGCCGGATATCACTATAAAGGCCCGGCTGACAAGCAAGATAAACTCAAGGGAAGGATATGTGAGCTATGCCAGGGTCATCCTTGAAGGTGATACCACTCATCCTGTCGCACACCCTCTTATGACCGCAGGTGCAGGGATATTGAGCTCGATCGCAAAGTCAGGTGGTTTTGTCATCATACCTGAGAATGTTGAGGGCTACGAAGAAGGAAACGAAGTGGACGTTGTATTAATTGAATAACGGCAGCAGCAGTTTTAACGAAAGGTCTCTTGCATTTCTTACAATCGGAGCAGGAGGATTTCTGGGAGCAACATCCCGTTTTGTACTGGCAGGCTACTTCCGGCCTTCAGCCGGTACGCTGGCAGTCAATGTGCTGGGAAGCATTTTGCTTGGCTTTTTAATATACAACTCAGAGTATCTGGGATATGTGAGCCCGAGAACAAGGATGTTCTTTGGGATTGGTTTCCTGGGGTCCTTTACGACGTTCTCCACTTTTTCCGTACAGACATCCCAGATGCCACCGAATATGGCCTTCCTGAACATTGTTGCAAATGTAATGCTGACGCTAGCGGGAGTTTTCGCTGGAAGGGGAGCTGTCGTTTATCTGGCAAACTTACGGGAAGGAGCAACGTATATGGGCTCTGCAGTTTCAATTGCCAGCCGCCGGTATGCCAGCTATATGATGCCTGGCATCATAGGTGCATCCATCCTGTTCCTTCCGGTGATGGGAAGGGTCTCGGGGCTGGGACCCGAGATAATACTTGTGGGCGCAGGTGGTCTCATCGGTGCACCACTCCGTTTTCTGGTGTCAGGTGCCATTCCTCGTGTAAGAGAGATACCTGCCGGTACACTTGGAGTAAATGTGGTTGGTAGTTTTGTGCTTGCATCACTCACATTCTCATCGGTTTCAGGCTCTCTTGCTTATTTTGTAAGTATAGGGATGCTTGGTTCTTTCACTACATTCTCTACATTCGCCTATGAAACATTCAGGCTTCTGGACGAAGGCGAAGGAACTTACTCTTTGCTGAATATACTGCTTAACGTGGCTATGTGCCTAACTGCAGTTGCTGTAGCCTATTTGTTGTTCGGCTCAGGGCTCTGACCGGAATGACCTTCTCTTAAAATGGGATTTCAACTGGTCTCATATTATATGCAAATGGAGCAGGATTGCCAGTACGATCAATGTTATTCCTGTTATCAGCCGTATCTCCACTCGCCTCTCGTCCTTGAATTCAGAAACCCTCTGGGGTTCAAGTCCGAATGCCAGCATGACTCCAAGTATTAATATCGGCAACACGACACCAAGGTTATAGATCCCGAGATATACGGCACCTTCCAGGAGATCGTTTCCTGACATCAGCATATCGAGAATGGCAAGATAGACAGCACCCACGCACGGTGCTTTGATGAGAGAGAACAGTCCGCCGGCAACAAAGGACAGAACAAGTATATTCTTCCCTCTGATCTCGTCCATGAAGTCTATGAGGAAGCGGGGAGTCCTGAAAGATGAATTACTATGTGTTCTCATGTAATAGGCATCATAAAGATGCCAGAGTCCGAGGAAGGCTATCAGGCCAACCATGAATGAATTGATAATTGCTTCGATCTCTGGAAAGGATCTGACCGTATTCAATATACCAATCCCGAGCACCATATAAGTTATGAATATACCTGCACAAAAACCTGCAACAAGCATAAGAAGGTCCTTTCGTGTACCACTGGATGAGATTATAACGGAGGACAAAAAAGCCATCACTGCAAGAAGGCAGGGGTTGAACCCGGCAAGCAGGCCTGCAACCAGTACTAAAATGTATGAGTTGCCAGAGGCATACTCAGAGGGACCTGATAGGATAATTTTTTCTTTCAGGCTTTCTGTACCGCTTTTTGTATCAGGTATCGGTGGTGCGTTCTCAATGCCTTCGATCAGCAGACTTTCCAGAAGCTCCGTGTCGTCCTTATAATCGTTATAGCTTATTACCAGGCTCTTGTTAATTACAACAGTAGGGACGATGGTGATATCATATTCCTGAATGTATTCGAATGAATCCCTGATCTCATACCTGGAATAGTTAACGTTATCATACTGGCCTACGACCCTTTCAATTACCGGAGCGGCCTTTTCGCATTTAAGGCAACCATTCTCGTAAAAGAGTTCAACGCTCACAGTGTCGGAACCGGCAATGGCCGTGGAAGATATCAAAAGAAGAATAAGAAAACAAGTTCCGCTTCTAACTATCATCTCAATGACAGCTGGTTGAAGCACATGTCCTTTTTTCATAATCACCCTCTGAAGCTTTCATCGTCCTTACACTTATCAGTTCCTCTGTATCTGCGTTAACATAGCCTTCCACGACATACAATGTTGATGGGCTGGGGCATGCGCAGGTACGTTCCATCATCTCTACTTTCCAGACCCTGTCAGCTTCATATGAAGCAGTGTTGCTCAGGTTACCTGTTGTATTCTCTGTAAAAGTGGTCTTTACGACTCTCCATTTGGGAACCTTGAAGTTCTTTTCGATGAATGCGCTTGCGTTTGCATCACTTTCAACAATGGAAATCGCCTGGGAAGGACTCACGTTCACGTCAGGTTCTTTACTGGTCAGTTCATCAAGGTATCCCATTCCGATATAGGCTCCTCCTACAATCAGAATTAGCACAAGAGCTGCAAAGAATGGGAATTGACTCTTTTCCATAAATCTTACTTTGTTAGCTTTTAGATTATATATTTTGGTAAACTTGACTCCCCGGTCATAATTATTGAACCGGGTCTATGATTTATAAGAAGCCAGAAATATATTAAATCAAACAAGCAGTACAAACTTTCTGTATGAGCATTATTTGGATGAGATGCCCATGATTGGAAACGAGGACACCAGGGAGATCTGATAATGAAAGCATCACTTTTAAGGATATATCTCAGTGAGAATGACAGATACAAAGGTAAAGCTGCACACCATGCTGTGCTGGAATTTCTTAAGGATGCAGGTGTTGCAGGTGCCACAGTACATCACTGTATTGAAGGGTATGGTGTCCACAACAAGATACATACAGCAAGCGTGCTAAGCCTCGGGACCGACCTTCCTGTAATCGTACAGGCAGTGGATAAAGAAGAAAAGATCAGGAAAACGATTCCTGAACTTAAAAAAATGCTTCCGACCGAACTTATAACTCTCCAGGAGATCGAAATAGTCTCCGGGGAAAGGTTCAGGGATAATATTTGAATAGTTGCTGCAGTTCACCTGTACAGGACTACTGTGCTACCACGTACTTCGATAAGGGTGGTGTTAGTGGCTTCTGCCAGTTTTTGAGCTGCAACCTTTATGTCCTCTCCGTCAGGCATTGTCTTTAGCATTTTTATCTTTACAAGGCGATATGCTTTAACCTGTTTTTTGACCTCTTCTATAACTGGTTCAGTGATCCCGTTCTTGCCGATGTTGAGGATAGGTTTCAGCCCGGAAGCTTCTGCCTTTAATTTGTACAATTTGTCTTTTTCCATTAGTTACACCTGATTAGCATATTGGTCTAAGTGATATATGATATTTGATATGATCGTGAAGAACTGTTTTGTAAAAATAGAATACAACTCATTAAGGGGCACAATGAAGATCTTACCCTACCTTTACAGGTCAGGGCTTCTTGGGATTGCTCAGCTTGATCTCGGTGCCCTCTATGACATACTCGAACCACGGTGTTGGTTTTGAAGTCAGGCCGACTACTCTCATGGCATAGGAGTCACCTATTGTTTTAATCTCTATCATCCCGTCAAACAACTGCTTCAGGGTGGCTATGGTCTGGGGATCATGCATCTCGTCCTCAACTACGTAAAGGCCAAAACCTCCGGCAGCCTTCACACGGCCTGTAAAGACATGAAGGAACCTGAAAACTGTCTGCAGGTTAGAGTACATGAGTATGGTTGAAAGTGAATTGATGCAAAGCCTGATCTTGCCAATGTTCTTTTTTACCAGGAATTCCTCGAGGAACTGACTGATCTTTACTCCAATGCCTGTAAGGTCCACAGGGCTTGAAGCTCTTTTTATATTTGGTGTGTCCGGAGCACCCATTCCGAGAGTCTTTGTGACACAGTCCACTACACCTATATTTACAGATGAGATGTCTGTTCCCTGTCCTTCGAACCATGTGAGGACCCTTTCTCCGGGTTCCCTGGTGGAAACAAGTATTGCTGCATCTTCTTTGCTGAGGTTCTGAAAAATGATCGCATCAAGCAGCTCATCTTTTCGGCTCATGGGTGGACCTATCATCATCAGATTGGTTCCTTCCCGAATGCCACCCAGCAGGTCATCCAGCTCTTTGATTCCTAATGAATAGACGGACATGTTTTCTCCGTGATCCTGACTATAGATTATTCATAGAGATACTTATAATCTCTTGACGAAAGTGCAATGCATATCTTTTATTGATATGTGTGATATATAATTATCGCCTTATATTATAAGATGTCAGATCTCTTTCCTGAATATTTACTGTAACATATTACAAACAATATTAAAGTTTTTTGTTTATTTTTTTGTTTACTGCCTCACATGCTTCACGATATGGCCTGCTTCAGGAATTATTATTTCATCCAGTGCCAGCTCCACCGCTGCCGGGGAACCTGGCAGGCAGAAAACAGCCTTGCCTGCTATCACACCTGCAGAAGCCCGTGTAAGTATTACGGAAACACCTATCTGGGCAATGCTCTTATACCTGAAAAGTTCCCCGAACCCGGGAATATCCTTCTCGAACATCGGCGCCACAGATTCAATGGTTACATCCTTTGATGTCAGTCCGGTACCCCCGCTGGTCACCACAATGTCTGCATCGGATCTGAGAGCCTTGGTGACCGCATCAATTATGGAGGTCTCATCATCGATGATAAGGGAATAACCTGATATTTTGTGTCCTGCTGTCAGGACCATTTCTTCCATAAGCTGGCCGGAACGGTCCTCTGCGTCCAGGGGGGATAATACATTTCCATATTTCTCGAACCTTGAGGTGGAGATAGTGATCATATAAAAATTATAGGGGCCTTTGTTACCTTTCTTATGTTCCTTTACTGTAAAGTCATTCATACGAAGTCTTATACGTGAATAGATATATGAAACACTCGATTTGATATGAGGATACTGGCAATCGATGTAGGTACAGGCACTCAGGACATACTCCTGTACGATGGCGAAAAGGAAGTTGAGAACAGCCTGATGATGGTGATGTCTTCTCCAACTGTCATAGTTGCCAAAAAGGTGCAGGGCGCAACTTCACGAGGAAAGGCAATTTTCCTCAAAGGAGGAGTTATGGGGGGTGGACCTGTAGTGAGGGCTATCAGGGAACATATCAAACAGGGATTAAAGGTATATGCAACCGGAAAGGCTGCATTGACAATAAAGGACGATCTTGACAGAGTAAGAGGGATGGGAATAAAGATCGTTGATGATGAGGGGCAGAGCATGCCTGCCGGAGACTATGAAGAGATATTGATGCAGGACATAGACATTGAGTCTATATCATCGGCACTTCTCTGTTTCGGTGTTGAGATGCCTGAGAGCTTTGCAGTTGCCGTCCAGGATCATGGTAATTCTCCCCACGAGAGCAATAGAATATACAGGTTCAGGATATTCGAGAGGCTCATTGATATGGGAGGGGATTTCGAGAAATTTGCATATGGTCATGAAAATATACCGGATGACCTTACACGTATGATATCTTCTTCTGAAGCACTGAGCCAGAAGGAAGCAGTTTTCATGGATACCGGGCCCGCTGCGATCTTCGGGGCGCTGCTCGACCCGGCTGCACAGCAACCTTCCATGGTCGTCAATATAGGGAACGTACACACTCTTGCAGCCATTGTGAAGGACCACAGGGTCATCGCTTTGTACGAACACCACACGTCCTCATTGAGCGGTGAAGGGCTTCAGGGGCAATTGCTACGCTTTGCCGAGGGCGAACTCACTTCTGAAGAGGTCTTCGATCAGGGGGGACATGGCTGCTATATCAAAGAAAATATCGGCTTTGATGCTGTGAGGTCTGTAATGATAACCGGTCCAAGGCGCAGTTTACTTATGGATATGGATGAAGTTGAAAAGGACAGGAAACTGTGGGATAGGCTGTATTTTGCCGCACCTTTCGGGAACATGATGCTCTCTGGTTGTTACGGTCTGCTTACTCCTTATCTGCTCAAAAGACAGATGAGCAATAAGACTTATATGGTACAAGGTAGTAGGGGATGAACCGTCCAGATGAAATTGTATCAGGCTGATGTCTCAGCACATCAACAAATTCATATACAGACATATCAATTAGGAACCTTCACAAAGTGGTACTATTTGATCTAAATTATCACAATAATTATTCAGGAGACTTAAATTCATGGTAAGAAAACCAGCAAGTATGTACAGGAACGTCAGACAGCGCTCATTCACCAGAAGGAAGTATATGGGTGGTGTCCCGGGTAGTCAGGTCATTCACTACGACATGGGTAACAAGAGTGCCGAGTTTCCGGTAAAGGTCACACTCATAGCAACTGAGAGATGCCAACTCACACACAAGTCACTTGAAGCTGCACGTATCACTTCAAACCGTGCAATGGTAAACGCTGCAGGAAAATCAGGTTACCACATCAAACTGAGAGTTTACCCGCATGAGGTCCTCAGGGAGAACAAGCAGGCTACCGGAGCAGGTGCAGACCGTGTTTCAAGTGGTATGCGTGGAGCATATGGGAAAAATGTTGGAACAGCAGCAAGAGTTTCAGCCGGCCAGAAGATCTTTACTATCTCTATAAACAAAGAGCACTTTGTAATGGCAAAGGATGCACTTAGAAAGGCAGGCCATAAACTGCCAACACCTGTCAGGATCGTAGTAGATCAGGGACAGGAACTTGTACAGTAAAAGTGATTACCCTATTTGGGAGGAATTAAATGAAAGATTACGAAGCGCTTTTGGACCGTGCAATAGCAAACTTACCTGACAAGGAGACTACGGATGCCCGTTTCGTGATCCCCGAACCAAAGATCATGGTTGAAGGTAAGACCACGATCCTGGACAACCTGAGCAACATTGCTGATGTATTGAACAGGGACCCTGAACACCTGATGAAGTTCCTTACCCGCGAGATGGGTACGGCAGGCAAGATCGATGGTAGCAGGGCCATATTCCAGGGCCGTTTCTCAAAGGATCAGATAAAGTCCAACATAGAGGCCTATGTTGAAGAGTTTGTCATGTGTTCGGAATGTTCAAGACCCGATACCCAGCTGACGAAGATGGACAGGGTGCTCGTATTGAAGTGTGCTGCCTGTGGAGCTCACAGACCGGTAAAGAAAAGACGTGCAACCGCACCTGTCAAACAGGAATCTATTGAGGAAGGTAAGGAATATGAAGTTCACATCGATGCCGTCGGTTCCAAGGGTGACGGTATTGCAAAGGTGGACAAATATACTATTTTCGTACCAGGCACCTCAAAAGGTCAGGCCGTGAAGATCAGGGTCAAACGTATCAGCGGTACGCTTGCCTTTGCAGAGAAGGTCTGATCAAGAACCGGATCAGATCAATATCTGATCTTCGTTTTTCACTTTTTTTCTTATTTTTAAGCAATAAGTTATATTACATAACAGTCATTAATATAATTATTCTCGAAAAGAATCTCTCGAGGTTTTAAATGGCTCGCGTACCTACAGGAATTCCCGGATTTGACGAACTTATAGAAGGCGGCTTCATAGAGAACGATGTAATTCTGCTTATAGGCGGACCCGGAGCAGGCAAATCTACTTTTGGAGCACAATATCTCTACGAAGGTATCACGTCATATGATGAGCCCGGGGTCTATATCACCTTTGAGGAAACACCTGCCCGCATAATGCGCAATATGTGGAGGCATGGATGGGACCTCGAGAGACTTATAAAGGAAGATAAGCTCCGGATAGTCCGGGCCGATCCTATAGCCTATGGCAGGTACATCAAAAAGAACAGGAACCCCGAATCGAATAAGGAAACAGATGCCACTACAATTGAAACTGTTCTGCGGCAGATATATGCCAGTGCGCAGGAAATAGGGGCAAAACGCCTTTTTATCGACTCCATGACCTCTCTGAAGATATCACAAAATCCTGTCAATGTCAGGTATCTCATCCTCGAGTTCATAAAAAATATAGAAAGCTTTGACTGCACGACCCTGATCACGAGCGAGATGAACAGAGACCCGGATTACTTTAGTGTAGAAGAGTATCTTGCCGAAGGAGTTATTTGCCTTAAGGTATTCAGGATTGCCGGAGAAAGGATCAGGGCTATAGAGATACTGAAGATGCGAGGGACCAAACACGACGAAGTGTTACGTCCGTATGTGATGGCAGATAACGGGATCTTCGTTTACTCATCCCAGTCCGTCATAGGCAAGGAAGCAGATGTTTTCTCCACAGAGCTATTCAACTCCAGGGGAACATTGGATGAAACAGAATTACGCTGATTCACAGGATGACAGGATCACATTACTTTCAATACCGGGACTTTCCATCAAGATGGATAAAACAGAGGATTTTGTCCAGCTGAAGGCAACCGGAGGCCTTCGTAAGGCATGCACTCTTTTTTTGAACAGGATCAATGAGAGACTTAGGGAGGAAAAACCAGCGCTTGTCACAGATGAACAGGTGATTGCGTCAACATGGTTGCCACCCATACCAAGTAAGGCTTTCAAGAGGCTTCTCATGGCCGAGACCCAGATTGCCCTTGGGAGATATATTCCCGAGACTGTTTCCTTTGAGATCACACGCAACTGCAAGTGCAATTGCGAGCACTGCGTGGTAAGCGGCGGGGAAGGGGATCTCGATATAGATACTATGAAACGCGCCATAGATGAAGTTCTGGACATGGGGGCAATGGTTATCGTATTCACCGAAGGGGATCCCATGCTGGGTGAGGATATCTACGAGCTTATCGACTATGTCGACAAGGAGCGGGCCATAGTCAACATGTATACTCCCGGCACTGAAATGACTCCTGAGAATGCGCGGCGCCTGAAGGAAGCAGGCCTTCATAACCTCCTGGTGAGCATATATTCCACCGACCCTGTAAAGCACGACGCCGTGCGTCGTCTGGACGGCGCTTTCGGGATGGCTACAAATGCCATGAAAATGGGGCTGGAAGCTGGTCTTCTTGTAACCATGGCTACGCATGTCTCTCCTAAGAACATCGGGGAACTGCCTGCCATGTATGAGCTCTCAAAGGACATTGGAGTGCATGAGTTCTCTCTCTGGGAGTCCGTGCCTAAAAAGAAAGGGGATGCCATAATCACTGAAGCTGACAGGAGAATGGTGCTTGAAATGTATCAGCGCATTAACTCTACTAAAGGCGGTCCGCGGATTTTCGCAAACTCCTACTTTGAAGGGGAGATGCTGGGCTGCATGGCTGGTCAGAGGTGGCTGCATGTGTGCGTAGAAGGCTCTGTCAAGCCCTGCCCGTACGTCCCCTTCAGTTACGGGAACATAACGCAGGAGTCCATGAAGGATATCTGGGGCAAAATTCGAAAGGATAAGACATTCAGGGGACAGCGTGGCACATGCCTGATGCAGGAAACCGAATATCTGCAGCTTGTGGATAAGATACCCGAAGGTGCATCGAAACCGTATGCCCGAGAGCTTTTGAAAACCGATTGAAAACTGATATGAAAGCTGTCTTCTTTGGCTAATAAGAACCTTTACATATCACCAGGTGTTTTTACTAACAATTTCATTAACAGAAAAAATGGTATGTTCTCTCCTGAACATCCGATCATACAAGAGGCCCTATATGAATATGAAGATCGACCCATGGAGTGCATTGAACATCGACGATTATTCCAAACTATTCGAGGAATTCGGCATCCTGCCCTTTGATCAATTGCTTCCTGAGATAAAAGATCCCCACAGGTACATGCGCAGGAAGATCATCTTCGGCCACCGGGGATATGATCTCATAACAGATGCGATGAACACCGGCAAACCTTTTTCGGTAATGAGCGGATTCATGCCATCCGGAAAGGTGCATCTCGGCCATAAGATGGTGATGGAAGAGATAATATGGCACCAGCAGCAGGGTGCCGATGCGTTTGTGGGCATTGCCGACAGGGAAGCACATTCCGTAAGGGGTATGTCCTGGGATAGATGCAGGGATATAGGCGTCAACGAGTATATCATAAGCCTCATAGCACTTGGCTTTGAACCAAGCGGACACATATATTTCCAGTCAGGCTCTGAACAGGTCAAGGACCTTGCATTCGAGCTGGGCTCAAAGGCCAACTTCTCGGAACTGAGCGCGATCTACGGTTTCACAGGTGAGACCAGCGTATCCCATATGCTCAGTGCTGTTACCCAGAGTGCGGACATACTACATCCCCAACTCGAGGAGTTCGGTGGTCCGAAGCCCACGGTGATTCCCGTAGGTGCCGATCAGGATCCTCACATCCGCCTGACACGCGGGCTCGGGCACAAGATGAATATGTTCAAGATCGAAGGACGTGAGGATAAGAATGGCAGGAGTTATTTCAGTATCAGGAGCAAGGCTGCACCTGAAGAGGCCCTGAAGGAGCTGGGAGAGCGCATTCCTGGAAGTACAAAGTTGTTCGAAGGACATGTTGATGTATTCGACCTTGATGATTTCGAAGAGCTCCTCAGAATTGTCAGGGAGGTTGAGCTTGAGTTTGGCGGATATGCATTTGTGCCACCATCCTCCACGTATCATCGTTTCATGTCCGGACTGCAGGGCGGTAAGATGTCAAGCAGCATCCCGGACAGTTACATATCACTCACCGAGGATCCAAAAGGAGCTGCCAAGAAGGTCAAGAGGGCAAAGACAGGCGGCAGGATGACACTTGAGGAACAGAAGAAACTCGGCGGTGAGCCTGACAAGTGTTCCGTCTACGAACTATTACTATTCAATCTCATTGAAGATGACGAAGAGCTTGCGCAGATATATAGTGAATGCGTTAGCGGTCAAAAGGTATGTGGAAACTGCAAGGCGCTTGCGGCGGAAAAGATGGAGAAGTTCCTGAAAGAGCATCAGGAACTGCGTGAGGTCGCAAAAGACAAACTCGATGAATATGGCTTATAGGATTATCAAGGTGTAATGTATGGTTTCAGATTATAATCTCACACCCAATGAGAAGAATGTGCTGATCACGCTGGATGAACTGAAGACTGCAAATCCGGGTGAACTTGCACAAAAGGCAGGGATGAAGGTAGAGACTGCCATGCAGGCAGCTTTTCTGCTTGATGAGAACGGTCTGGTCAAGGTGGATGAAAGTGTCATCGAGACCTATGAATTGACCGACGAAGGAAAGAAGTATGCAGAAGAAGGTCTTCCCGAGAGGCAGATCATCGATGCACTGTCAGAACCTATGTCCATGGATGCACTGAAGGAGAAGTTCCATCCTTCTGTTGTCGGCATAGCTACCGGCTGGCTGCGCCGTAAGGGATGGGCCAATATTGAAAAGGGAATGGTAGTACCCACAGGGAATGCAGTAGCAGGTGATGATGAAAAGGTTCTGGCTAAATTCGAAGGCCGGACCAGGACCATCGAAGAGCTGGAAGTCACTGAGAATCTCATGAAGGACATGCTCAAGCGCAAACTTGTAAGTAAGAATGAGGACAAACGCAGATCAGTGAGCATCACTCCTGAAGGACTTGTGCTTGTTGCTTCGGGAATCGAGGTTGCGGAAGAGGTCGCGCAGATAACATCCGAGATGCTCAAAAGCGGCCAGTGGAAGGATATGAAGTTCAGGTCATATAATATCCATACCCCTCCCCGGCAGATATACGGAGCCAAGGCTCATCCTTATCAGCGTCTGATCGACGAGATGAGACGCATCTTCCTGGATATGGGTTTCACCGAGATAAAAGGTGAGATCGTGCAGAGTTCTTTCTGGAACTTTGATTCACTGTTCCAGCCACAGGACCATCCCGCAAGGGAAATGCAGGACACTTTCCATCTGTCCGGCACATCCGAGGTCCCTCTTGAGTATAAGGACAAGGTATGTGCAATGCATGAGCATGGAGGAGATACCGAGTCCACTGGATGGGGTGGAAAATGGAGTGAGGATATAGCCTGTAAGAATGTGCTGAGGACTCACACCACGGCACTGACGATCAAATACCTGGCAGACAATCCCGAACCTCCTGTAAAGGCATTCTCCATTGACAGGGCATACCGCCGTGAGACGATTGACCCTACACACACTCCTGAGTTCGAGCAACTGGAAGGAGTTGTCATGGATAAGGACATGTCCTTTGCGAACCTGCTGGGATGCCTGAAAGAGTTCTATCACAGGATGGGATTCGAGGATGTGCGCTTCAGGCCTGGTTACTTCCCATACACCGAACCAAGCGTGGAACCAGAGGTATATGTGGATGGTCTTGGCTGGGTGGAACTTGGCGGTGCAGGCGTTTTCAGGAAAGAGGTCACAGAACCTCTTGGAATCAAGTATCCGGTACTCGCATGGGGACTTGGTGTCAGCCGCCTTGCAATGCTTAAGCTGGGTCTTAAGGACCTGCGTCTGCTGTACCAGTCAGATATCGACTGGCTTCGCAAGAGTCCGGTCTGCCAGCTCTGAGTTACTTATTTGAAATTTAGGTCCCTGTCACTATTTTTGCAAGCAGGGACTTTTCCACTGTCACGGCATCCTCTGGGCATAGTTCACGGCAACAGTAGCAGAGGATGCATTTATCATCGTTTACCCGAAGCTTTCCATCTTTTTCTTCGATTGCATGGGCAGAACAATTAATCGCACATGCCCCGCACATGATACATCTTGCAGTATCGATGCGTGGCTTGACCGTGAAATATCTTCCGAAAAAGCGTGTCATAATAGGTGGGACATTGAACAGGATGCCACCGCTGGATGGCTCGTAATTTACCCTGACTTTATCAGGCAAAGCGCCCACGGTTTCAGGAACCCTGGTCCCAAACCCTCTTTCAAGGGCAGCTTCTGTTGTGGGAATCCTCAGCGGATCAAAGCCTATCAGGCCGGAGGCTACGATGTCCAGGGATACACAATCCTTGCTTGCAAGTATAAGGCCTGTGGGAACTGGCGTACCATGGGATGGGCCATTTCCTTCCATGCCAATAACTGCATCCATGACAGCAAGGCGAGGCTTGACCACGGAATAAAGATCGATGACACCCTCCCCGAATAGTTTTCTCTCTGCAAGCAGGTGCATTTCCTTACGAGTTTTCAGCGGCAGTGTTCCGAACATGTTCTTGACCGCGCCGGTGTAATATGTAAGTTCGTGGGTCTTGAGCTTCGGAATGGAGATTACGACATCGGCATCCAGAACTGCCTTTGATACAAAGAGTCTGGGAAAATGACTGGCATGTGGTACATCCACTTCAACAAAGCCTGCGGTCTGGAAGTTAATAAGTTCGGCTCCACAGTCCTTTGCCACTGCTTCTATTCCTGATTCTCTGAACGCATCTGTCGTCGCGCCTGGATGGGTCATGCCCGCACCATCGCCGATCAGGGGGATACCTCCAACTTCTCTCACCATTTCACACACTGCAGATACGATTGCCGGATGGGTCGTAACGGCATCTTCTGGCTTATGTGCAGCAAGGACATTGGGTTTTAAAAGGACCCGGTCACCTTCCGAAACAATGGAAGAGAGGCCACCGATCAGTTCTATCGCTTGCCTGACTGCTTCCTTTGATTCGGGATAATCATGACATCTGACAATGGAAACCTGATTGTCCATGGTTATACAATTGGGTTTACGGGTAAAATAGCTTTTTGATTAAATTTAATTTTTTTAAACTCCGCATATGGATCAACTTTGGTGTCTGTCTAAATCACATGTATCATCATTATTATACTCATAACTTATATGATTTCTAGTAAATGTTATAAACATTAAAGAGGATAAAGTTACGTAACTATATTCCGTACATATAGTAAAAATCAATCTTTAGTATGGAGAGGTGGTACGTAATGAGAAGAATAGTAATACTAACTATGCTTATGCTGGTTGTAACTATGTCATTAGCAGCAGCAGCAGATATCTGCCCCTGCGGGGACAACAATAAACAACTCAAATTTGACCCTACTGAGTATACAGCACTTGGTGAGATTACACATATAGATTTTGGCAATACTTTTGTAGGAGACAATGATACACTGCAAATTCCTAACGCAGGTGACACTTTCACTAGCATAGAAATAACTATAGTAAAAGAAGGAGAAGGGGAAGCAATAGCTTTTAATTGGACTTCTGATCTACCAGTGTGCTCAATACTTGTGAAGACAGGTGATAACGATGACTGGGTCTCTGTCGGTGGTGAAACGTCCGGTTCTGAAGAGGTACCTGGACAGGCTGCCATAAGTCATATCACATTCTGTTTCGACGATGGCAATGGCTCTGAGATTCCCGAGTTCCCGACACTTGCACTCCCGGTAGCTGCAATACTCGGTCTGGCATTCCTGTTCCAGCGCAGGAAGGAGTGAACTGGTTCATTCCTTTTTTGTCTATTTTTTGGTGAACTGATTTTTTGTAGCTATTTTTGGAAACGCTGCAATTAACTTTTTTACGGATGTTTGTTCTTGTCTTTTGGTTTTTATTGGGGAACTAATAAATCATGCAAAAAACAGGCCATTTAGCGTTCAATTTTTCGAAGAGTTGCTCCATATTTTTGCTATGTATTACAAACAGTCCCTGATTCTTGTTTGATTTCATTGTTTCCTTGAAAAATTCAAAGACATAATTCACTATACTAATATACTAACATTTTTTGTCGTTAACACTATTAGTTATTATTGTTTCGCAAAGGGAATATGTCAACAAAAAGACAACGTTTAGTGACTACAATAAAGTAGGTGGTACGATATGAAACAAAGAATACTTTTGATGACACTAGCTATTGCTTTCCTGTTCACGGGACTTGCAAGCGCAACCTGTTATCTTAATGATGTGCAGGATGACAAGAGCGAGTATGAGGGTTATCTGAATGTGAGTTTGGTAATAAACAATACGACAACTCCTTACACCGCTGAAATGGAACTGACAAATGATACTATGTTGTTCTTCCCGAATGCGGAGATCAGCACTGTGCTGCTAAATGTACCTGCGGATCAGATAGCAAGTGCAACTGACAGCAATGGGAATGAACTGAACGTAACTGCATCAAACGATGCGAGCCCATTCGACATCTTCTCGACAGCAATCTCCGGGGAACAAAATATTTTGACTCCTATCACAATAACATTTGAAGACGCGTGGGACGGCACATTCCCTGAAAATGCTGGAGGCTATCCTACTGCCGTGGAGATTCAGAACATAGGCGAGAATGATGCTGACAGTGCCTGGGTCTCTCTTGGATTCTGTGAAGAAGAAATGGCTGGTAATGTAACAGCTGGAAATATGACCAACGAGACCACTGCTAACGAGACTGTGGCCAATGAGACCATGAATAATATCTCACAAGAGAACATGACGAATGGGGCTACGGTTGTAAGCGGGGATATTGTAGAAACCAATGCCGTATCAGTTAGTGATTCAGGTATATCTCCCGCGAATATTCGTGTTGCAGTAGATGATGGCGTAACGTGGACAAATGATGGGGATGAATCCTTCACTATAAGTGAGTTCGATTCCGGATCAGTTGTACCTGATTCAATGTACAGTCGTCTCTTCAGGAGTTCTGGGGTCTATGAATACACAGTTGAGATAGGAGGAGAATCCTATCAGGGTACTGTAACAGTAGGAAACGGAGAGACGGTAACAGAGACAACGACGGAGAATGTAACAGATACAACTAATGTTTCAGACATGAATGCAAGTACTAATGTTTCTGAGAACATGACAGAAGGTAATGTCACTGAAGACAATGTCACAGATGTCAATGTCACTGAAGGCAACGTCACTGACGTCAATGTCACTGAAGACAATGTCACCGACGCCAACGTCACAGATGTCAATGTCACTGAAGACAATGTCACCGACGCCAACGTCACAGATGTCAATGTCACTGAAGACAATGTCACCGATGCCAACGTCACAGATGTCAATGTCACTGAAGGCAACCTGACAAGGTGCTATCTCAATGTAGTCGAGGACAACAAGAGCCAATATGATGGTCAGTTGAATGCGACCTTGATGGTTGATACACAAAATTCCATGGCCCAGTTGGATCTTACCAATGATACCAAGGAAATGTTCCCGAACTCAACGGTAAAAACCATTCTGCTGAATGTTCCTGCGGATCAGATCATGAATGCTAACGATTCTCTTGGTAACGAGTGGGTAATAGTAGATATCCAGGAAATGGAAAATCCATTTGGCTTCTTCCTCACAAAAATCACGACAGATGAAGCTGAGAACAAGCCGTTTGGCGATTTCATGACAATGATTACGGTAAATGACAGTACCGAGAATGCAACAGGTCCGGCCACTATATACTTCAATGATACATGGAACGGCACACTACCGGAAAATGAAGATGGCTATGTAATTGCAACGGATGTGCAGAATATTGGAGAAGCAGGCAATGACAGTGCATGGATAACTCTTGGTTTCTGTGAAGCAGCAGAAGGCGGAACAATGCCTCCTGCAGATGGAGGGGTGGCAATGGATAATGTAACCTGCTACCTTAACACTGTCGAGGACTCCAAGAGTGAGTACGATGGCATGCTGAATGCAAGCCTGATGGTCAACAATGAGACTGCACCTTACAGTGCAGAGATAGAAATAATGAATGAGACAATGGCCGAGTTCCCCAATGCCACTATCAATACTATCCTTCTCAATGTTCCAGGTGATATGATAGAAAATGTGACCGATTCTCACGGTAGCTGGACAATACTGGATCAGGGTGCAGGGACTGTCTTGATGATGATCACATCGAACCAGACCGAGCCTGCAAATGGTCCGGTAACCATCTACTTCAATGATACATGGAACGGTACGTTGCCTACAAACGATGCAGGCTACAAGATTGCAGTGGATTTCCGCAACATCGGTGAGATGGAGGATGACAGTGCATGGGTAACCTGCGGTAATGAGACGATGGCTGGTAATGGAAATATGACCAATGAATCCGAACAGGACACAACCAGTGGTGCTATGGTTGCAAACGGGGAAATTGTAGAAACCAATGCTGTGTCAGTTAGCGATTCAGGTATCTCTCCTGCGAATATCCGTGTAGCAGTGGATGATGGTGTGACGTGGGCAAATGACGGGAATGAATCCTTCACTATAAGTGAGTTCGATTCCGGATCAGTTGCACCTGATTCAATGTACAGTCGTCTCTTCAGGAGTTCTGGGGTCTACGAATACACCGTTGAGATTGGAGGAGAATCCTATCAGGGTACAATAACTGTAGGTGACGGAGGGACTGTAGCTGAAGAAGAGCCCGCTGAAGAGGAAACAACTGATGAAGAAACAGTTGATGACGCTGAAGAGGACATGACTGAAGAGGACATGACTGATGAAGAAACAGTTGATGATACTGAAGAGGACATGACTGAAGAGGAAACAACTGATGAAGAAACAGTTGATGATACCGAAGAGGATACTACAGAGGAAGATTCAGAAGAAAACATGACATAAGAAGGAAAGGAGAGTTGAGCAAAAACTCGTTCTTCTCTCTACTTATTTTAAAGAAAAAAACAATTCCATTTTTTAATTTGCTTTTTGCACAGATCTAGGCGTCTGACATTGCATCTTCAACACTTTTCCTGATAATATAACCAGCCTCATGAAGAATTGTATCGCCTATCTGCGGATCTTTTTCCATACTTGCTGTGCAGGGATATGAGTGGTGCGCACCCGAAATTATTTCTTTGTAGTCTTTTACGTCTGACCACTTGAGTTTTTTTGCAACGAACCAGGTAGAACCGCAGGGTGCGTCCCTGAGAACCTTCACGTAGGTGAAAATACGGTTTCCGGGATTCCGGTCGATCCTCAGTAGTGGTTTTCCGAAGCCCAGTTTTACGAATTTGTCTATTGAGTCCTTTCCCGTAATTTCCAGTGCACAGAAAGGCTTGGGACATTCACATTCTATCCCTCTTGCCTCCAGTTCTCTCTTCACCTGCTCCGTCAGTCCTGCCGGTGTGAGTCTGGAACCATCGAC
>JAWSUM010000036.1:0-24921 GCA_033549165.1 Methanolobus sp.
CGATAGTGTAGCACGGCCAATCATGCAGGACTCTCACTCCTGCGACTGGGGTTCGAATCCCCATCGGAGCATGCTACCTTTTTTGATGATTTCATTTTTAAAGAAAGCAGATGCTGCTTTTGGTAAGCATTCAAAAACAGAAATTCTTTCTTCATATCTTCGAGAATAAGTCCCGAGAGGAGCACCTTAATATGAGTATTTGCAGCTGTTAGTGTCGTGACTGAAAAAGACATATAGACAGCAAGTTAGTTTAGGCAATCTTTTAGGTGTGCCGGCTTCGCCGGGGGCCCTCCGAAACATACCTACAAACTTTTAATAAAATTAATGTGAAAACACCCCCAATATGGATCAGGGATTAAAGAAACGGTTTTGTATATAGGTGGAATCATATTTCATTTTCAATCCTGAAAAGCTTATCATCCTCTGATAATTCTACAATGAAATATTCTTCCTTATTCAATTCTTCTGGCAATTTATCCTTCAATATTGAGGCCACAAATTGAACATTACTGTGGTTAACACAATCTGCAATCTTAATAAGTTGATTGTCATGCATAAGTTCTTTTTTGTCATTTAGAATAAAATGCATGCAAGGTATATTCCCCTCGTCAGCAAAAAGTGTGTAAGCGATATCAAATGATGAAATTTCCCCTTGTTTTTTACCAGATGCAAGATTGGGACCATAAGGGACAAAAGTACTAAACACATATAGCCGCTGACCTTTGTATTCTGTTATATCGTAAGCTAGCGCATATTTTTCACCGTATAACAACTCGGAAACTGTTGCAAAATAGGTATTGAATTTATGAACTTGAAGTTTTACCTTGTCTTCAAATTCATCAGAAAAGAGTTCATCATCAATAGATTGTAGAATATCATTATATTCTTCTAGATTGTGTTCAACTTCATTTAATTGTTCGACTGTTTTTTCATATTCACCTTTTAACCTATATTTTTCATTTGTTTCTGAAATAATTTTTTCTAATTCTTCATAGGTATCGCTCTTTGATACAATTGAAGTTAATGTTTCTTCATCTTTTAATAACAAGTCTAATTCATGCATCTTTTCAGCAATTTTTGAATCAATCTGAGGCAATTCATTTGTAATATATTTAACTTTTTCAGTAATCATTTGGTTATGGTAGTGCACCAATTCCTCAAACGATTTATGTAGCTCTCCAAGATTAAGGCTTGCTTGATCATAAATCATCCTCAATTGTCTCAAATCAACATCAGAAGTCCCTTTTTCCAGATCTTGTTTTGCTTCTAATATGAGAGATTTCCTAATGTTTAAGTTGCTTATTTCAGAACTTACTTTATTTATAGAATATTTCACAGTATTCAATAAATCCAAATCATTTTCAAAATTTGGGTTTAAGTTTAAACTTGCCTTTTTTTTATCTAATTCCTTAATATCTCTTTCAATCAATGCCAATGTTGCTTCATATTCTGGCTTTGATCGATTTCTTACTAATCTATCTTTGAATTTATTTTCCTGTTTAATTTTCTCTAAAATTTCCTGCTTGCTATTTCCTTTTGTAAAATCACAGCCAAGTAAAAAAAGATATAAAGTTTCATATTCAGCATTACTTGTGTATCTATCTAACGTTTTAAGAGTATTAGTTAAACTTAAATCATCGTAACGAATGTTATGGGAAATTATTTGTCTGAAAGTAGGTTTTTCAGCTTTATGCTCAGGGAAAAATATTTCTTTTAACTTTGGTTCAAATGATTCTAGAGAGTAGTTTTCTCCATTTATTCTTCGAATTACTTCTTTTCCCCTACTTATGAAATTGCGTTCTATCATGATATCTTGAGCTTTTTCATCTTCAAGATTATCAGTTAAACACAATGTAACCAATACATTGTTATCAATAAGGTAATCTTTCACAAGCGTGTAAGCGTGTTTTTTATTTTCAGGATCCGCCCATATTATATTTTTATTTGCACCAAGACAATAATCTACCAATTTCAAAACTGTTGTTTTTCCAACATTATTTCCTGTAATCTTTCCAACGCTGTCATCAACAATTAAATTAATACCTTTCCTAAATTTTATATCACGAATTATCGTCGAACCCTTAGTGATTTTGAGGAATTTTATGAACATAGTTTAATCTCCCCCTCGCTAAGTTCAGCAACGTCAATTAAGTATAGCCAATCTATGCAAAGTGCAAAAACAGGAAAAGACATATTTTTTATTTCTTTTACTTCTTGATATAGATCAAATATGTCCATGCTGTTTTTATGTTTTAATACTTGAATTAAAATGGCCCCATTGTAATAAATGCTATTTTCGGGATGTATATTATCAGGAAGTAGCATAGCAATAGCCCTCGGGGTTTTCAAATATTTTACAACGTATAAATGCATCTACAACAAGGATTTCGACACATAATTCCAATTCATCTATCGGCATTTTTTCAAAGTTGTTGCTATCCAACACTTGTTCTTTTACACCATCTATTACCAAAGAAAATATAGTGTCTGCATCATATTTATCTTTAACACCAAGATATAATCGACGTATCGATGCTAAAACAGATCTACTTTTATTAGCACCCATTAAATCAAACTCATTGTACTTCTGATTAATTCTTGAATGATAGAGAGAGTATTCTTTAATTAGCTCACTTTTAATTTTTAAATCATTAACCGTAATTTTTCTTTCTATTTCAAAGCTATTTGCATCAATAACATTATCCATTTCGTCCCATTGTTCCTTCGAAAGAATAATTATTATCGTCGTTAAATTGCTATCAAGCTTTTCTCTATCAATATCCACACCCAGTTCTTTTTTAATAAATCTATAAATCTTCTCAATATAATCAATGTCCTTCTCACGAATATGATTCAGCAAGGATACAATATCATAAATATCATTGCTTGGTACAAATTTAATAGAGCATGGATTTTCATAAGTGTTCTTTTTCAAATCAGAAGCATCTTTTGATATTGAAATAAATTTGAAGGTATAGCCAGGGAATTCTTTTAGTATTTCTTTACCTAAGGAAGATTCTATTTTTGCTTTTGTACTTGTCGCAGAAACTTGAATTATAATTTTATTATTCTCGTCAATCAAGTCAATTGACGCGACATTCAATGTTTTCTTATTTAAGTTTACTAATTCATAATCGAACATTAGATTAAAAAGATGCAAATAGAAATTTTCAGAATGACCATGAATATCAAGGAGATTTAATTTACCTCTTGATTCTATTCTAACAGACAAAAGATGAAGTTGTTTTTCAATATATTCAAAATATGTCTGCCTATTCATGCGCCCGTACCTTTTTAAATTTTTTGACAAAACACATACATATTCTACTAATACAAAAAATTAACCCTCTACAAAGAAACTATAATTGCCCAAAATTACAACAATTCACAATTCCGCCCTCATATCTCGGCTCAACATACTTTAAGATTTTTGATTAATACAAAAATAGCTGTATAATCGCCCTAAAAAGCATCATCAAAATTTACTGAACCCATGAAATCACCTAAGTTTAACATCAAGATTCTGCAACCAACCCAGTCAATCTCAATACACAAATAACTTCAATACCTCCCCCAACAATACTACCCCGGAGAATGAAAAACATGAAGCTTTCAGCCTATATCGGCAAGTACTGGGTCGGAGCTGAAGTGATCTATGCGGTAATAATCGCTATGACCTTCACCAGCATTCTCAGGACATATATTGCAGTGCCGGGGGCATCATACCTTCCGATAGTATACTCCGCACTCTTCTGCTGCATCGCATGGGGGATTGCAGACGGCTCTTTCTATGTGTGGGAAAGAAAGTACAACATCAGGATGGAGAACTATATAGTTGACCTCTCCGGGTCGGAGCAGAGCAGGGATGATGCAATACTCCTGATAAAGGAGCAGCTTGATGACACTATCCTGAGCAATATACCTAAAGAGAAAAAGCAGGAATTGTACCGGGATCTGGTAATCTCCCTTGCAGCCGCCGGGAGAAAGGAGACCGTTTCCACCAGGGATGCATTCACCATTATTCTTGGGATCTTACTTATCTCGACAACTGCAGGGCTAATGGTCGTCATTCCTTTTTTCCTGACGGAGAATCTGAACCTCGCCCTGAATATATCCAACTGGCTGGGTATCGCCCTGCTTTTCGTGATTGGGTGTTACAGGGCGCAGGAAACAGAACTGCACCGCATGGTGAAATCAGGCTTCAGTACTGCTGTTATTGGCATACTGATCGCATCCATCACAGTCTTTTTAGGTGGCTGAAGACGCAACTGGAATAATAAAAAACCAGAGGGATATTGCAGTAGTCATACTTATTCGACAGGTAAAGAAAAATACTCAAAAATGACTTACAGTGACATAACCCCATACATCAAGTATAATGCAAATAGATAATAAGTATTGCAAAAATAGTTATAGCTATATACTAAGAGAGTATAGATAAGGTAAGATTGTTTTCCCAAAACATTCTACCTCCAAAACAACCCTAACATACTCTTTTTTTATTTTTTTATAATCGTTTAGTGACTATGGCAAAAATATACATGTAAGAATAACACGAAAGTTATTAAAAGTATGACTATATTTTACAATCTGTGATCATTATGCCACGGGAATATTCAACTGGAAATACAGAAAGACAAATAGTCTCTTTTGAAGACGCTGCTAAATTCCACGGACATGTCTGTCCCGGACTCACCATCGGCTACATCGCTGCAAAGGCAGGGATAGAAAAACTTGATGCTGACAGGGATATCGACGAGGAACTTGTAACGATAGTCGAGAACGATGCCTGTGGAGTGGATGCAGTGCAGGTTCTCACCGGATGCACCATAGGCAAAGGCAACCTTATTTACAGGGACCATGCAAAACAGGTTTTCACTTTCATATGCAGGGACAGTGGTAAGGCTGTCAGGGTAGCCCTGAAAGCGAGTTTCAACATCGATGCCATCGACCCCGAAGTGAGCAAACTGCGTCCTGAGATCATGTCAGGCACAGCCACCGGGGAAGAAACGAAAGAGTTCAGGAAACGCATGGACGGGATATCCGTAACCATGAGGAACACACCTGTAGAGGAAATGTTCGATATAAGGTTCGTTGATGTGGAGATCCCGCAGAAGGCAAGGATATTCAACTCCGTCAGATGCGTCAAATGCGGGGAAATGATGGCAGAATCACGGGCAAGGGTACAGAACGGAGAATATGTCTGCATCCCGTGCTATGAAGAATACACCAGAGGTTGGTGAAGAAAGACAGTTTCACAACGAAAGAGCTGAGACGAGATCCCAGCCCTTTTCACATTTTATTTTGACTTCTGTGCCCTTAGTGCACCCAGAATTCCCAGGATCCCAATTAAGAACCCGAATCCTGGCGATTGCACAGAACTTTTCGTTACCTCCTCAGATTCACTTTCTGAAGTCGCTGAAGTAACAGCACTTTCCAGAGCATAAGACAAAGTTGAGGTTTCACCTTCTTCGGCCATGTCGATTACGACAATTTCCCCGGTTTCATCCCCAGGAAACCCTTCTTCAGCAGCCTTTTCCTCAACAGCAGGTTCGGAAACTGCGATCGTGCATTTTTTCCAGAGGGTCATTTTCAGGCAGGGGCTGGTCGTGTCCTCGGTCTTGAGGTAGACACCACCGTAAAGGTCGAATGTCTCGTCCGGATCAAGAGTAATATCGTCGCTACTGGACATAACCAATGCAGCATCACCCGTATTGAGAACGGTTCCACTGCCGCTTCCTGCATAGTTTGTGCCGTTCATAACTGCCGGGACTTCAAAACCTGCAACTTCGAATGCACCATAATTATCCCCATTCTCGATGGTGGTGATATCACCCCTGAGGAAAGCATACTTGAAGACCACAAAGTCAGAAGTGGCTCCCCTGAATATGGAATCCACATAGCAGTAGAACACAGGATAGTCATCACTGTCTTTATAATGGTATGTCCTTTCAGGCCTTGTCAGGTTTGCAGAGGCCGAAATAACATCAGAATCCACAGTTTCACCATTCTTTTTAAGCTCCACCCAGACCTTATTACCTTCCACATCCACCTGCTGTGCCACAAGGGACCAACCGTCGGCAAGTTGCCACTCCTCCCCCGAGAACATCTGTTTTTTGGTATCGCTATCCTGTTCCATCAGTATCTTTGCGATCCTGTCAGGCTTGCACCCTGCCGACAGAGCGGAAGGGTCCGCAGGCATTGCAACATACTGGGAACCAAAGAAACCCATTAGATAGTATTTTTTCAGGTCAACGCCATCAACGATATAAGTGCCTGCATCATCTGACCCACCTATCTTTGTCTTCTTCATCTGGGGCTTGCTGACGTAATAGAGCTCACCTTCAGCAAGCCTGTCACCAAGCTGAATGGCGGACGAAGCATTCACAGTGTTGTGAATGTAAAGGACCTCGCTCGAAAGGCCCGGCTTTATCTGGTACCAGAACCCTGAGAAGGAATTGGCATCCCAGTATAGATCACCAGCGGAAACGGAAGGATCCGTATTATCATAAACACTGCTCCTTATCTGATAGCTTACATCAGATGCACTTACCGGTGCAGCCAGTATGGTAAGGACAACCAGTAACAATAAAATCATACCTGTTATTTTTTTCATATCATACTCTCCATACAAGAAATTTAGCATCAATACAGACCAGGTCATTACATGCTGCAGAAGTAACAGGATGCTGATACCATGCATAGCAACTTAGTCAACAGAATAATGCTATTTTTCTTATTTTTGTATTTATTAGTAACACTGAAGTAAAAATGGTGATAGAATTTATGATATAAAAGAATTGTTATAAGAATTAGTGTGAATAAAACATAATATTTTAATACTAAATCATCATAAGTGGTACAAAATTAAGACTTTCGGAGAGGTCAAATGAAACAAAATAAAAGAAAAAATATTGCAATTTTATGCACCCTACTCATTGTTTTTACATTCGCTTCCGGCTGCATGGAAAATTCTTCCGGTTCACAGGATACGACCACAACGGACCAGAACACAGATACAATAACAATCACAGATGCCCTTGGAAGAAACGTGGAAGTACCAAGATCCCCTGAATACGTCATATGTTCAGGTTCAGGTGCACTGAGATACCTTACATATCTTGAAGCCCAGGACAGGATCGTTGCCGTTGACAGCATTGAGACCAGGGAATCAAAATACGACGCCAGGCCATACGCGCTTGCAAACCCACAATTCCAGGAATATCCTGTTTTCGGGGAATTCAGGGGAAATGACGACCCCGAGAAGATACTTACACTGGACCCCCGGCCACAGGTTATCTTTAAAATGTATTCCGCATCAGGATACGACCCTGCCGAACTGCAGAAAAAGACAGGGGTCCCCGTGATCGCACTCAACTACGGAGACATGGCCAACAACAGGAATGATATGGACCAGGCGCTCCGCATAATGGGTGAGGTTCTGGGTAAAGAAGCTCGTGCTGAAGAAGTGATCTCCTTCTTTGATGCAGCTATCGCAGACCTCAATGAGCGCACCGCAAATGTTCCAGAAGAGAATAAGACAACATGCTACGTAGGCGGCATAGCCCGTTCTGGCCCCCATGGTTTCCAGTCAACTGAGCCGACATACCCCCCATTCCTGTTCACCAATGCAAAGAACGTGGCCTATGATTCAAAGAACCTCAGCACTGTAGAGGTTTCAAAGGAAAGCATACTCGGATGGGACCCAGATATCCTGTTTGTCGATCTTTCAACGACCCAGTCAGAGGACCAGTCAAGCGCCCTCTACCAGTTGCAGAACGACGAATCATACCAGCAGCTAACCGCAGTCAGATCCGGCGAAGTATATGGAGTGCTACCCTACAACTGGTACACCCAGAACCAGGGTTCAGTGCTCGCAGATGCTTATTTTGCAGGGAAGCTTCTCTATCCTGACAGGTTTGGGGATGTTGACCTTGAGAACAAGACAATTGATATCTACACATTCCTTGTCTGCAAAGGTGACGAGGAACTCGGCCGCCAGGTATATGACAACATGATAAATGCCTTCTCAGTTCCTGCTTTCACAAAGATGGATGTCTGAGAATTACAGGAATAGAAGCAGAATGGAAAAACCAGGAGAAGGTGAAAGTCGATGAAAAGTGAGAACGGAGAGATTGCCCGCAGGTACAGGGAACATACCGCCAGGAAGATAACTTTGATCATCTCCGGTATCGCACTCCTGTTCGTGATAATGGTCCTGTCTATCTCCATCGGATCAGTTGACATTCCTCCGGTAGACGTTATAATGACACTTGCAGGATATAGTGTATCAGCAACATGGGACAGTATCATATGGAACGTCCGGCTGCCCCAGGTCCTAACGGCTATTGTTGCAGGTGCAGGCCTTGCGGTTACCGGGGTTGTCATGCAGTCCATACTCCGCAATCCCCTTGGTTCGCCTTTCACCTTAGGGATATCCAATGCTGCAGCCTTCGGGGCGGCATTCTCAGTGATAATACTGGGAGCAGGGAGCACCAGCAGCAGGGTAGGCGATGCAGTGACCATAAACAACCCATATACCACAACTACAGCAGCATTTGTTTTTGCCATGCTGGTCACCGGGATAATCCTGGCCTTTTCAAGATTGAGAGGAACAAGTCCGGAGGTTATGATCCTTGTGGGTGTGGCCATGAGTTCACTATTCACAGCAGGCACCATGTTCCTGCAGTACTTTGCCGATGATGTGCAGCTGGCTTCCATGGTCTTCTGGACCTTTGGCGACACATCCAGGGCAAGCTGGGAAGAGCTGGGACTTATCACTGCAATAGTAGCGGCTTCAATAATTTATTTCACACTCAATCGCTGGAGATACAATGCCATTGACGCGGGTGATGAGACTGCAAAAGGCCTTGGAGTCAATGTGGAGAGAGTGAGACTCTGGGGCATGTTGTGCGCCTCCCTTGTAACCGCCATCATTGTGGCATTTCTGGGGGTTATCGGATTTGTGGGACTTATCTGCCCTCATATGGCACGCCGGATCATTGGAGACGACCACAGGTTCCTGATAACAGGAAGTATTGTCATTGGTTCATTGCTCCTGCTTTCTGCAGACACTGCCGCCAGGGTAATGATGCAGCCATACCAGCTCCCGGTTGCTGTGCTCACATCTTTCCTGGGTGCACCTACATTTGTATACCTGATACTTAAGGGGAGAAGAATATGATATTAGAGGTCAACGGAGTGGAATTCCAGTACCGAAGTAAAGAAGTCCTCAGGGATATCAGATTCCATCTGAAGAAAAATGAGATACTATCCATACTCGGACCTAACGGCGTTGGAAAGACCACACTCCTGAAATGCATGAACGCAATTCTGAAACCAAAGAACGGGACTATACTAGTAGATAGAAAGGATGTCCTTAAACTGGAACAGACAGAGATCGCAAGAAGGCTAGGGTATGTGCCCCAGCGCTGCGAACCTGCAAGACTGACAGTCTTTGATGCCATCCTTCTTGGCAGGATGCCACATATGAAATGGAACATCAGGCCAGAAGACGTTATGATAGTGGAATCAACGATCAGGAAACTGCGTCTTGAGGATATGGCCCTGAGATACATTGATGAGCTCAGCGGGGGAGAACTTCAGAAAGTGGGTATTGCACGCGCAATTGCCCAGAACCCCAGAATTCTTTTGCTGGATGAGCCTACAAGCAGTCTTGACCTTAAGAACCAGCTAGAGATACTGGATACCGTAAGAGAGGTAGTCAGGAAGGAGAATGTTTCCGCGGTCATGACAATGCACGACCTGAACCTTGCCTTCAGGTACTCGGACAAGTTCCTGTTCCTGAAGAACGGCACCATCTTTGCAGCAGGCAGTATGGGAGAGATCACACCCCAGATAATCGAAGAGGTCTACGGGGTACCCGTAACCATACAGAATTACATGGATGTCTCAGTTGTAATACCTGTCTGAGAAAAAAGCAAAACATTACAGGAGAATCAAAATGGACTATAATAATATAGATTGGAACGATGTCTGGACCGAGCAAATGAAAAGGCACCTTGAAAGCGGGAACAAAAAAGAATGTGCCTCCATATGGGAAGAAAAGAAGAACGCAAGAAGATTCTGGGAGATGTCACTGAGGGATAATCAAAAAAGAGCCAGGGAAACCATCAGAAGCCTCCACATAACCCCAGGATCGAGAGTACTTGACATTGGAGCAGGCCCTGGGACGCTTGCTATCCCGCTTGCTGAACAGGTGTCACATGTCACCGCCGTAGAACCTTCGAAGGGCATGATCGAAGTCCTTGAGGATAATATGGCTGAACACGGTCGCGAAAACATCAGCATTATCAGGAAGAAATGGGAAGATATCGATGTTGTAAATGACCTCGAAGGTCCATATGATGCCATCATCGCATCATTCTCCCTGGGGATGCCAGACATCCGCAAGGCTATTGAGGATATGCTGGCAGTATCGTCAGGATATATCTATCTCTACTGGTTCGCAGGAGATACATCATGGGACATTCATTCAAAGGAAATATGGCCAAAGCTGCATGGAAATGACTACCACACCACGCCAAAATGCGATGTACTTTATAATGTACTGTACCAGATGGGAATATACCCGGACATGGAAATATTCACACTTGGACGCACGGAAGTGTATCCAACCATAAATGAAGCGGTGGATAATCTTTCAAACCATTTCTCAATAGAGAACGATGAACAAAGAAAGATACTTGAAGAATATCTGGAAGAGAAACTCAAAAAGGAGAATGGGAATTACATTTATGATGCCCGCTCGACCAGAGTGAAGATCTGGTGGAAAACTGAAAATGGAAATGAGTGAATGAAATTGCAGTTGAATGGGGAAGCTAGGAGATAGCGGGCACATCACTATTAGCGCCTACCTGCTCAACTACCTTTTCCACAACGTCCCGAATCCTGTCCCGTCCTTTGACCTTGATCCTGATGTTGGCAAACTCGGTATAAAGACGGGACCTCTCTTTGTAAAGCTGATAAAGACCCTTGTCCTTCAGACCGACAACTCCCCGCGTATCAAGATTGAACAGCCTCATTTTGATTATCCCAAAGGGCACGTCCAGGAAGATTATACATGACCTCTCCTGAAGGAAAAGCATGGCTTTTTCGGAATATATCACACTGCCGCCCGTGGAGATTATGCAATTGTCCTGCAGCTCAAGGGAGAGGATACACCCCTCTTCCACACCGATAAGAGCAGTATCGCCCCTCTCATCGATCAGTTCCTGAAGAGCTGCCCCTGAGTGTTCCTGGATAAGAATATCGGTGTCAATAAAGCAATAACCCAAGTGCCTGGCTAGTGCCCTTCCCACGGAACTTTTGCCTGCACCGGGCATACCGATAAGAGTTATGATCATACTTTTATCCCCTCAGCTTTCATGATTCTTTTGCCTCGGCCATAGCTTCAGACGCAAAAAGCATCAGTTCGTCAATGCCTGTATCGGCGCAGGAATCCTGCCGCCCCTTGCAATGAATTTCTCCGAACTGAAACCATGCACTGGCATCACAGGCGCCGTACCCAGGAGACCACCGAACTCCACCATGTCACCGACGGTCTTCCCGGGAGCAGGGATGATACGCACGGCAGTCGTTTTCTTATTGATCATACCGATCGCCATCTCATCTGCAATAATGGCGGATATGGTTGATGCTGGCGTGTCACCCGGAACCGCAATCATATCCAGGCCAACAGAGCATACGCTTGTCATCGCCTCCAGCTTGTCCAGGCTGAGCGAGCCCCTTCTTACCGCCCTGATCATACCCTCATCCTCGCTCACCGGTATGAAAGCACCGCTCAGGCCTCCGACGGACGAGGAAGCCATGGCTCCACCTTTCTTCACTGCATCGTTCAGGAGGGCAAGTGCAGCAGTCGTACCATGAGTGCCACAGCTCTCCAGCCCCATTGCCTCGAGTATCGCTGCGACACTGTCACCAATAGCAGGGGTCGGAGCAAGGGACAGGTCAAGCACTCCGAATTTGGCATCCAGACGCTTTGCGACCTCTTTCCCGATAACCTCACCCATACGCGTGATCTTGAAGGCTGTTTTCTTGATGCACTCCGAGATGTCACCGAGGGAAGGGTCCTCCAATGCCCTTACCGCTGAATTAACGACGCCTGGACCGCTCACACCTACGTTGATGGTGCATTCCGGCTCGCCTATCCCGTGGAAAGCACCGGCCATGAAAGGGTTGTCGTCGGGAGCGTTTGCAAAGACCACAAGTTTTGCGCAGCCGATACCACCCTGGTTGGCGGTCATCCGTGCCGTTTCCTTGACAACCTTACCCATAAGTGCCACAGCATCCATATTTATCCCGGCTTTGGTGGTTGCCACATTTATAGATGAGCAGACCTTCTTTGTGCTCGAAAGTGAAGCAGGGATGGAGTTGATGAGCCTCAGGTCACCAGGTGTCATGCCCTTTTGGACCAGAGCGCTGAAACCTCCTATGAAATCTATACCCACATCCTCTGCGGCCCTGTCGAGTGTCCTGGCTACTGATGTCAGGTCGGACACATCACAGCTTTCGGCAACAACTGCAATGGGAGTCACAGAGATCCTTTTATTGATTATGGGTATCCCGTAGAGGCTTTGTACCTCATCCGTGGTTTTCACAAGGTCACGTGCGTATGTGGTGATCTTGTTGTAGATATTCTCATTCAGGATGTCTATATCGGGATGACAGCAGTCACGCAGGCTGATTCCCATGGTCACGGTCCTGATATCCAGGTTCTCGTTGGACACCATCTTGATCGTTTCAAGGATCTCTTCAGGATGAACAAGCACTACAATGCCCCCATCAGATCCTGTGCATGAAACGGAAGGTATCTTCGTGCTGCACCCTTACCTCGACGCCAAGCTCATGACCTGTTTCGGACATGGCCTTCTGGAACGACACGAGGTCGAAGTTATCTTCTTTTACTTCTGCGAGCATGATCATCGTGAACAGGTCCTCCATGATGGTCTGGCTGATGTCTACGATATTGACATAGAAATCCGCCATCACCCGGGTAATGCCTGCGACAATACCAACCTTATCGACACCAATGACTGTGATTATGAAACGACTGTGAACCATGATTTTTCCTTCTTAGATACAAATTCGGGGAATACTTGCATGTATAATAGGCTAAGTTGTATTTCTGATTTTGCCAGCAGGCGGATATCAATTTCCTGATAGCCTTAAAGTCAAAACATAAACAAAATAAGGAACAATAAACTAAACTGTAGACATAAATATAAAAATAATTATAACTTCTGCAGAGGATAGCAGCTTTGATGAGCAGAGTAAGTATATAATATAGCAGTACATCCAATTTTTCTACAGAATATATTTTTATAGAATATAATAAGATTAATATAAAATAAAAACCATATCAAAATAGAAGCATTAAGCTCACTCATCATTATCAATAACTATATATAGAAATTACATTATTATTATAATGATGATGATTGAGCAGCAGTGCTCATCAAATGAATTAAAGTCGAACACTCAGGCGAAACAATGGTAAAAATTGTACATGCACAAACCGTACTCACAGAGGATGAACTGGCGGCTCTCAAGAAGAAATGCAATGAGTCGTCCACAAAGGAAGCCTTGAGTATAGCGGTACAACATTATCTCGAGTGCGAATATACCGACCTCGACGATAAAATGTGGACTAAGAAGCTTGAAAAAGTAGTCCAGAAAAAAAAGCAAAGGAAAGTGTAGACTTTTGAATGAGAGAGGAACAGAACATGAGTAAAGCAAACCAATTCCTTAAGGAAGAGGATGCAGTATCCCCGGTCATCGGCGTTATCCTGATGGTCGCAATCACTGTAATCCTTGCTGCAGTTATCGCAGCATTCGTATTCGGCATGGGACCACCAGAACAGGCACCACAGGCAAGCTTGAGAATGACTAATCAGTCTACTAGCGGCTTCACCATAGAACATCAGGGCGGAGATAAGATTGACATAGGTGACATTAATATCACTGTCGATGGTAATATGCTAAATGCAGGAAATTATACCAATGCTTCAGACGGTATCTTTGCTGCAGGTGAGACCATATATGTCACATCTACTGTTGCAGATGGCAATACTGTAGTTATCATCGACAGGCAGAGCCAGCAGTTGATTGCACAATTCACTGCAAACGTATAAACACAAACGTGATGACGTCTAGTGCGTCATTCTTTTCTCTTTTTTTATATTAAATTTTAAAAAAGTATATATACTTTCCAGAGTACCATTTATATAACCATTTTAAGGATGTGGTTTATAATGGATTATGAAAGTTTATTGAAAAGTGCCTGGAATTTCCAGAAAGACAATATTGTTACTTATGCAATTGCGCTATTGATCGCAGCTATCGGTTCGATACTTATTGTTACTATAGCCCCTCTTGCCTATGGCTTTACATACATGACCGTAAAAGGAGCAAGGGGAGAGCCTGTTGAGATAAATGACGTGTTCGAAGGATTCAGGAATGGTAATTTCATCCGAAGCTGGATATATATGTTGATATACATTGTAGTCCTGGCAATAGCCGGCGAGATACACTCGATACTGAGCACAATCGTAGGAATAGTGTTCATCTTCGGCCTGCCATTGCTCGTGATCAAAGGGTACAGTGGCGTCGATGCTGTAAAAGGGACCTTTGAGCTTGTAAAGGAGAATCCGGTGGAAGCCATAATACTTTACGTGATAATAGCTGTTCTCTACGTCATCGGTGCAATCGCACTGTTGATAGGTCTGCTGATAACAGCACCACTCGCCCAGATATTCCTGGCAGGTGCAACCATTGATCTGGCAGGAGACACTCAGCAGAGTTCTGAAACCTACACTACAGAAACAGCTTAAAATGGTACTACAACCATATGATTGTCTGAGAAAAGCGATAAAGAACGATTTGTGGGCCTTGTAGGCTCACGATGATTCATTTTTATTCTTAATGAAAAAATATCTATTTTGTACTTCACAAAAAGTACTCAAATACCGTATATTTCAGTGCCCTTCTTGACCTTCTCGATGTCACGGTCAATGACCGAAAGCCTGTTCTTGTCAACCTTCATACCTGCAAGGCTCTCAATGAACCAGATCGACTTGACGTGGTCGTCGGGAGTGAGTTTCCAGTCCGGTTTCTCCATATAGAAATCGATACCTTCTGCATAATGCAGCAGTTCCGACCTTATCTCTTCGGTGATCCAGCCGAGCTCCTCATAATAGGAGAGTATATCCGGAAGGTTGTTCCTGCCTACCAGCCCCATCAGGAACTCAAGCCATTCCATGCAGAGCTTCATATTGCTAGAATTCTTCATGATATTAGAGAGGTGCACGTTCTGGCCAAATCCCTTATAACTGCGTGCGCCGAGTTTTTTGAGTTCGGAATCCAGATATTCGGTAACTGAACCGATGTTCTTCTCGAGTTTGTCCTGCCTGAGCTCACAACTTTCCCTGAACTCATCAAGGCCTGAAGAGGTCGTACCGAGTTCATCCACAAGAGAACTTACAGAACGTGCAAGCTCCATTGATGTGGACCTTGCCTCCTCGTGGATTTTTTCAATCGCAGAGAAACGAGATCCTAGCGGTTCAAGCACCTCAAGCGTGCCCTCGATCCGCGAGAACCTTGAATCTGTCTCCTGGGCAGATTCATGCACCTGCACCAGCAGGGCAGTGTAAGAACTTACAAGCTCTGCGATGTTTTCCTCGATCCTTGCCAGGCCGGACCTGATGTCCTCATTATCGGACTGTACGCTGACCAGCGCACTTTCAATTCCAGACACCTTGCCTTCAAGAGCATCTACCTTCCCGTCAAGGGAATCAACTTTCGTGGCCGTGCCGGTCAGGAGTTCCTCGTTCTCTTTGCCAGGGAACAGGAGCGGACCAAAGCCGGATACAGTATCCGAAAGATCAGATACATTGCCCTCAACATTCTCAAAACGTGAAAGCATCCCTTCAAGCTCGGCCCTTATACCCCGGATATCAGAGGACACCTGGCCCATTCGGGCAATTTCATCTTCTGGAAGTGTTCCTGTATGAGCGGATATTCCTGTTTGAGCAGACTCCTCCGCAAATGGCGAGTCTTCTGTTATCCCCTGAACGTCCTGGAGGCCACCGATATCAGTTGCAGGCAAACCCTCTACCGGATTGCCGGAACTCTTCTCTTTTTCCTGATCGACTACATGAATCGTTCTTGAGATAACATCTCCCGGGCTAAAGGCCGGGACTTCCAGGTTATCGCTTTGCTCCGGAGTGGAAAAGTCTATCCTTTGCTCCTCTTTTAGTTCCATCAGAGGTTCTGTTACAGGAATGATCTTCCTGATGTCTTCGGAAATGGGTTTTTCCATTGATCCGGTAAAAGGAGAAACACCATCATCTTCAGTTATCCCGGCAGTATCGATTGTCCGGGCGGCTGGCACCTCTGCAGGCGGCGATGCCGGTCCGGGTGACTGAGATTCAATTGCCTGAAACGGCATGTTGAACGGAGATCCTTCATCGAACGGAGAAGGACCCTTTTGCCCGACCGGATCGCTCCCAACATCACTTAGATCCTGCATCCTTTCAATAAGGCTTTGTCCCTTTGTCAGACCAGTTAACAGCGATTTGACCTTTACACCAACACCATCAAAATTCCGGAGGATCTTATCGACTTTAATAGAAGCACCTATTGAGCCGATCAGGTCGGAAGGAGAAGTATGCCTGCCAACCGCCGGCCCCTGTCCTGAGATAGGACTGCCTGAATTTGGCGGAAAACCAGGGAAGGGACTGGATGTTTGTGATGCAGGACTGGAAAATGGATTATCAGACTTAAGAACTGAATCTGGGAAAGGAGGCATAGAAGATTGAACTGAGTCCGGGAAAGGATTGACCGACCCCTGTACAGTAGCTGGGAACGGATCAACAGATTGCGGAGCAGAGTCGGGAAAGGGATTGGCAGAAGGCGGAACTGAGTCCGGGAAAGAGCTTACCAGATCCTTTACATGATCTGGCATTGTACCTTCGGGGGATCCAAAGGGAGGTGAAAATGGGATGTCGTTAAAAGGAACAGGATCCTGCTGAAGATCTTTTGGAATAGCGGAAGGATCTGAAAATGGATTTACTGAAGGTTCCACATAATCGGGCAGTCGGCCGTTAAAAGTAGCCATTGGCCCCGAGATGGGATTTTCAGGAGTAAAAGCCTGGCTGAAAGGACCATCCAGAGAAGGAGATTTTTCTGAGAAGGGATTTCCAAAGTCAGGGATTTTTGCCTGCAAAGTCTCCTCCTGAGAAGGAAAACTATCCTTTAGGGGCATGTCATAGGTAGGAGATTGACCGGGAACAGTATGGGAGATAGGACCAACGGACGGCATATTCCCAATACTTACGCCGGAGAATTCTACCGGGATCTCATCTGCACCAGACTGTGGAGGCTCTTCACCTGGAAGCACAGGCATGAAAAGTGGTGGAGGAGACTTCCTTGCTGCTTTTTTAGGAATCGAAGTCTCTGCCCGGGATGGATTGAAAGCAGGCGGATTAAAAACAATTTCATCGATGTTGAATGAACTTGAAGAGACATTTCCCGAATTATTGCTATCTTCTCCAACAGCACCACCAGCCTTCAGGAAAGAAGGCATATCGCCTGCGGGCTGAGAAGGTGTTCCCGAATTGGTCCGGACGTTGTTAGATACAAGAGCTGAAATGTCAGCAAGATTTCCAAAATCAGGAGGATTGGACGGAGTATTTTGTCCACCTTTTCCACCTGAAGAAGTTAAGGGTTCTAATTTGATCTCCTCCATTGAAGCTCCGGCAAATGCATTGGCAAGTATATCAGAAATGGATGGCCCGGTACCCATATTCCCTGCAATGCCAGGTTTGTCAGGGCCAGATTCATCCTTATTAGATGATTCCTTACTGGAATCCTTTTTTACTTCCCATGGAAACTCGCTCATAGAAATCAACTACAACAAGAAAAGGTACTTGATACAATATAATTATATAGCACATTTTTATATAAAATTTACTATCGAACAGAGCAAGAAATGATTGCAAAGTGAACTACCACCCTATAAATAGGGTGGCTTCTTGCTTCATTTGTTTCTCCAGCGAGAATACATCCACAAGCTCAAACCGCAGTCCCTGCGGCGGTATTTTTTAGTGCGATATTCAGGATGCTGATAGCGGCATTGATATCCCTGTCATGTTTTGTATGGCATGAAAGACATTCCCAGCTTCTATCGTTCAACGTCAGATCAGTATTCTTGTATCCGCATATACTACACAGTTTTGAACTTGGCACAAACCTACCTATCTGTTGAATGGTCTTACCGTACCACTCTGCCTTATATTTCAATTTTGTTATGAAATTTCCCCAGGCAACATCGGATATTGCTTGAGCCAGGCAGTGATTCTTGACCATTGCTTTAATGTTCAGGTCCTCCAGTATGATAACTTGGTTCTCGTTTACCAGTCTGTTGGATAGTTTATGCTGAAAGTCATTTCGTTGATTGACAACTTTTTCATGTAGTTTAGCCACAACCAACTTTTGTTTTTTCCTGTTACTCGATCCCCTTTTCTTACGAGACAACGACCGTTGTTCGGCCTTAAGTTTCGCCATTGACTTTTTCAAATGTCGAGGATTCTCAATCTTTTCACCAGTCGAAAGAATGGAAAAATGGCTAATGCCAACATCAATTCCAATACTTGGTCCCGAACTAAGTTTCTCGGGTATTTCCTGTCCGTCATCAACCAGTATGCTTATGAAATACTTGCCAGTCGGTGTTCTGGATACAGTAGCCGTCCTTATTTCCCCTTCAAATCCACGATGGAATTTGACCCTGACAAGTTCCTTTAGCTTGGGCAATTTAACCGTGCCGTTGTCAAAATCCACTACATAATGCTGTGGTATCTGGAACGACTGAACAGGATTGTTCTTTGACTTGAAAACAGGATACTCTGCTTCTTTCCTGAAGAATTTCTTAAAAGCGTTATCCAGGTTATCGATAGAAGCCTGTAAGGATTGGGAATTGACATCTTTAAGCCAGTTGTATTGGGCCTTGAGTCCAGGAAGCATGTTTTTGAGATCATTCTTACTTACGGATCGGTTCTCATCCTTGTAAGCTGTACTCTTCAGATCCAATGCCCAGTTGTATACGAACCTACAAGTACCGAACTGTTTCTCAAAGAAATCAATCTGTGATCTATTTGGATATAATCGATATTTATAGGCTCTTAACATAACAAAAGTATTTTACGTGTTGATAGCATATATATTTAATGTTTGACCTTGTATACGATTCCAGACATCTGTTAAATGGAAAGTGGACGTAATTCATCCACCCGATGAATCGGGTGGTCTTCTTACTCCAACGTGATAAAAGATCAATCTGAAAAACACTTGATCACGCCATTGATATCGATTCAAAAAGAGTGTAGGCGCACGGGAATAATTGAGGGAATGGACGAGAGATAAAGGATGAAATTTGTGCTAAAATTCATTTGCTGTGAGTTTGTGCGCCTAACTGTGCATTGGAAATTAAAGTATATAAATATTGCTGATAACTTTCTAAAACAACTGGTATGATGACGGCATGAGGAGACGTAATTTACAATATAGTTGAATTTTTTTATGTGTGCGGCTAATATTTAATTTGATTCCAATGGGATCCGACGATCAAACAAAAAAGATCAAAAAAGGGAATTGGAAATTGATAAGAATATCCAATTTCCGGCAAAAGGTCACACTCTTGATACCCTGGCATTGGCTACTGAGTAGCGGACCATACTTTCAATATCCACTTTTTCCTCTTCAAGTGGCAGGGAAGCAAACTTAGCTTTGACCTCCGGATATTCAGGAACTGCTGTACAGCTGCCTGCCTGCATTATAGAGATATCGTAAGTACCAATCCTTTTTGCAATGTCTATTATCTCATTCTTGTCAAGACCGATCAGCGGGTGATAGATGGGAGCACATATACCATATATCTCGGCATACATGTTCGCAGCCGTCTGGGAAGCAACCTGACCAAGTGATGAGCCTGTAACTATTCCGGAGGCATTTTCCGTCTTCATTATCTCGAATGCTATCCGGTACATCGTCCGCTTGCAGAGTACACAGGTCTTCGCACGCTCGCATTTATTGATAAAGGCACTGAGATTGCGGCCGTTTGGAACCTCGTATACTTTGAAAGCATGACCAGGACACCATTTTTGAAGCTGCTTTATGCACTCCATTGTCCTCTGCCTTGCACGTTCATCATTGAACGGTTCGTTATTACAGTATACAGGAATGATCTCCACGCCCCGTTTCATCAAAAGCCATGTAGCTACCGGGGAATCAATTCCACCTGAAACCAGGGATACCATCTTGCCCTGGGTCCCGAGAGGCAATCCACCCACACCCTGCACGATTTCCGTGAAGACATATGCATGTGTCTGGCGCATTTCTACAAATATTTCCCTGTCAGGGTTTGTCAGGTCCACAGAAGGTTTCATGCCCTTCGACTCAAGCATTTCCCATACGGCATCACCGCATTTGATCGCAAGCTCACGGGATGAGAAATCATGGTTACCTGTACGTTTTGCCCTTATAGCAAAGGATTCCCCCTCCTGCACAAAACCATCTGCCACAGTTGCACACACCTTTGATGCAGATTCGAGTGTCGCCTCGGTAGTTTGTGCAGGAGATGTGGAGACCACCCCGAAAACATCTGCTGCAGACTTAGCTGCCCGGGTGTCGGAAGTGTGGATGAATACCCTGCCCCATTCCCGGCTTATTCCTGAATAGGACACCCCATTCTGTTTGAGCATTGCTTCGATATTGCTCATCAATATCTTTTCATACCAGTTCCTGACACCAGTGCTCTTTAGTGCCAGTTCGCCATACCGGACAATGATTACATCGAACATGAATTTATCATTCCACACATATTAATTAAATATACTTAAGAAGGACTTTCTTGCCACTAAATTAAAAGAGAGCAGACTCCGAAAATGAACAACTGCTGCTTCACCTTCTTATGCGGAAATCCGTGAACTCGCCGGAAAAGGAAGACCAATTTACATCAACATTTTCCACCGACGCATGAAAAGGACCTTTTTCCAGCAATCCGATCAGCTTTTCAATATCAGAACGCTTTCCCTCTGCAACTACTTCAACCCTGCCGTCCGGAAGATTTCTGGCAAAGCCTACAAGTCCAAGACCAGTAGCATGATCTGTAGTGAACTTACGATAATAGACTCCCTGCACTCTCCCGGAAACAAGAACAGTTGCAGAGACTTGTGCCTCTGCATTTGTGTTTACATCCCGCATACAGGTTAATTCACCTGTGGATTATAAGAACTTTGGCCTTGCGGACAGAAGCTTTGCAAGAGGAAGTCCCCTGTAGGGCATTCCAATGGTTTCCGACCGTACCCTGGCATTGAGCTCTTCGGCTGTCATTTCAATCTTTTTTGGTTTATTGGGCTCAGATTCCGAACGGACAGTCACGTTGATGTTGCCAGTCTCGACTTCCTTATCGCCCACAACGACCACATAGGGCACCCATTCACGTCCGGCCTCACGGACCTTCTTGCCTACCGTATCCTCACGGTCGTCTATATCGACACGACAGTCAAGCTGGTCTGCTACCTGCAATGCGAAATCCATGTGCTTCTCTGAGATGGGAATGACCCTCACCTGGGTAGGTGACAGCCAGAGAGGAAGCATTGGCACTCCGCCAGCCTCAGTTTTCATGGCTTCTTTCTCAAGCAGGCCGTAGATACAACGCTCGATGGCACCACTTGGAGAGCAATGAAGTATCACCGGCCTCTTTGCAGTTCCGTCGGTGTCGATGTAATTGATGTCATACCTCTCGGCATTCTCAACATCTATCTGAACAGTCGAGAGAGCACTTGCCTTTGCAAGAGCATCCACGAAATTGAACTCGAACTTAAGGACGAAATAGAAGAACCTCGTATCCCACATCTCAACAAGCACAGGTTTGTTCACGGTCTTTGCGAGGTTGGTAAGGAAATCCTTGTTCTCATTGTAGAAATCCCTGGTAAACCTTACAGCCACCTCGAAGTCATCGACCTTTATACCCACCTTATCAAGCATCGAGATGCACATGTTGTACTGTGCATCGAACTGTGCTATCGCCTGCTCCATATCGGTGCAGAGGCTGTGCATATCCGGCATTGTGAAGGCACGCAGGCGCCTGAGTCCCACGAGCTCCCCGCGCTGTTCCTTACGGAAACTGTAACGGGTCATCTCGATCATCTTCATAGGCAGGTTCCTGTATGAAATGGTCATGTCATGGTTCATGAGGAACTGGCCGAAACATGCGGCGAACCTGAGGAACATATTCCTCTTATCGGACTCTATGGAATACTGGCGTGCAGGGAACCTGTCAAGATACTTTTTCAGTGTAGGATGTTCCATATCATACATCAGCGGAGTCTCGACCTCCATGGCCCCTACCTTGTATGACTCTTCAAGGACATAGTTCTCCAGCAATGATTTGATCAGCCTGCCCTTGGGATAGTAACGCATATTACCTGAGTCCGAGCCAGGCTCATAGTCGGCTATCTCGAGCCTGCGCATGAGCTCCACATGCGGAGGAGCCCTTTCCACAGCCCTTTGCTTGGATATTTCATAGTTAACGAACTTCTGAAGGTTCTCATGCCCAGAGAAATCGAAATCATCGGTATTGAGAAGTTCACCATCAGGAGTAAGTATGTGCCAGTAGGACTTGGCCGTACTTTCAGCTTTAAGTGCCTCCGAAACAACTTCTTCCTTTTCTCCCGCAACAACTACGGCTTCACCACAGCTAACTGATTTTCCTTCCGGTACGATGGAACGTGAAAGTTCAGAAAGCGGATGTCCTTTACAGCTGATCTTGAAAGCCTTATACCATCCAAAAGGCGCCCTTTTGACATTGAACTCCCCGGAGAGTTCCTTTTCCACACCCTTCAGGACAGACACAGCTGTTTTCGGAGAGGAGAGATCCGAGCTCAGGTGTGCATACGGATAGATCATGATGTTCTCTGCCTTTACCTGCCCTGCCACATTCTTTATTTCAGCTGCAGCCTTGCCTATGATCTCGTCCACACCGGACTCATCAGCCTTCTCAACTGCGATAAAAGCTGTCAGAGCCTCGTCAAGACGGCCCGACCGGAACGACTCCTCTATTTTTTCTGCTACGGGAGTACTTTTTTTGACTTCATATTCTATGTAATCGGAATGAATTAACAGCAATTGCATGAGTTCACCTTTGCGATAAATGCTATCTAAAATCAGACCATTACTTATTAACCTTTTCAGGTTCTGGCAGAAAAAGCCCGGAACAAAAAGAAATAATCAATCCGATACTTCACTATCAGACAAAGAAGAACTACCTTCCGAAAATATACAGGCTTCAGAGCCCTCATCCACATATACCCTATATGCGGCAATTATCGCACCAAGAAGTATAGGAGCCGCAAAGAATCCGGCAATACCACCTACAAAAGCTCCTCCGAGGAAGGCAAGGAGTATCAAAAGAGGGTGTACATGGGATTTCACGCTGGCAAGGTACGGGCGCAGGAAAAGCTCAGGAGGCACATATATAACGATAGAAGCCACCACAAAGAACACAATAGCGCTCTCAAAACCCTGCTCGACATAACGGTATAAGGAAAGAGCAAGCAGGACCGTATAGCCTGCAAACATGGGAATTACCGAGGCTATGAAAATGAGAGCGGAGAGTGCTAGAATGTTGGAAAAACCGAATGCGTAGAAAACAACAAGTGAAAGTATGCTAACGATCAGTGCAGCCGAGGCGTTTCCAATAAAAACTCCCTGAAGTATGATATCGAGATGATAGAAATACCTGTTCACCGAACCTTTGCATTTTTCCGGTACGACCTTAAGCATGGCAGCGTAGCACTTATCGCCATCGGCAAGCAGGAAATAGCATACGATAACAGCTATTACCAGATTGAGACCGAACATCATAAGATCCCGTGCATAGGACAGGATACCAGAATTCCCGATAATTGGAAGGAAAGAGGTCGAAAAGTTCCAGATCAGCTGCTGTACATCGCCACTATATTTTTCAGGGATGTCTATTGCCCTGAAATAATCGAATAAGAGATTTATGACATCTGCCTGGTTTTCGATGATCCAGGCGATCTGGCGGAGTATCTCTAAAATACCGGAACCGATTATGAAAACCACCGGTACGACAATACACATGGTTGCAATAAACGCACCCAGTCGGGGAAACCTGTTAAGTTTCATGAATATGGGCCTGGAAATGTACGCGAAGACAAGCCCGAGGACCAGCCCGTCAGCAAGTGGCAGGAAGATGATCACCTGGATGATCAGAAGCAATAGAAGAAACGTTCCTGCAGCTATCTTCCACTTAGAGTCAAGTATGCGGGATACCCCATCCTGTTGATTTAGAACCATTTTCATCCGTCAAAATCTTTAATGAATAATAGGCGCCTTTATATAATAAGCTCAGACTATTAATAACCCACCGTACAAAAATCAAAATGTGCGATATCCACCTGTTCTAAAATTTGCCTGAATACTTAAGGATCACACAGGAATCCGTACACTTTCCACAACAAATACATTTCTCATTAACAAGGATGCCATTACCGATATCAAGACTGATTGCCCCTACCGGACAGGCATTGATACATATCCCGCATTCAGTGCACCTGTGGTTTCGATCCAGTTGCCGTGAAGCATCTGCAAAGAGCTTTTCTGCCTTTTCCTTGCTTTCAGAATTTACCACCATGCTGCCCGATGAGAATATCTTCACAGTAGAGGAATCCTTACTGACGAACAAGAGTCCAAGTTCCTCCGATAAACTCGCCTTCCCCAGGATGTTCATGATATTGACTGCCCTTTTCATGGAAAGACCGTTTATCGCCCCCTCAATTGTATAGCCACCCGCCTTGCACGGAGAGATACCCGAAGTAA
>JAWSUM010000037.1:0-24880 GCA_033549165.1 Methanolobus sp.
GATTCGAGGTCACCGGTCCTGACCAGGTTTACGGGGCTGTTGCGAGCGGGTCCGGCCTTATCGATATCGTGAACAGTAACAACTGCCTGATCGAGGGCAATACATTCCGCAATTTCAGGGACTATGGTGTTAACATTGCCGTGAGTTCGACCTCCCACAACAACAAAGACATAGCAGTGAGAAACAACCAGTTCCTTGATTACGGTTACGCTGGCGTTATGATCGGGAAACAGTCCAACTACATCTACGTGGAGGACAACACATTCAAGAACATCAATACCCGAGCCGTGAATGGGAATGCTTACGGTATCGCTGTTGCCAAGGGAAGCAATTCCTACAGGCACTCAGAGTACATCTATATCAGGCACAACTGGATAGAGAACAGTCCCATATGGGAAGGAATAGACAGCCATGGGGCTAACCATGTCTATATCCAGGACAATACAGTACTCAACTGTAAGGTGCCAATTGCCTTTTCCTATCAGACCAACGAGGGAACCTACCCACTGCCAGTCCACGATATAGTCGTTACCGGGAACTATGTGAAAGGGAACATGAACTCCCCGTACAAACAGCATTCAGGAATACATGTTCTGGGTGCACGTAACTATGCTCAGCCATATACAAACATAAATGTCTCAGGTAATACTATCGTAGATGTTAACAGCTGGCTAGTCAGCGATGACGGAGCTATAGTACTGAGGGATGTTAACGGTGGTATCATCGACAACAACCTTATCATAGGTGTCGGAGGAACCGGCATCAACCTGTTGAACGCTGATAATCTGGTCGTTCAGAATAACGACATACAGAGTCTCAGGCAGATCTCTGGCTACACAAAAGGTATAGAGATGTCGGCTGTCAAGAAGAGCTTCAGCACGACCATCAGAGACAACAAGTTCGGCAGTTCTGTAGACTACCACGGATATGCAAACTCCGGCTACACATACAGTGCCACGCTGATCAACCAGGTACAGTCAAAGTTTGGAGGTTCTCTGAAACTCAACGTTCAGACAGACTCCACACCAGCTACCTCATCAGTCACCCCACCACTTACCCCACCTGAGCCTCGCAGCCTGGACGGGACAAGTGGATACAGCTCCGACCTGATCATTGGTGGCGGAGTAGGGGTCACAGACTCCAATATCAGCATTTCCAAGGATGCAGATACAACAGTTGTCAAGACCGGTGAAGGAAAGGTCATATACAGCGGGACCAGCGATGATGGAGCACTCAATACTGCGATCAATGCAGTTGAGAATGGGACTGTGACCTTCAACGAAGGCACATATGACATCAGCTCAGCTGTGAACCTGAAGTCAGACATCGAACTGACAGGTAACAATGCCACACTGCAGGGATACAACATATTCCAGTTAAAGGATGTGTCCAATGTCTCTATCAGAGGATTCACCTTCAGCGGCCCTGACTCGGAATATGGCGCACGTGCCGGCAGCAGAGGTCTCATTGACATCCAGAACAGTGAGAACTGTCTTTTTGAAGACAATGTTTTCACCAATTTCAGGGATAATGGGATCAACCTGATAACACCTGCAGTATCCGATCACAACCAGGAGATCACCATAAGGAATAATGAGTTCCTGGATTACGGTTACACAGGTGTTATGATCGGAAAGCAGGCAAAGAACATCGTCGTTGAGGATAACACATTCCGTAATATCGACATCAATGGGCTTAACAAGAACTCCTTTGGAGTTGCTGTTGCCATGGGAAGTAGCTCATACAAGTATTCCGAGTATATCTACATCAGGAACAATGTCGTGGAGAACAACCCCGGATGGGAGGGTATCGATAGCCATGGAGCCAATTACCTCTTCATTGAGAACAATACTGTCACGGACTGTAAGATACCAATATCCGTCACCCAGGCAAATGATGATGACAGGTACCCAGTGCCAGTTCATAGCCTGAAAGTTACCGGGAATAATATAGAGGGTAATTTCTCTGCAGAAAACCAGGATCTGGCCATTAAGGTATCTGGCGGTAACAACAATGACAATACTGTTACCAAGCCTTACCTGAAGGTAACTGTCTCAGATAACAACATCGAGGACCGCAACAGCTGGCTGTCGGACGAGACTGCCATTGTAATGAGCAACGTCAACGATGCTGTGGTCGAGAACAACATTATCTAAGGAATAGATGGCGCAGCTGATGGGCCAGCTACAACCGATGATACAGATACTCTGAAAGTGATAATTTGAACATGTAAAGTGGTTGAAAGGCATAAGCCCCTCAACCTGTGCTTTTTTATTCCTGTGTTCCGCTCAGTCGGCAATATGCCTTCTATTTCCGCTTCTTCGATCATACATTGAAGACTTTCCGTGTTCCGGAAAGACTATAATCAGCAAATACCTGCCACATGCAAATCGTGTGCCAGATTGTAATTGTTACTTACCTTTTTTATTGACATTGTAACCGAGGTGGCCGAATTAAGGAAGGCCTAAAAAGGCTTTAAAGTAACTTTTGAGTAACTTAGGACCTTTTTTGCATCTGCAAGGATATATATAGTGGAAAGTATATTATCGAGGAGCTCGTCACAAAATATAGATACCCCGGTTGACCCATTGATTTCAGAACGGACACTGTCCCCAAAGTGTCATTCACAGTTAGTTCACTTCATTGGTCAATATCGACCCAGAACTCTATTTTTGACAGCTTGACCTAGATAATCGAAAAACGGATTATTAAAGACTCAATATTTGAGAGGTCTAAAATGGATAATAGAAGAAAAACTACAAGCCTTTTAATGGTTTGTCTGTTCCTCAGCTTTGCTATGGGAACAGCAATTTCTTCAGCTGCCGAAAATAACGGCGCTGAAGGAATCAACTACAATGTAAGCATTTCCAAAGACACCACCACAACAACTGTCCACACAAAGGACGGACAGCTAATATACGAAGGAAATAACGACGTAGAAGCCATAAAGGCTGCAGTGAATGCTGTTGATGAAGGAACTATCCTGTTCAACTCCGGCACATATATGATCAGTTCACCAATTGGACTGAAATCAAACATAGAGCTGGCAGGCAACGGTGCAGTACTCAAAGGATACAGCATCTTCAACATATCAAACGCTTCAAATGTTACAATAAGAGGATTCGAATTCAGCGATCCGGATGAAGCCTACCTGCCGGTTGTCGGCAACGTTGGACTCATCAAATTCGAGAACAGTAACAACTGCCTTATCGAAGGCAATAAGTTCACAAATTTCAGGAGCTACGGAGTATACCTGGATGTCAACTCGCCATCTTACCACAATGAAGAGATCACCATAAAGAACAACCAGTTCCTTGATTTCGGTTATTGCGGAGTAATGATAGGCAAGCAATCCAGTAACATATACGTTGAGGACAATACTTTCGAGGACATCAACACCAGGAAGATCAATGTCAACTCCTATGGTGTTGCCGTTGCCAAGGGAAGTAGCTCATACAAGTATTCAGAATACATCTACATCAGGCACAACACTGTGGAGAACAATCCGGTATGGGAAGGTATCGACAGTCACGGATCCAACAACCTCTTCATAGAGGACAATACGATCACAGATGTGAAGATACCGATCGCTGTTTCCCAGAGTACCAGCGAAGATCAATATTCGGAAGCCCTGCACGATGTAAAGATCACCGGCAACCAGATCCAGGGTTACACCAATGGTCAGAAACAGGACTCCGGAATCTATGTCATAGGAGGACATGGAGGAATGGTCCTCAAACCGGTCACAAATGTGACAGTCTCTGACAATACACTGAAAGACGTCAACAACTGGCTCATATCAGATGACGGTGCTATCGTGCTGCAGAGCGTTGACGGAGCTACCGTTGAGAACAACGATATCAACGGAGTCGGCGGAACAGGTATCAATCTGGAAAATACTGACAATGTGGCTGTGAAGAACAACAACATTGCAAACATGAAACCTATATCAGGTGCCACCCAGGGACTGGAGATCATTTCCAGCGGAAGCAACCTGGTCTTCGATAACAACAATTTCGATGATACGGTAGAGGTCCCGGGAGTCTGATATCCCGGAGATTGAACGAAGGTGACTGCATATGTTTCCTGCTACCTCAGGAACGCTGCAGGTCACAACCGAATTTATTATCAGACACATGGTTGGCGGCCTGTACATTCCGCCAACCCCACCTCCTTTCTTTATTTCTTAAGATGCTTTATAGCATCAATCCTCGATCAGATCCCGATATCCATTGTCTTGTAGCATTCCTTCATGTCAAACAGCATTGCGAAAAGGATGAATTGCAATCCTGCAATGATGAAAAGGGCATCTACCAATGGAAGGCTTGATGGCACGGACCAGCCGGTGATAAAGTTCGCAACCACCATATACAGTGTCAGGAGAGCACCCAGAGGCAGGAAGATCATCCCGAAAGCATAGAAGAACACAAGTGGATGGAAACTCAGTATAGAGTACTTCATCTTGAGTCTCCAGATGAACTTCTTTAACAGCATGGTTGATACCTTGGTCATATATCGCCCGTACTTTATGCTCGATCTCTCTTCACCGTAGCGTGCAGGCATAGAAACATCAAGGGTCCTGAATCCGAATGTATTGAGTTTCACAAGCATGTCGTTGCAATAACCATAATAAGTGTAAAGGCTGTCAATCTCGATGTTGGACAGAGCCTGCTTTGAGATCGCAGTATAGCCGTTCTGTGGGTCCATGATATGCCAGTACCCACTGCTTATCTTTGTGATCAGGGTCAGGAGGGAATTTCCGAAAAGTCTCCAGGAACTCATTCCTCCACGGAACTCCTCATAACCCAGGCGGTTGCCTTTCGTGTAGTCGGCTTTTCCCTCTATGATGGGCATCAGAAGATTTGGCAGGTGTGCAGGGTTCATCTGGTTGTCACCGCCCATGACAACAACGATGTCCATGTCTTCCTGAAGAGCTCTCTTGTAGCCATGCAGGATAGCGGCACCAACTCCCTGGTTCTTCTCATGGGTTATCACAGACAAACGCTGGTCATCGATGGAATTCAGCACTTCAGCCGTGTTGTCGGTACTGGCGTCATTAATGACGTACATCCTTTTGATATAGTCAGGGATACCACCGACGGTTGTTGCTATGAGCTTCCCCTCATTATAGGCAGGCACAACAACACCTATCTTATACTTATAGAAGATATCAGTGTCTGATCCCCTCAGCTTACTGACGTTTATTTCCTTTATTTTCATTCCTGCATCCGATATATCCTTGACCAGGGAAAGTTCCATTGGCAGGGAGTCAGGCTCGAATTTCATGAAATTTGCCGACTGGGCGGAAAACGCCGCATATCCGATGTTATCGTATAGGAATTTTACAAAGTGTTGCCTGCCCAGCTCCGACATGTGCCCGTTGCCGTTACCATTACCATTGTTACCTGCTATCAGTGACTGTATATCGTATCTTAACCCATTGTCAGGATAAGCGCTGTAACCGACAACAGCATCCGCTTCCAGCCACATGACAGGATCTATCAGCTTGGGTATCTCTTCAGAGTTATACAGTTGCCCCGGATTTATTACAAGGACAGGGCCTTCCCCGAACCGCTGTGAGAACTCGAAGGCCGTTCTAAGAGCTTCCATTTTTCCCTTATGTTCTTCGTGCCTTATTACATAGGCATCCATCTTTTCTGCGACGTACGCAGTAGAATCGGTACTGCCGTCATCAACCACCACTATGTTATCAACATAGACTCCTGCCTTTTTAATGACGTCGTGTATGTTAGCCTCGTCATTATAGGCAGGTATTATGCCTGTTATCCCCATATTAAACTCCCCTTCTTACGGTTTTATACCAAAGTCTTCTTTTGCAAGCTGCCCGCTGACCGAATACCAGCAGTGTCGATCAGGACATGCTCACATCTCCACTCCACGTAACAAAATGTGTTTCAAATTAATAATATTATCGTATGGCGAGGGAAAATGTGGAATAAATGGAGTCGTATGAAAATTATATTCTAGTCCTGAGGATATGCAACATTATGACAGTTATTACTTATTTGTCGTCCATAATTGAACTTGAAAGTATTACATAGGAAGTGTTATCTGTACTCACCGCATGCTCTTTGATGATAATGTCCCGGTTCCTTAAGATTGAGTCCCGCTTACATTTATCCACAGATGAAGGTCGCGATAAGCAAGTTAAACGTACTTTTCCGAAAGCAGAAAAAGAGAAAGATATCGCTTGCCCAGGAATAGTTGCACCTGATTGATTAACAGTCATGTTTCGTCAATGTCATACATTTTAATATTTCCCATGAAATAAGTTCAGAAAAGTTAAATGTATGCAGAGTGTTTATTAAGCCAGTGATATATCACTCATAGGCATGTCCAGTTTCTTGAAAAAATATCTGAGTGCGAAAACAATGCTTGAAACTACATTTTCAAAAAGAAAAGTGCTTGTCACAGGCGGAGCCGGATTCATCGGAAGCCATGTTGCTGACAGGCTTATTAAGATGGGGAACGATGTTTTTGTTTTTGATAACCTGAGCTCCGGAAGAATGGATTTTATCTCTCACCACATAGATGATCCCAGGTTCAGTCTTATAGAAGGCGACCTGCTTGACATCGATGCCATTGAGACGGCATGCAAGGGCATCGACCTTGTTTTCCATGTCGCTGCAAACCCGGATGTCCGCCTTGGTGCCGTGGATACAAAAGTACATTTCGACCAGAACATCACGGCCACATACAATCTTCTGGAAGCCATGCGCAAAAGTGGCGTGAAGGACATTGCCTTCACATCCACCTCTACCGTTTACGGAGAGGCCACAGTGATCCCAACGCCTGAAGACTACGGACCGCTGGTGCCTATCTCACTGTACGGCGCATCCAAGCTCGCCTGTGAGGCCCTGATAACATCCTATTCGCACACCTTTGACATGCGATCATGGATATTCCGTTTTGCCAATATAATAGGGGACAGAGGAACCCATGGCATTATCGTGGATTTCATAGCCAAGCTGAGAAAGAACCCTGCAGAGCTGGAGATACTGGGCGATGGCAGACAGTCCAAGTCCTATCTCCATGTGAGGGAATGTGTGGACGCCATGACGTTCGCGGTATCTGAGAGTGACGGGGAGGTCAACATCTTCAATATCGGTTCGGAGGACGCCACCAATCCTACCCGTATTGGCGAGATCATCGTTGAGGAAATGGGATTGAGCAATGTGAAGTTCAGCTATACTGGTGGCCCCAGGGGCTGGAAAGGTGATGTCCCTAAGATGATGTTATCTGTCGAGAAATTGAAGAGCATGGGCTGGAAGCCTGAGTGGGGTTCGGAGCAAAGTGTCAGGGAGACAGTGCGGTCCTTGCTTGGAGGACATTAAATAACTGCTGACAAATCTTTTCATACAATCAAACCAAACCGGAACACTCCGTGGTATTATACACTGAACATGTTTCTACCGCATTACTTTTTTAATCTCCCAGGCTCATAACTATTTAAACAAATAACTATTATTATCGTTTATGCGTTTCAAAATCATCCTTGAAGAAGATGAAGAAGCTGGAGGTTACATTGTAAGTTGCTCCGGTTTGCCAGGCTGTGTTTCACAGGGTGACACCGTTGAGGAAGCTCTGGAAAATATAAAAGAGGCAATACAGGCATGCCTGGAATCCCTAGCAGAAGACGAATCTCGGACCTTACAGTTGAAGAGTTCATCGAATTATTAAAGTAAAGATGCTCCCTCTAACTTCACTACAAATGAATGTGATTTATATTTTTCAGTAAATCTCTTTGTCAACAACTTAAAGCCAGTACATCCATTCACCGCAGGCGGCACATTCCTTTGACGCTGAACAAGAATTACTAATTCTACATTGTTTTGTTCTTTTACAGGAATATCATACTATTTCGTAAAGCGCATCAAATCCATCCATATAGGTGCGGCCCGGTTCGAAATCCAGCCGGAAACTGCTGCTATCGGTAGGTGTTATGTTGTACAGCCGGATCTCCGAAGCATTATCGGACCAACCAATGATTATGTCGCCATCTCCGTTCTCACTGAAGTAAGTTTGGGACAGATGTGAGGGTAGCTGATAGGAAAGTGTGGACTGCAAGTTATCCGCTTTGTTTATGAAGATCAAATTTATGTTTCCGGTGTCTTCCAGGTTGCCGTCCATATAGAAGTCAACATTGAAGTCATATTTAGTGATTTGCCTGGAAGAGCCCGAGATACCTATATCGGATTCACCTGCGGTTTGCTGACCGTTCATGACAAGCATTACATCATGATTGTTTCCAATGAATCTGCCATTTCCACCAACGGATATATAATTGAAACCACCTCCGGTTCTGAAACTGATGTAATCCCCGTCTGCAATATATCCACCTTTGTAGGACTTCTGCAAACGCATGTCCACTCCGGGAACACGCAGAGGTGTTTCCATTATCACTGTCCATGTCCATTCCATTGAATCGGTCAGCAGAGGATCAGCAGTATTCCTTGCGACCAGCGTCAGGTTGTACGTACCTACCGAGGCGCTTGTATTGGTATACGAGGGAGATGTGCCGTTGGACCATGCAAGATGCTGGCCGTTGAGCAGGAATTCATTGACCGATGCCTGGCTGCTGGATGCACTGAAAGTCACTTGCTGGGAAGTGTTGCTCTCATGTGGTGAGGAAGGGTTCCGGTTCGACAGGACAGGAGCTGTAGGTGTCGACCCTCCGGGACTTGTTGTCACATCCTGGGAACTTCCGAGCAGGGTACCGCTCTTGATCACCAGGTTCGAGTCGGTGCCGATGAGGGTGACGGCAATGTTGTCATCCTGGCCTATATCGTAGGTCCACAATTGGGAAGCATTGATCCTGATGGTCTCGCCCAGAACCCATTGAGTATTTCCCTTTATCTGTTCGAGTTCGGAAGGTGTGAGCTCCCTCCCGGTGCCGTTGATGCCAATGATAAGCCTAAGTTGCGGGATATCGATAGGTTCACCACCTGCGTGACGCAGGTAAATGGTGTCGGAATCCACACCTACCCATCCCTGGATGTCTGCGTGGACCTTCTCATTAGGTGCTACCTGCGAGAATATGAAGACCGCCACCATCGAGAAGGCAAGTACCGCAACTGCCGTAAGCAGTACCTCTCCTATGACCTCGGAGACGGCATCGGTATTTTCCAGGAATCTTGTTCTTCTGTCAGCCATGCGGACCTATGGATCCTATTTTCTGGGCACTGCCAGCTTATATTGTATTATCATCAGGTATAATATATAAAATATTTGTTATTAAATAGAGAATGGATGGATATTAAGGATAATTCAAACACAACTGTTTCTTGTTATTGTTTTTTGAAGTGAGAGGAAAGTGAATAAGAGCTTATGTTGTAAACCAGTTCAGCAGACCCGTTCATGTCTTCCAGCATCAGGCGAATTGTATCCCCGATGTTCTCAGATGCTTCTTCATATGTATCACTCTGGTAGTAGAAGATATTTGAAAACCGATATCATGCATTAGTTAAACATACATGCAAATGCATAGTTCTATGTAAATGGTGATGTTATGAAAAGATTTACTGTATCTCTCCCCGATGAACTTAAAAAGGAAATGGAGGACTTTCCGGACATTAACTGGGCCTAGGTTGCAAAAGATAGTATTGAGAAGAAGGTGCATATGCTCGAGGAATTCGAACAGTTTGAGCGGAGCCGTGATAATTGATGCCTACTTTGACAGTTCCTGTTGATGATGAACTTTACGAGAAGATCCAGAGCATGTCCTGGGTCAGGTGGTCCTGGGTCGTGCAGGAGGGTATACGTAAGCGGAAGATAATTGAAAGATATATCCGGGACAAAACGATATCCGAAACTGACGCTGCCTTTTGTGAGCCGATAGACTGGCATCCGGTTGATGAGCTGCCCTTCAGGGAAGAAGTGCTGGAAAATATTAGAAGAACGGATAAAAGGCCTATTGTAAAAGTGAAGGATATATCTGACATATTCCGGTGATGAATGTGAGCTATTCACTTTACATCACCCATGCATTTCAGAAAGATATCAAGCGCCTTACCAGAAAAGACCATCAATATCCATAGCAGCTACCAGGGATACATACCTTCAGGCGGTCACAGTTACCCTGCAAACATGACGTGAACCATCCGGATGATCGTTGCAAGCACCCGGGCCCCGAATATGCTTAAGTGACCATCGTAAAGAGGGAACAGGTACGCTATATTACCTCCCTCCAGGTCATCCAGGACCAGATGGAAGACAAAGGTCACCCCCACAATCATTCCCAGCAGACCGGCACGAAATGAGTTCCTGTACACAAGATAAGCAAGACCAAGAGTCAGAGCAGTCAGGATCATTCCAAACAACAGGGAATGAGACGGTATGGGCCCTGCCATGGTGTGCCTGAGATTGCCATGCAGCAGCAGGTTCCATACCGCAGGCACATCCGGCAAAAGACTGCCTATGGTACCGGCTAATAGCAGCACCAGCAGGAATCCTTTGTCGCTTATCCGCACCTTACCCTCAGATCCCAGCCCGGACATCACAAATATCCCTGCGATCAAAACCGCAAATCCGAAGAACAACAGGTGCGTGGGAGGATATGGCATGCTGACCAGCCCTCATCCTGATTCACAAAGACAGCAGCCGGGCATTGTAACCTGGTGTCCAGGCACATGAAACAACCAGGCAAATGTCGTGGTACTCATCAACGATACTCCTTACTCCTCTGTATATGGAACAAAAACCCTGCACAGGCAGTGATACTATCCACACCCCGGTACCATTTACGCTCTTCTGCAAGTTAAACTATTCCATCCACCTCAAAGGTGTCATTTCCCGATAATACGAACAGAAGAAAAAAGAAGAAACTCTACACATCCTGCAGAACAGATCCCTTAAAGGACTTCCAGTATTTCCCTTAACTGAAGGAAAGGCCTGAATAAAAGCAAGGAGCTTCCGGTATCTGTGGTTTCCCCGGCCATTGTCCTGAACTTGCCGCAGTATGTGCCACCCTCATCTTCGGTGCAGGTGAAGTCAGTACTGCTGGCATGTTCACACTGGCTGAAATATTTGCATATCATGTATGTTTTCTCCCGATAAATGAACTAATTATACTAATGATTATATAATTTTATATAGATGTTATTTAAAACTGTCGTTTTCAGATCTCACAGGACCTATTTTCTGGTATTTGATCGATATAAGATATCTGAAAAAGGATGAGCTCACAAACACAGGACTACTCCATCGGCTCGTACCTGAACCCAAATCCCAGGTCCTTCAGGGCCACCAGGGCCATGAACATCACGCAGAAAATGAAGAGTCAGGTGTTCATCTCAGAGATCGTGGGCCTGGCCTGTCTGCTTGGGATCATAGTGGCTGGTCAGAACAGTAAACTTTTGAAATAAAAACGGCGAAATTATTTATTTGAAAATGTCATATAATGTATAATTTGGTTGGGGTAACAATGAACATAGCCTAGGATAACTGGAAGTTCTGTCCAGATGTAAAGAGTAATATCTAAGAGATATTACTATAGTTATATTACTAAATTAATTTGCAAATCACAAATGCTTATATGTTAAACACATTATATATCACAAGAGAGTGGGTTAATGCACGAGAGTAACAACCATATCCATAGGTCTGCAAGATTATACGGCTCCACGACCATGGGAGAGAACTGTACAGTCATGGAGAATGTGATCCTGGGATATCCTCAACATGATATATTGTTAAGGATATTATCCGAAGGAAAAGAAATAGAGGATTTCGAATTCCCCGGCTGCCATATAGGTGATGACTCCTTCATTCGCGCCGGTACGACCATCTTCAGCAATGTAAAGACCGGCAAGAGGTTCAAGACCGGCCATAATGCCATGATACGGGAGAGAACGACCATAGCAGACAATGTCCTCATTGGCACCAATGTGATAATCGATGGCAATGTCTGCATCGGAAACAATGTCAGTGTCCAGGGGAATGTCTACATTCCCACTCATGTGACCATAGAGGATAATGTCTTTATCGGACCTTGCGCCGTACTGGCAAACGATAGATACCCGATCAGGGGAGAATACGTCCCTGAGGGACCAATTTTAAGAAAAGGAGTATCCATCGGGGCTAATGCAACCCTTGTGCCTGGCGTGGAAATCGGGGAGGGAGCTATGGTGGCTGCAGGAGCACTGGTGACAAAGGATGTACCTGCCTGGAAACTTGCTATCGGCTGCCCCGCAATTATAAAGGACCTGCCGGATGTAATGCAATGTATAAATAGAATATAATAATAATAATAATAATAAATAGCAACATCGACAACAAATAATTGAGAAATATGAGGGGATATAATGATACCAATTGCAAAGCCACAACTTGATGAAGCTGAGATCCAGGCTGTGAGTAACGTACTGCGCTCAGGCATGATAGCCCAGGGTCAGCGTGTAACTGATTTTGAGCAGGCATTTGCTGAACATACGGGAGTTGAACATGCGATCGCCGTGAATTCCGGGACCGCTGCCCTGCACGCAGGCTTGCTTGCACATGGCATTGGCCCGGGAGATGAGGTGATAACCAGCCCGTTCAGCTTTGTTGCAACCGCAAATTCCGTGCTTTTCACCGGTGCGAAACCAATTTTCTCGGACATCAGCTCCGACACCTTCAACCTTGACCCGGACATTGTTGCCGAGAAGATCACAGGCAGAACAAAAGCTATCATGCCTGTGCATCTTTATGGCCAGCCGGCGGATATGAAAGCCTTTGAGGAGATCGCAGAGGATAATGACCTTGCAATTATAGAAGATGCCTGCCAGGCCCATGGTGCAACCTTCAATGGGAGAAAAGCAGGTTCCTTCGGAACAAGCGCATTCAGCTTCTATCCCACCAAGAACATGACCACCAGTGAAGGTGGTATGATAACAACCAACAATAGGGATATCGCAGAAAGAGCCCGAATGATCCGTGAACATGGCTCCAGACAGCGTTACCTGCATGAGATGCTTGGATACAACCTGCGCATGACGGACATATGCGCTGCCATCGGCCTTGTGCAACTGGAAAAACTGGACGGTTACACTGCAAAAAGGCAACACAATGCACAGCTGCTTACAGACGGCCTTCAAGGAATAGAAGGTCTGACCTGCCCGGTGATCGGACAGGAATGCAGCCATGTATTCCATCAGTATACAATACGTACACAGAACAGGGATGAGCTCGCATCGTTCCTCAGAGAGAAGGGTATAGGCACAGGCATCCATTATCCCATACCCATCCACATGCAGCCATACTATCAGGAATTGGGATACGCGGAGAAACTGCCCGTGTCCGAGAAGATGAGCAGAGAAGTACTTTCCCTCCCCGTACACCCGCAGGTGACAGAGGAGGAGATCAATTTCATAATCAACTCGATCAGGGAATGGAGTGGTAATAAGTGATAAGAGCAGGAGTGATCGGAGCAGGATCAATGGGAAAGAACCACATACGCATTTATAGTGAGATGCCAGATGTGGAACTTGTGGGTATTTCGGATATTGATGCTGACCTTGTGGAAGGACTTGCAAAGCAGTACAATACGCGGCCTTTCACAGACTATAATGAGCTGCTTTCGGAAGGACTTGATGCTGTGAGCATTGTGGTCCCCACTAAAATGCATAAGGATGTAGCCATCGATGCATTAAGGGCAGGGTCCAATGTACTTGTGGAAAAACCAATTGCAGACAGCACTGAAAATGCAGAGGCCATTCTGAGTACTGCAAAGGAAGTGGACCGTTGCGTTATGGTCGGGCACATCGAAAGGTTCAATCCTGCAATATTAAGACTAAAAGAGATAATAGATTCAGGCCTGCTCGGGAAGATAGTCTCCATCTCGACGACAAGGGTCGGACCCTATAACCCGAGAATAAGGGACGTAGGTGTTATCCTCGACATCGGCGTACATGACATTGATGTCATATCCTTCCTCTATGGCAGGCATGTGAATCAGGTTTACGCTGTTGCCGGAGCCGATATCCATTCCATGGAAGACCATGCTACCATTCACATGCGTTTCGACCACGAATTCTCAGGACTTGTGGAGGTCAACTGGCTTACACCGCATAAAGTGAGAAAACTGACCGCTGTAGGAGTTAAAGGCGTTGCATATCTTGATTACATCGACCAGACCCTGGAACTTCATGACAGCAACTGGGTGCGAAAAGCCAAGATAGAACAAAAGGAACCCCTCAGGAACGAACTTGAACATTTCATTGATCGTATAGCCAACAACGGGCAGCCCGAACCATGTGGGGAGGACGGCATTCATGCGCTCAATGTCAGCCTTGCTGCCATCAGGTCCTATCAGGAAGAAAAGATGATACACATATGAAGTGATACTATGAGCAACAAACTTGAAAATATTTTAAGGGAAAAAGGGCCCATAAAGAAGATAGGGGTCATCGGTATGGGTTATGTGGGCATTCCCGCTGCTGCACTGTTTGCCGACTCGGACAGATTCGACCATGTGCTGGGATTCCAGAGGAACTCCCCGTCATCCGGACATAAGATAGATATGCTTAACCGGGGAGAAAGCCCCCTCAAGGGCGAGGAGCCGGGCCTGGAAGAACTCCTGCAGAAAGTTGTCAAGGCAGGCAAATTCGAGTGCACACCGGATTTCTCAAGGATTGCGGAACTTGATGCAGTAACTCTTGCAATACAGACACCGTTCGCAGATTCAAAGGCACTTGAGCCTGATTTTGGAGCCCTGATCGAGGGTATTCGTAATGCAGGAAGGTATCTCCAGCCAGGTATGCTGGTGGTCCTTGAATCGACGATCACGCCCGGAACCACAGATAGTATGGCCCGGAAGATCCTGGAAGAGGAGTCAGGCCTTGTGGCGGGAGAGGATTTTGCACTGGCCCATGCCCCTGAAAGAGTGATGGTTGGAAGACTGCTGCGCAATATACAGGAACATGACCGTATCGTTGGTGGTATCGATAAGGCCAGCACAGAGAGAGCCGTGGAACTGTACTCACCTGTCCTGACCAAAGGAACGGTCATCCCCATGACAGCAACTGCTGCAGAAGTAACAAAGACTGCTGAGAACACATTCAGGGACCTGCAGATAGCAGCCGTGAACCAGCTTGCGCTCTACTGCGAGACCATGGGAATAAACGTCTATGATGTAAGGACCGGCATTGATAGCCTTAAAGGAGAAGGCATAACCAGGGCCATGCTCTGGCCTGGTGCAGGTGTTGGCGGCCATTGCCTGACCAAGGACACCTACCATCTCGAGCGCGGTGTCAAGCTGGGCAGCGAGACCCTGGATTACCCCGAGAACGCGGAATCGATATATGTACTTGCAAGAAGGGTCAATGACTTCATGCCCGTGCATATGTATAACCTTACAGAGGCCGCCCTCCAGAGGGTCAATAAGGATATCAGGGGCTCAAAGATAGCCATGCTGGGCTGGGCCTTTATCAATGATTCCGATGACGCCCGCAATCCACCTTCTGAACCATACAGGGACATGGTGCTTGATGCAGGTGCAGATATCCTGGTCCATGACCCCCATGTGCTCCAGTACCCGGACGTCGACATATTGAAGGATATGGAAGAGGTTGTCCGGGATGCGGATGTCACAGTGCTGTTCACAGGACATAAGGAATACTTTGCCATTGATCCTGCTTCATTGAAGGCATTGATGGGAAAAGCAAACCCGGTCATCGTTGATGGCAGGAATGTGATCGATCCGGATGAGTTCATAGAAGCGGGTTTCATCTACAAGGGAATAGGTCGTGGTGACAGGAACCAGCACCCCGTCAAAGCCCGGGTCAATCACCCAATCCCCTGAAGGGAATGGGTTTCCTTGCTTAGTCTTTATGAACGGCATGCGCGCCTGAATTATTCCTGACGCGTTTCTTTTTTTCCTTTTTTTCTGATCTGCAGGCCTATTATAAGCAAGATCACAAATACTATCTGGGCTATGGTCACGCCAAGTCCGTCTGCATAAAGGTCATGTATGCTGGATGTCCTCCCCGGAACATACATCTGGTGAAACTCATCGCTTATGCCATATAGTATGCCTATGATAATTGCCAAAACAGCCGCATATTTTTTCAATATTCTGTTATCCGAGTTCCTGAAGGTCAGATGCAGGAATATTCCCAGACCGAAATACAGGAACATGTGGGCAACCTTGTCCCTGTGCTGATATGAATATTCCACAAAATCAATTATAAATGTGAGATTTGCACTTTCAAGGAGATCTTTTAACTGGTACATTAAAGGAAACTTGAATATGTGCGTAGGCACACTGATGTCCGATCTTGAGGAAAGGTAAAAGATCATGGCTGCATAGAGAACAGTGATAATCAGGAAGATATTTTTTTTATTGCTTCTCCAGTCAAAGGTCTGGATACTCCTGACTGCATCCAGGGATTCCCTGACGGCATAGAGTATCAAAAGAACAATGTAAGAGACAAATTTGTTTTGTAACAGTTTTTTCTTCCGAACCATAAGAACTGTAACCTCAGTCGAAAATTACTCACCTGTAGGCATATGTCCGGTCATCTCTTCCAGACCACTTTTCAACCCCACTCCAGGACTATAACCCAGATTTCTGGCTTTGCTGATATCAGAATAACTGTCCCTGATATCCCCATGCATCGGATCCCTGAATTCAATATCCGCTTTAAGGTCGAATTGTTCCATGACCAGATCGGCAAGTTCGATTATACTTGTCTTTACGCCCGTCCCCACATTGAATACTTCTCCGTTATGATCACGGTCCCTGGAAAGCAGGACAACCATATTTACAACATCATGTGCCGAGACAAAATCCCTTGTTTGCAGACCGTCACCGAATATAATGGGCGGAAGACCCTGCCTGACCCGATCTATGAACTTGGATATAACACCTGAATAGGGATTAGAAGGGTCCTGCCGCAGACTGTAGATATTAAAAGGGCGTATGCAGGCAGTAGGAAGGCCATAAGCTGCATGATACATGGTACAGTATTTCTCCCCGCACAACTTGCTTGCTCCATAGGGAGACATGGGATTTACAGGATGCTTCTCATCCACAGCAAGGTATTCGGGATTCCCGTACACAGCAGCCGAGCTGAAGTATATGAACTTCTCTACATTTCCCCTGCGTGCCCCTTCAAGAAGGTTCAAAGTACCAAAAACATTGTTATCCGCGTCAAAAAGAGGATCTTCCATAGACTTCTTAACACTTATCTGGGCTGCGGTATGGATTATAACATCATGCTCAGCAACAATTTCCTGAGCATGGGAAGAACGGATATCTTCTTTTATAAGACGTACGTTTTCAGGAAGAACATATTTACTCTCAGAGGATAGGTTGTCAAGTATCGTCACCTGTGAACTCATTCGAAATTCATCTACAAGATAACTTCCTACCTGACCCATTCCCCCTGTTATTAGGACTTTTCTCATATGAGTAAAGATAATAGAAATGAGATTATAAATTTGTTCTGCTTGCACTGATTTTACAGTGAGGTAAACTTAAGGTACGAGAGATTACGTGGCATATATTTCATTCTTCCTGGCAAACATCTCCCCTGAGTTTGCAGACTCCATACAGTGCAGAGTACAATACATCTTTTCACGGACAAATTCCTCATAAACATATATCGCACTCCCACAAGTTGCACATTTAGTCTCCACTAATTTCATTTAAACCACCAATTTTCCTTTGTATATGGTCACAATGACCATACGATATTCATTGAATAGACAACAACCCAGTAATCTTATTCAATCAAAGTATGCTCGCATCAAGTATATAAAGATAAGTGCGAACCGATATCTCATCCTCATAATGACCATTTAATATCACATCAACAAGAAATAGCCTGCTGACAGCACAAAAACTATATATGACCAGAGTCTAGAAACATAGAAAATAAAATATTATAATATTTCCTAAATAAAACGAGTTCTATGAGTGTCAGTATGATGTTAGACATGGGATCACCTTCATTCATCAGTGGACTAATAATAAGTAGCAGCTTTCTGCTCCCTTTTATTGCTACATACTTATCCATGCCATATTTCATAAAGAAATTAACAGAAAAAGGAATTCTGGCAAGGGACTTTTATAAGCATGAACTTAAAATGGTCCCTGATAGAGGCGGCATCGCCATTCTTCTTGTGGCCATGGTAAGCTTTTCACTTACTACTCTCTTTTTCAAATTCTCAACTACCAATTATGTAGCCCTGATAGTAGTGGCACTCTTCGGGCTTTTTGGCATACTTGACGATATGATAGACATTGGCAGAGTGACAAAGTTACTGCTGATGTACTATTGCTCCTACCCGCTTATCCAGTATGCTACCACCACAGCTTTCACTTTTCCGTCCATAGGTGATTTCGAGCTGGGAATATTGTACCTGCAGTTTGTGGTTCCTACCTTTGTCCTGGTTGCGTCCAACCTTGTCAATATGCATTCCGGTTTCAACGGACTCGCTTCCGGTCTTTCAGTTATCGTTCTTATATCCCTTATTGTAAGGTCTGCGCTGCTCGGGGATGTAGAAAATATCTTCGCGATTGCGAGTATTACAGGAGCCACACTTGCATACTTCCTCTATGACCGGTACCCGTCCAGGATATTCTGGGGCAACGTCGGTTCACTGACAATTGGAGCAGCCATAGGCGCGATCGTAGTCATACAGGGTTTTGTTATCAGCGGTTTTATAATGCTTATACCCCACACTGTCAACTTCCTGATGTACGTCTACTGGAGAGCAAAGAAATTCCCCGTTGCGAAGTTCGGTAAAGAACGCGAGGATGGAACACTGGAAGTCCCCAATCCCCTTACTCTCAAATGGGTGTTGCCCTATTATTACCGGGTTACAGAAAGACAGGCAACATTGGCAATGTACGCCCTGACAGGGCTTTTTTGCCTTCTGGGGATATTCCTGCCCGGCAGGTTCTGAACGCGCCGGTTTTTGCGGAGGGCCCGGCCGGGAGTCGGGCCACAGTGTTTTGATTTAGAGATGGCGGGTTCTTTATGATGATAGCGGGCAGGACATGATTATCCGGAAAGGCAAAAAGTGATCAATGCAGGATATGAAATACACGAAGAGAACAACATTCCTGCAGCTTTACACTTTCTTATGATGAGCCTTAAACTGTTGATTCGATACTTAAGAGTTCTCAGTTGTCCAAAATCATATTTACAACTCTCTTCAGACCAGGTAAATCTCTTTTTGCCGTGTTCCAGACTTCTTCCAGATCAACACCAAAATAGACATGGATTAGTTTGTCCCTCATTCCTGCAATTTCTTTCCAGGGAATCTGAGGGTAGTACCCTGTTGTATCTGAAGAAAGGTTCTTTGTGGCCTCACCTATAATTTCAAGTTGCCTTACAACAGCATCCTGTATCAATCTTTTTTCAAGGAATTCCTCATAGGTTATACCCGCCGTATATTCTTCTATTTGATCTATGGCGTCCAGAATATGATACAGGAAAACGGAATCATCCTTCACGATAAAGCCTTCTCATCTCTTTTCTGATTACAGGTGCAATGTACGGGCTCAGTGATTTTTCGGTGACCAGATCAACTTTCTTCCCGAGCAAGGTTTCAAAATCCTTCTCTATTTTAATATGGTCAATGAGACTCTTTCCTTTTGAAAATGTTACCAGGAGATCCAGATCACTCTCTTTTGTCTGTTCCCCTCTTGAAAAAGAACCGAAAAGTCCAAGGAAAGAGATGTCATTCCGGCGGCAAAGCTCCAGAACTTCTTTTCCTACATTTCTGTCAAGACCCAGAGACTGTGCAAGATCGAACGAATCGTTGATTGGAAGATTATTTTTTTTTGAGGACATGGACATCTTTCAATTGGTTATTTTGCTGTGATGCTATTTTAATCTGATACTTATTGCATTTAAATTGATAAGACTTTGGCTCTGTCGAAATCCTGCTGATTGTAATTTTAAAGTCGGTAGTTTTCAATTACAGAATGAATGCAATCGTCTGCGATACAGCAGCGAAGTATTGGAAGAGAAAACAAATGCTGCCTCCGCAGGTGGACGTCTTTCCATTTGCCATGTAGATACCATTCACAAAAATGAAATGTTGGAATCTCTGTAGCTCACAAAAGAGAAGAGCATCACCGGAGCTGGACTATGGAATAGCTTTACAAAACTTCATACCCATAAATTCAAAAAGATCATATAGAAAGGAATTTATATAGTTTATGACATAGCAAACCTGGCAAATCATGAATCAGTCCAAATTACCAACTACCCTTATAAAGTGACGTGCTGTGCCTTTATCTGATTTGAATATTTTTAAGTGATATGGATGCTGCACGACTGAGAACTCATTTCAAAACGGGTTGGAGAAAAAATGAAAATCAGAATTGTAAATTCAAAAGAAGATATTGATACCCTCGAACCAGGAGAAGAAATCGTGTATCTTTCTTTCAGACCTTCAAATGAAGCTATCTTTTCCCTGGTCCTGAAGTGCCCGAAACTGAAAACTCTCCTGATTCCTCCTTCTTATAAAAAGACCGTTTCAAAGTCTATTAAGATGTACCTTGAAATGCATGGAATTGCCCTTATCGGGGGTGATATGGGAACTCCTCACAAAGACATTGATGAGTATTCAGAAGTGTCACAGAGAGTCTATGACCTTATAGACCGGTACAGGAGAGAAGGACTTCCAGACGGAGAGATCGAAGCAAAGATAGGCCCGGAACTGAGCATGGGTCCGGACTTGATACGTTTCATTCTTAAGAACAGAAAGTGATAAATGGATACGAAGGCAGACACTCTGAGATTAAGTGTAAAAATGATTGCAGTGCTCACAATTTATGGAACCTGCCGCCGGGACCTTTGAAGAAGTATTCGAATACATACAGCAGAAATCCTGAATGTGGTAAACCCTTACGTAACGTACCCAAAGGATATCGGAGGGTTCACATCGGTTCTTTTGTTTTGATCTATGAAGTAGACGATACTGACAACACTATTACTCTTTTGAGCTTCATTCATCATGATAAGGCATACAAGTGATTCAAGATCCACCCTGCAGGTCTCCTCCTGATCTATTAGCGGATAAATGCAATGGTCTTCGATAAAGCAGCGAAGGAATGTGCCGCCTGCGGCGGATGGTTGCGTTGATAATATTACAGGACAAGTAAAAGTCAAAAGTGATACTCTGCGGTATCACTCAACACTTTGCCCGAAACGGGCTGCAACGATGGAAAGGTCCTGTATGTTCACGTTACCGTCCTGGTTGATGTCCCACCTTGGAAGGCTGTCGGAGTACACTTTGCCATAGTTCTGCCCTACAAATGTTACATCGAGGACATTCACGATCCCGTCCTCATTGATATCCCATCTGGGGTGCAGGTCGGTCACTGAAACGGTATGGGAGCTGGTGACCGTGTTCATTCCGTCACTTACTGTAACCTCTATGATATGAGAGCCTGCGGATGTGTAGCCAATATACCATTCATAGGTCGTGGAATTGCTGACCTGTGAGCCGTCGATGGCAATGGTGTAGCTGAGAGAGTCGTCATCAGCATCTACTGCTCCCACGCTTATAGTGACAGTGCCTCCCTCTTCGAACACCGCAGTATCTGCGGGTTCGAAGGTACTGATAACAGGTGCATGGTTAAGCGGGGCGACGGTCATGCCGACACTGATGGAATCTTTGAGATAGCCGTCCGTGACACCGAATACCGCATTGTAGTCTCCTGCATCCCCCTCCAGTGTGTTCCAGGTGAAGAGCCTGGTTGCAGGATTGAAAGTTGCTCCGTCAGGCAGGGATGTACATGAGTATGTGAGCGGATCGCCGTCCGGATCTGTCGCACTGACCATGAACATAATAGTATCTCCCTCGGTTACAGACTCGGCAGAGACCGGTTCGAACTCCGGGGCAGAGTCTACAAGGACCGTCGCATTTACGACATCATATGGGGCCGGATCTGAGTCAGCATCACTAAGTACGACGTCCGATAATGCGAGTTCCAGGATTCCGGTGCTGGTTCCGGCAACCATGTTCACTGTGGCCATGGAACCTGCAGTGGATATTGTCCCGAAACCCATTATGGCGGAATATACACTACCAAGGACGGAAGCCAGCTCGTCGACATCGCCACCATAGAACGTAGTGGACAGCCCACCGGAAGAGAACAAGCCACCCTCCTGCACAGAGCTCACCGAAGCAAGACTACTGTACTGCATATCGAACTGTGATCCGGACAGAGGAACTTTAGGATCAATGTACACATCAAGGGAGAAAGTTTCCCCCGGAGCGACCACGGTCGATGACGGTGAAATGCTGATGGTCGAGGAACCCACCTCTGACACAACCACAGACCATGTCTCAGTGATAACATCCAGCCCGGTATCCCCTTCAAAACTGATCGAGTGTGTTCCGGAAGTGGTCCATTCCTGAGTATAGCTCATAGCCCCGCTCTCCACAAGCTCCCCGTCAAGATACCAGTCCAGGCTGGTGAACGGCTGGCCGGAGCTGATACTGAAGGTTGTGGAGTCTCCTATGTCGGTTGTAAGGGATGTTGCGGAAGGTGTGAAGGTGGTGGTGTCGCCGGAGAGGAGTGAATCTCTATCGAGATCAATTTTAAATGTGAAAGATTTTTCTGAATCCCAGTCTTTATCATAATCCCAAACTAATGTACCTTCATCGTTTGATACTATGGTTTCAAAATAAACTCCATCCACATATACATCAAAAAACCTATTGGATGAATTTGAATGAATAGTAATTTGAATAGGATTATATACAGTAGAGGAAGATTCGATGGACAAGGAGTAACAGTTAGTTGGAATGTCACATTCATTGACAATAATTCCTTGCAAATTACCATAAAGTGGCTTTATTAATATTGGATAAGAGTTTATAGACAAACTATTAGTGGCAGGAACTAAAACACTGCTTTTATATGGATAATAAATTGGATTCAACCCCGGTGCATGGAAAACTTTGTTATTAGAATATTCAACTTCAGAAAAGGCTCCCCATTGATTCTTGATCGCATAAGTTGAATCTTGCGCATCGATGACTTTATTTCCACTGTTACCAGAGTTAAAACGATATAGTTTTTTTGATAGCAAAACATTACCGATACACGTGTTGTTGTAACCAGTTAGTGCAATAACTTCTGCGTTGTTTTCAGCAGGAACATCTATGTAGTTTCCAACTACCGAAACATTATTTATTGCAACTGCAGAGTTTATACCACTCCTCCTTAAATTAAAAAAACTGTTATCACTTATAGTACTATTTTGGACGAGCGTCTCAAATATTATGCCATCTAAAACTCCACTAATAGTATTATTTGATATAACAATTCCAGATTGAATGTCATGTAGATCATGAAAATATATACCTCTATAAGAAGAGTTTGAAATAAGGTTATCCGTAACTACGCAGTTATTCAAGGTTCCATAAAGATCTATCGCATTGTGCATATATGAATCTAGAATCTTATTATTAATGACGGAAATGTGCGTATTAGGAACACCGCTACCGGGACTTACAAGATTATCGATACCTCTATCACCATATATTGTAATTCCGTTATATCCACTATTTTGTATAACACAATTTTCTACTCTTACCCAATCACTGAATCTACCGATATGGACATTATTACCTATAGATTTGTTAAATATTCCGTTTATGATAGTAATATTATTTGATGAAACAATTGACACTGAGTGTGACGAGTTGTAAGCACTAATTCCATCAACGATAATCCATTCGTTTTTAGTGAATTCTAAAGCATTGCCTGAACCTTTCATATCAATTATTGGAAAACCATTATATGCAGCCACCCTAATAGCTTTTTCAGCAGTACCATTGTGATTGAATGATAAAGGAGTACTGTAAGTTCCATTCATTACATACAATGTATCACCTGCCTTCAGATTTTTTGAAGCATAATCAAGTGTATTCCAAGGAGATCCTATAGTTGCTCCAGAGTTTGAATCATCACCATTAATTGAGACATAGTATTCTAATGCAGAAGCCGATTTCACAAAAGAAAATATAAGAACGAGGAAAATAATAAAGATAAACTTATTTTTCAAAGCCTTTCTTAGAGTTTCTTGTAGCATTCTGACCACATAACATTCAATACTGGGCATGTATATAATTTTTGTGAACACATATTTAAAGTTATGAACATAGGGGATTCATAGTATCCTAAAAATAGAAACAAATATTTCTGTTTAAATTGTAATTAAAAGTCTCTCTGCAGATATTAGAAAAACTATCTTTTATTCCATCTTTCACATGACAATTTGATGGCCTCCATCAGGAAACTCACATTTACAGATATACAGTTATAAATATCCCAAGAATAAATATACACAACACCAGCTATTGACATTGGTTTTGTTGAAGGAGTATCTGAATACATATTACTGAGTATTATTGAACTTGTTCAATTGAGGATTTCTTCTGAGCCATAGATTGAATACTAATATGATCGTAGTAATATTTAAAAAGTAGTAATCATTGCCAATTACAATAGAAAAGCACAATAATAAAAAATGAACCTGATATGTTTTTATAGATTGTAAAGCATTTTGAAGTAGATTCCATTAAAATGATTGCATATTAATTGATAATAAAATTAAAACTAAAAAAGGAGTGGCAGGGGATGTGATTCTATTCCTATGCACTATGAAAACAGAATTCCATGTTTTAAAAATCAATATTTAACGCGGCAATATGTCACTAAAAATGAAAGTTATTAATGGTGTTATATGGGTATCCATAAACAAATTACTATTAAAAGTTATCAATTTCGCTATTACTGTAGTCCTTGCAAGGCTTCTGGCTCCAGCAGACTTTGGCCTAGTATCTTTGGCACTCGTTTTCGTCAACTTTTTTGAGATATCGCGGGACCTCGGAATGGAGTCAGCGC